>DAISVV010000179.1:0-6628 GCA_036840015.1 Micropepsaceae bacterium
GCCGGACCCGGGCGACCCATTGCATGAGGACAGCCCCACCATTGGCTGCACGATCGCATCATACCCCGGCATGCCGCCGAGAGGGCCCTCCGCCCCAAATCCCGTCACCCGCGCATGGATAAGCCGCGGGAACCGCGCACTCAGGATGTCCGGCCCGAGTCCCCACTTCTCAAGCGTCCCGATTTTGAAGTTTTCGACCACGACATCGGCATCCGCGAGCAGGCGCAGCACGATCTCGCGCGCTTCGGGTTTGGTCAGGTCAAGTGCAACACCGCGCTTGTTGCGGTTGATGTTAAGATAATAGGCGGACGGGCCGCGCGCCCCGTTGTCGTTGCGGAAAGGCGGGCCCCACTCACGCGTCTCGTCGCCTGCGGGCGGCTCGACCTTTATGATGTCAGCGCCATGGTCACCCAGGATTTGCGTCGCGTAGGGCCCGGCCAGCACGCGGCTGAGGTCAAGGACCTTGATGCCGGCCAGCGCACCCGTCATCTCTGCCATCGCGTGGTCTCACTCATCAATTGCTCCGCAAAAACGGTTGGAATAGGCTGCTCGCCCAGTCAAGAGTCAACCTCAGTCTAGCACATCCGGAACCCGTCATGGCCCTCGATCCAGAGACCCGCGCCCAGCTCATTTCCTCAGTCCGGCGCTTCGTATCCGAGCGGCTTGTCCCCATCGAGGACAAGACCGCGCGCGACGATTTGGTGCCCGATGATGTCATCGCCGAAATGAGGGACCTGGGCCTCTTCGGAATCTCGATCCCCACCGAATATGGCGGCCTTGGCCTGACCATGGAGGAAGAGGTGCTCGTCTGCTTCGAACTGGGCCAGACCTCGCCGGCGTTCCGTTCGGTCATCGGCACCAATGTCGGCATTGGCAGCCAGGGCGTCGTGATGTTCGGCAATGACGCGCAAAAGAACGAGTGGCTGCCCAAGCTCGCAAGCGGAGAGGCGATCGCCTCGTTCTGCCTGACCGAGCCCGGCGCCGGTTCTGACGCAGCCTCCGTTCGCACCACGGCGATCCGCAAGGGCGATCACTATGTGGTCAATGGAACCAAGCGCTACATCACCAATGCCAACAAGGCGCAGGTTTTTACCTTGATGGCGCGCACCGACCCGTCAAACAAGGGTGCGGGGGGCATATCGGCCTTCTTCGTACCATCGAACCTCAAGGGCATCACGATCGGAAAGCCCGAGCGCAAGATGGGCCAGCAGGGCGCGCATATCTGCGACGTCGTGTTCGAGGATTGCCATGTCCCCGCCTCGTGTCTGCTGGGCCAGGAGGGGCAGGGCTTCCGCGTCGCCATGCAGGTGCTCGATCGTGGGCGGCTGCATATCGCCGCCGTGTGCGTGGGCGTCGCCGAGCGCCTGATCCGCGATGCGGCGAAATATGCCATGGAACGTGAGCAGTTCGGCCAGAAGATCGGCGAGTTCCAGCTCATCCAGGCCATGCTCGCCGACAGCAAGACCGAAGCCTACGCGGCGCGGTGCATGGTTCTTGACGGTGCCCGCAAGCGCGACGCCGGTGAAAGCGTCACCATGGAAGCCTCTTGCGCCAAGTACTTTGCCTCCGAGATGGTCGGCCGCGTCGCCGATCGCGCAGTGCAGATCCACGGCGGGGCGGGTTATGTCACCGACTATGGTGTCGAACGCTTCTACCGCGACGTACGCATCTTCCGCATCTATGAAGGCACGAGCCAGGTCCAGCAACTCGTCATCGCCAAGAACCTGATGAAGTCGCTGGGGTGATGAAGGGTTCACGCGAAGGCACGAAAGCGCGAGGAGCGCTAATAAACTGTGTCTGCGCGTCTTGTGCGCTCAAGAAAGTTCTTCGCGTTTGTTCGCGCCTTCGCGCCTTCGCGTGAACCATTCGGCTCCAACCTGGCAAGGACACCCAAATGACCAAGACGATCCGCATCGGCTGCGCCTCCGGCTTCTGGGGCGACAGCTTCACCGCAGCCCCGCAGCTCGTCCGCCATGGCAACATCGACTATCTCGTCTTCGACTATCTGGCCGAGATCACCATGTCGATCCTCGCCCGCGCGCGTGAGAAGGACCCGAACCTCGGCTACGCGCACGACTTCGTAACCGTCACCATGGCGCAGATCGCCCGCGAGGTCGCCGAGAAGAAGATCAAGGTGATCGCCAATGCAGGTGGCGTGAACCCGAAGGGTTGCGCAAGAGCCCTCGAAGCGATGCTCGCCAGGCAGGGCGTGGACTTGAAGGTCGCCTATGTCGAAGGGGATGATGTGCTGCCCCAGCTCGACAAATGGAAGAGTGCCGACATCCGGGAGATGTTCACAGGCCAGGCGCTCCCTGAAAAGCCCGTCAGCATGAATGTCTATCTCGGCGGCTTCCCCGTCGCCGCCGCATTGGCCGCCGGTGCCGACGTTGTCATCACGGGTCGCTGCGTCGACAGCGCGGTCACCCTGGGCGCCTGCATCCACGAATTCGGCTGGACGCCAAAGGACTTCGACAAGCTCGCCGGCGGAAGCCTTGCCGGCCACATCGTCGAGTGCGGCGCGCAGGCCTGCGGTGGTATCTTCACGGACTGGGACCAGGTGCCGGAGTGGGAGAATATCGGCTACGCCATCGCCGAGATTTCGCAAGACGGAAGCTTCGTTGCCACCAAGCCGGAGGGCACTGGCGGCCTCGTATCGGTGGGCACCGTGGGCGAACAGATGCTCTATGAGATCGGCGACCCGCAGGCCTATATGCTGCCCGACGTGGTTTGCGACTTTAGCGACGTGCGCCTTGAGCAGTTGGGCAAGGATCGCGTCCGCGTATCAAACGCGCGGGGCTACGCGCCCACCGCCACCTACAAGTGTTCCACGACCTGGGAAGATGGCTATCGCATCGGCAATCTTGTCGCGATTGGCGGCATCGACGCCGCCGCCAAGGCACGCCGCACGGGTGAAGCCGTACTCAATCGCATGGAAACAATCCTGCGCCAGCGCAACTGGGGCCCCTTCACGGAGACGTCCCTGGAAGTGCTGGGTGCAGAGGATTCCTATGGCGCACAGGCCCGCAAGTCTGGGGGACGTGAAGCCATCCTGAAGTTGGCGGCCAAGCACGCCCGCAAGGAACCCCTCGAGGCGATGATGCGCGAGCTCACCTCATCGGGAACTTCGTTTGCGCCAGGCACCTCCGGCTACGCGGGCCTGCGCCCGAAGGTGGCACCCGTCGTGCGCCACTTCGCCTGCCTCATCCCGAAGAAGGACGTGAAGGTTTCGGTACACGTCGGCGAGCAGGTCCTCGATGCCCCGCAGGACACGACCGGCGGCTTCACGCCCTCGATGATCCGCCGACCACAGGTCACGAGTGACGTTGGCCCGACGCAGGCGACAGTTCCCCTCATTCGCCTCGCTTTCGCGCGGTCCGGGGACAAGGGCAACAACGCAAACATCGGTGTCATGGCGCGCAAGGCCGCTTACGCCCCGTGGATCCGTGCAGCCCTCAGCGAGGCTGCGGTCGCCGCGTGGTTTGCCCATCTCTTCGTCGGCGGCCAGGGCAAGGTTGAGCGGTTCGATCTGCCGGGTACGCATGCATTGAACTTCCTGCTGCATGACGCGCTAGGCGGCGGCGGCGTGGCAAGCCTGCGCAACGACCCGCAAGGCAAGGCGCTGGCGCAGCAACTGCTCGAATTTCCCATACCCGTTCCCTTAGCGGTTGCGCGGGAAATTTCGGCATAGAGCCTCCGGAAAGCGTACGTTTACGTTCGCGTCACCGAGGCAAGGACGTGAATGGCAGGATTTTCCGGTGAACGGGTGTGATCCGGATCGGCAAGGATCCGTAAATATTCCTATCGACAAGTTCGATACGAGGAGAGTTCTGCATGAGATACCTTACTGCCTTGCTGGCAGCAGCCTGCGTCACGTCGCCGGCGTTCGCCACGCCGCTCAAGCCCGGCCAGTTCGCCGGTTCTGTCAATGTCGGCGCCGAGTTGCCGCTCGACGGCGACGTCCACGGTGGCGCAACCGCGACGGTCGCCTCGCTCGCTGCGCTGAATCCGAACCTGCCCGCCACGTCGGCCCAGCTGCGCATCGAGTCGCGTTCCTACGACGACATCTACGGCAACGCGACGACCTATGGCATCGAAGGCCGCTTTGGTCTGGAAGGCGACCGCGAGGTCTTTGCCGAACTGCGCCGTACCGAGGCTGATGGCGGATCGGTCCAGGTCGGAACGGCTTTCGTTCCCGCCTTGTCCGCGACGCTGCCGGTCAATGGCACCTTCGATGATTTCAAGAGCACGACGGTTGAAGCCGGCGTCCGCCAGTACTTCGGCTCGGGCAAGGTGCGTCCCTACGTGGCCGCCCGCGCTGGCGTGGCCTTTACGGACGAAATCCGCGCATCGTTCCGGGTCCCCGTACCCAACGGTGTCGGCACCGAACCGAACGACATCAACCTCAACAATGTCCCGTTCTATGACGATTCGACGACCGTCTCGGCAGGGCTTGATGTTGGCGCCTCCTGGCAGGTTGCAGAGCGCCTCTCGGTCAGCGCCGAGGTTGGCATTCGCTACCGCGGCGACCTCGACGGCAATGATGCCGCGATTGGCGGCCTCGGCCTCGCCTCGATCAACAATGACAGCGACGCGATCTCGGTCCCCGTCTCGGTCAAGTTGAGCTACGCATTCTGATCACCGGCGTAACGGTCGGCATGAATGAGCGTGACGCCAGTGTTTTGGCGTCACGTTTTTTTTGCTCAATGCCTTTTCGCGTCAGCGGGCCAACTGCCTTTTTGCCGCCTTTCAGTTATGCTGGCGTCATGCGCGCCGCTGGTTCCCTTCTGATCCTGCTTTCCGCCCTGTTCCTGCAGGGTTGCGTCGCCGAACGTCTCGCGCCGGGTCCGGGGCCGGCGACGCCGACGTTGGTCGGGAACGCGCACTGGCGGGCGGGCGACGGCTTCCTGCTCGCCTATAGCCAGTGGAGCGCGCCTGAGCCCGCCACGGTCATCGTGGCACTGCATGGCATGAACGACTATGGCAGGTTCATCGACCAGGCCGCGCGTTACTGGCAAGACAGGGGGATCACCACCTACGCCTTTGACCAGCGCGGCTTCGGGCGTACCGAAGGCAACGGACGCTGGCCGGGGCACGATGTGATGGCTGGCGATGCAGCCACGTTCCTCGCACTCGTCAGGGTGCGCCATCCCGGCGCCAAGGTCTTCCTTTTGGGAGAAAGCATGGGCGGAGCCGTCGCCACCCTGGCGGCCGCACGCGGGGGCAGGGACCTCGCCGACGGCTTGATCCTTGTCTCGCCAGCCTATTGGGGCTGGTCCAATCTCGACTTCTTCAAGCGGGCAGGCCTCTGGACCATGATGCAGCTGGCGCCCGGCGCAAGGCTGACTGGGCGGGGGCTGAATGTCCGGCCCTCTGACAACAAGGAGATGCTGAAGGCACTGGGTCAGGACCCGTTCGTGATCAAGGCAACCCGCGTCGATGCAACCCACGGCCTCGTCGACCTGATGGAAGCGGCCTGGCAGGCCACACCGCAGGTCACCATGCCGACCCTCGTGCTCTATGCCGACGGCGACGAGATCGTGCCGTCAGGCCCAATCGCCGGGGCTGCTGCGCGCCTTCCGGGCGCCCGGCGCGTCGTCTGTTATGCCGACGGCTATCACATGCTGCTGCGCGACCTTGATGCGCAGCGCACATGGGATGAAGTTGCGGCTTTCGCAACCGGCACCCCGCCGGTCGAAAGCACGCCACCCACCTGCGCCGCCGGAGCTTCGTCCCCAAAGTGACCTAGCGGCCCCAGCCGATGAACGCCTCCGCCTCGCGCACAACCTCAAGCCAGCGGGAAACCTGCGCGGCCAACACCTCCGGCGGCAGCCCCCGGCGTGCGTCGACATCCATGTCAAGAATGATGTCACCCTCCGGATCGAGATACATCCGCCCGAAGCGCCAGCGCGAGCTCCAGTCATTGACCTTTGCCAGGCTCACACGCCCGCGCGTGGCAAACCCCGTCCGGAACTGGATGTTCTGGCATGTCCGTGTCTGGCTGCACTCATAGAAATAGATATAGAAACGCGTGGCGCCCGCATAACTCTCGATCATGGGCTCGCGGAAGCTGTCATTGCCAAGCCGCAACGGCAGGCCGCGCTGGCTGAGGGCGCGGGCCACCTCCGCCTCGGAAACACCGGCAGACGCAGAGGCCGCGGCGGGCTTTGGCATCGCAGTGGCCGCCAGCGTCATGAGCAGAACGGCAAGCGTGCGGGTCATCATGGAGCCCCTCCTTCTTGCAGCGATACGGCCTCCGCCCCACCACCTGTGCCCGGCAGCATCGTGTTCCCCGGAACCTCAGTCTCGGTCACGCGCACGACGCGTCGTGCACAGGCCGCAGAAATGCGGGTCGCCAGTGCCGGCGACGGCGCCACCATCGCCGGCGGCGCCGCGCAACGAACGCCGATGCGCTCCCGGAGCCGCTCCGCCCCGGGCGCGCAGTAAAGCCCCGTCCCGTCGTCTCCGATCCCGAAGCGCACTCCCCGCGCACCGAATTGCTCGTTCAGGTAGTTGAGGACATGAATGCGCTCGGATGCCGTGGACGCATCAAGCGGGCGCGGGCGCGCATGCATATCCGTGACCGCGATCGCCTCGATCGCGCGCACCGCCATCGGCTGCCCCTCGGCGC
>DAISVV010000180.1:0-6621 GCA_036840015.1 Micropepsaceae bacterium
AACGGACGCACCCCCGCAAAAGAGGCAAAAGATAAGGAAAACAAGCAATAAACGGGACCTTCGTCAGCCCGCTTGCGCAATGTATTCCTGCATGGAGGACCGCTCGAGGTCGCTGTCCTCGATCCGCCGCTTCACGACGTCTCCGATCGAGACAATTCCCAGAAGCTCGCCACCCTCGACCACCGGCACATGGCGGAACCGACCCTCGGTCATCATTTCCATGAGGTCCTGGGGCGTATCAGTCAGCCGGCAGGTGGCCACCTCGCGCGTCATGACCTGGCTGACCGGCATGGCCAGCGCCGCCTCGCCATGCCGCGAAATGGCATGCACCACGTCACGCTCGGACACGACGCCGAGCAAACCAGATCCCGCGCCGCTGACGACAACGGCTCCGATCTTGCGGGTAGAGAGCAGGTCGCAGACCTGCCTGATGGTGGCAGTGGGTTGCACGGTTTCGACCCGGGCTCCCTTGTGCTTCAGGATTGCAGCAACGGTCATGTCATCCTCCCTGGAAGGGCGGCAGGCGCACTGGTAACGCCGGAAGACAAGAACCTGCGAGCCAGCGGCCGAGGCCAATGACGTGAAGTGTGCGCCCAAAAGCACCGCATGGCAATCCGGATCTGCAGCTGCAGTTGCCCTCAGCGCGCGCAACAAGCGGCAACCAAGGTCCGTACACGGACAGCTTCCAAGCCCCTGCCAGCCCGCGCCCTGCCTCACGTCGCGCGGTGAATCGCGACAGACCCAGGGAAAACGACAACCATTAACGCGATCACCTTGTATAAAATCGATGCTGTTTCCTGCCTCCAATCATTGTATTTTGCGCCGCAGCAAACATGTGACGGTTACGCCCCATGAGCACTGAGTCGAAGCAAGCGCCAGCTGGCCCCAAGGCCCTGACCGTCCCGGACATCATCGCACGCAAGGGCAAGGCGCCCATTGTCTGCCTTACCGCCTATTCCACCCCGCAGGCAGAAACCGTCGACGCGCATTGCGACCTCGTGCTCGTCGGCGACAGCGTCGCCATGGTCGTCCACGGCCTGCCCTCCACCATCGGCGCCACGCTCGAGATGATGATCATGCATGGAGCTGCCGTTCGCCGCGGGCTCAAGCGGGCGCTCATGGTCGTCGACATGCCGTTCGGCAGCTACGAGGAAAGCCCCGAGCAGGCGTTCCGCAACTGCGCCCGCGTCATGGCCGAGACAGGCTGCGCCGCCGTCAAGATCGAGGGTGGCGAGCGCATGCGCGACACGATCCGCTTCCTCACCGATCGCGGCATCCCCGTCATGGCGCATGTCGGCCTCACGCCGCAGTCGGTGAACGTTTTTGGCGGCTTCAAGCTGCAGGGAAAGCGCGATGACGCCACCCGCGTCGAAGCCGACGCCCGTGCCGTCACCACAGCCGGCGCCTTCTCGGTCGTCCTCGAGAAGATCCCCGCCGGCCTCGCCGAACGCATCACGCGCGAGACACCCATCCCCACGATCGGGATCGGCGCATCGCCCGCCTGCGACGGCCAGATCCTGGTCATCGACGACATCCTCGGCCACTACGCCGGCTTCCGCCCCAAATTCGTCAGGCGCTATGCCGAACTGGGAACCCTGGCCGCCGAGGCCGTCGCCGCCTACGCCGCCGATGTCCGTGCGCGCCGCTTCCCCGGACCCGAGCACACCTTCCAGGACGCAGAGTGATTTCGATGCCCGCACCCCGCATGAAAACCGTCCGCACGGTCGCCGAGCTTCGCCACGCCGTGGCGAACTGGAAGACATCCGGCGAGAAGTCGACCCTCGTCCCCACGATGGGCGCCCTGCACCAGGGCCACCTCGAGATCGTCCGCATGGCGCGAACGCTGGCCCAGCGCACAATCGTGTCGATCTTCGTGAACCCGATCCAGTTCAACAACCCGAGCGACCTCGCCAACTACCCTCGCACCCTCGAGGCCGACGGACGCATGCTCGATGCGGCGGGCGTCGACCTTCTCTTCGCGCCCGAGCAGTCCGACATGTACCCTGAGGGCTTTTCAACCAAGGTCAGCGTAGCCCGCCTGAGTGACGGCCTGTGCGGCGCGTTTCGCCCGGGCCACTTCGAGGGCGTGGCCACGGTCGTGGCCAAGCTCTTCAACCAGTCCGGTGCCGACTTTGCCGTCCTAGGGGAGAAGGACTACCAGCAACTCCATGTCGTCCGCCGGATGACCACCGACCTCGACATCCCGATCGGCATCGTTGCCCACCCGACGGTGCGCGAACCTGACGGGCTTGCGATGTCCTCGCGCAACACGCGCCTGACGCCCGACGAGCGCCGCGTTGCCCCCGAACTCGCGCGCCAGCTCTACCGCGCCGCCGACGCCTTCCGCGCCGGCAAGCCCGCCGCCGGCATCTATGCCGACGCCCGCACCGCAATCCTCGCCGCCGGGTTCTCGTCGGTCGAATATTTCGAACTGCGTGCCGAGCGCGACCTGATGCCCCTTCAGTCGCTTACCGAACCCGCACGCCTGCTTGTGGCGGCAAATCTCGGGCGCGTGCGCCTCATCGACAACATTCCCGTCGCGCGAACCTGACAGGCGGCAGCACCGTGTGCGGACGCTTCACCCAGGCATTTTCCTACGCTGACCTCCACGCCTATTTCAGCTTCTTCGGCCAGCCTCTGGGGAACCTCGAACCGCGCTACAGCATCTGCCCCACGCAGGACATCGTCGTCGCGCTCGCCGACGGCCCGCGCACGCACCGCCTCGAGCGCATGCGCTGGGGCCTCGTGCCGACATGGTGGAAGAAACCCCTGAAGGAACTGCCTTCGACCTTCAACGCACGCGCCGAGACTGTTGCCGAGAAACCGACCTTCCGTGCCGCCTTCAGGACCCGACGCTGCATCATCCCGGCGACTGGCACCTATGAATGGCAGGATCGGCCCGACGGCAAGCAGCCCTGGTACTTTACGCCGGCGCAGGGCCCCGTGTTCCTGATCGCCGCTCTCTGGGAAGAGGCGGCCCACCCCGAGCATCAGGGCCATGTCATCCGCTCGGCAACCATGGTCATCACCGACGCCAACACATTCGTGGGCCAGTACCACGACCGCATGCCCGTGCTCCTGACACGCGAAACGATGCAGGACTGGCTTTCAGGCGCGGCAGGCCACGAACTCATGAAACCGGCCGCAGGCGACCTGATAAAGGCCCATCCCGTATCCCGCCGCCTCAACAATGCACGCGTCAGGGATGAGGAAACACTGGTCACGCCCGTCGCAATCCAGGCCGACCTTCTGGGCTAGGCGCGGCGCCGCTCGGCCTCGGGAGCAGGTGCCCCGGCCATGTCGACCACGATCTCGGTCGACGGTTTCCCGTAGAGATAGCCCTGTCCGTAATGCGCCCCGTGCGCCCTCAGATACGCCGCCACCTCGGCAGTCTCGATGCCCTCGGCCGTGACCTTGAGATACATCGCGCTGGCAATGCCCAGGATCGCATTGACCAGCGTCGCCCGGCCCGGATCAACGCCTTCAAGGTCCTGCGTGAAGGACCGGTCGATCTTCAGCTTCGAGATCGGCAGGTTCCGCAGCAGCGCCAGCGACGAATAGCCAACACCGAAATCATCAAGCGCAATCTGGATTCCGCACGCCTTGAGCAGCATGAGCATCGGACGTGCCCGATCAAGATCGCCCATCGAGGTCGTCTCGGTAATCTCGACTTCAAGCAGGTGCGGCGGGAACCCGATCAGTTCGAGCTCCTCGATCAGCTGCTTGGCAAAGGCCGGGTTCTCGATCTGCGCCGGTACAAGGTTGAGCGACAGCGTCGTGTCGAAGCCTCCGGCCACATGCTTGCTGCAGGCAGCCCGCAGCATCAGCCAGAACAGCTTCTCGACCATGCCGGCATCTTCCGCGATCTTCACGAACTCTGCCGGCGGCACGCTGCCACGTACCGGATGGTTCCAGCGCGCCAGCACTTCGTGGCCTGCAACCTTCCCCGTCTCAAGGTCGACAAAGGGCTGGAAGTAGGGCTGGAGGCTTCCGTCATCCATCGCCACCTTGAGTTCCGTCTCAAGCTCGGCGCGGTGGCGCATGCCTTCGTCGGCCAGTGCATCGAACACCTTCGCGCCCGACCGGTTGGCCTTGGCCCTGTACATCGCCGCATCCGCGCAATGAAGCACTTCCTGGAACGACGACCCATCGCGCGGGTACAGGGAAATGCCGATCGACGCACCCACCGAAAGAAGGTGCCCGTCACACTTGATCGGCTGCGACAGCTCCTCGATGATCCGGTGCGCAAGGTCAAGCGCACCTTCCTCGTCGACCGACGCATGCGCCTCTGTCAGGATGGCAAACTCGTCACCGCCCATGCGCGAGACCGTATAGTCGCCGCGGACGGTGGCCTGAAGCCGGTCCGACACGACCCTGAGAACCGCATCACCAACCGCATGACCAAACGTGTCATTGATGGGCTTGAAGCGGTCCAGATCCACGAGCAGAAGCGCGAACTTGGCCTCCGGATGGTCGGTCCGGGCCTCGAACTCTTCAAGCAGGTCGCGCCGGTTGCCAAGCCCGGTCAGCGGATCGCGCTTGGCAAGCCGCACCGTGCTTTCCTCGTTGCTCCGCCTGCGGTCAGAATCCCGCCGCATCCCCAGGAGCTCGCCGAGCGCAACTGTCACCAATGCAAGCTCTTCACGGAATGCCTCCGGATCCATCTCGCCGGCCACCAGCAGCGCCCCCATGGGATCGAGCCCGTTGCCGATGGGGATCGCGGTAAAGCTGGTTGCGCCCAGCTGCCGCGCCGTCAGTCCGCCGAACAGCTCGTTCTGCTTGAACGCGTCGAGCAGCAGCCCATGCATCCCGTCCAGGTTGACAACCCGCGGCAGCGTGCCGGCATCGATCTCGCCCGCAAGGCTGTCCTTGCGTGAATACCCGAGCATCAAGCCCCATGTACTGCGATCACGGCTGTGGCCAAGTTCGACGACAAGCGACGCCGCCACGCCCATCACGTCATTGAGGACCTCGAGCAGCGGCGGCAGGCTGCGGTAGATCGCGCCTTGCAACATCGCCTCGGACCGGACCGACGCAAGGCTGCGCTCGACACGCATGCGCCGCTGCTGGCGCATCTCCATCTGCTTGCGCTCGGAGATGTCGTGCGCGATCCCGACGTGCCGGTCGACCTGGCCGGCATCGCCCGTCAGCGAGGTTATGCAGGCATCGATCCAGAACAGGCTGCCATCTGCCGCCTTGTTGCAGATCTCGCCCCGCCAGAAGCCGCTCTTCTCAAGCCTTTGCCACATCGCCTCGAAGAATGCCGCATCGTGCATGCCCGAATTCAGGATCCGGTGGGACTGTCCGATCACTTCGCTTCGCGAGTAACCGCTGACCTTGAGGAACTGGTCGTTCACCTGCAGGATGCGCCCCTTGGCGTCGGTCACCGAAAAGATCGCGTACAGGTCAAGTGCCCGCTGGTACGACGCCAGGTTTTCGTTCAGCCGCTGCGACTGCGCGAGCGCCTGCCCGACCCGGTCCATCTGCGCCCTGCTCACGCTGAACAGGGGCACGAGAAGCGAAACCGCGATCAGGACCCCGAGCACGCCTGTCACCGCATCGAGCATCAGGCCCGACCCGTCGGCCATTCGCTCTTCCTCCGCCGCGGCGCTGCCGCCACGCATCCGCTCGATGACGGGCGCGAACTCGTCGATGGCATTTCCAAGCGCCTCGGCGCGGGCCGCACGCTGCGGGCCGGTGGCCCGCTGCAGGGCTGCACTCGCCGACCGCACGCGCTCCCATGCCCCGTCGAATGTGACCATCGGCGGGAGGGCCTCGAGGGAACCCAGCCGCCCCTCGTGTCGCGTCCGATAGGACACGATCAGCCAGCGCGCATTCGCCTGGTGCGCCATCGCAACGTTGACGGCCCGCGTGAAGGCCAACTCACGGGCACCGCCCGCATCATCGATGAACGCCAGGCGCCCTGACATCTCGACGACGCCCCGCAGGCGCGTGAGGGACTGGGTCACCTCGCCAGCCTTTGCGGCTTCGTCAGACAGGACGTGATGATGGGCGTCGCGTGCAAGTGCCCCAAGGGTCAGGACAAGGGCGAGAACCATGACCCCCTGCAGCAAGACCTTGCGCGAAGCACGCGCGGCTTCCTCATCGCGTCCCATCCGCACGCGCTCAACGGCGTGTTCGACGCGCACCAGCATCAGGCTGACGACCGCACCAATGCCACCCAGCACGACAGCGTTCAGGAAGTCCGGATCGAGGCTGGTGAAAACTCGCTTCGCCTCGTCAAGCAGCGGATAGAGTGAACACGCAACGGCAAGCAGGACGATGAAGAGGATGAAGGCGCTGGCGAATTGCCCGCCGCTCACCGCAACAGTGCCCCGGCGCCAAATCACTGCAAAGGCCAGGAACACCAGCGCGCCACTCACGCCAACGACCACGCCCCGCGCCAGCGCAAGCAACTGCTCGGTTGTCTGCCCTGCCGCAGGATCGAAAAGCATGAACGAAGCCACCCGCTCCGCCGCCAGGATGGCAACGAAGATCCAGGCAGCCATGAGCCGCGTGCGCGTCTGTTCGTCCCTCATCCGCGGAAATCTAGCCCAAACCCTTCAACCCAAAGCTAATGCCCCGCCCGCAGGACCCGATCCCCAAGAGGCAAATGGGGTG
>DAISVV010000181.1:0-6605 GCA_036840015.1 Micropepsaceae bacterium
CGATGGAAGGACCGGCAGTGCCGGTCCGTCCAGTCCATCATCGGCGCGACGGAGAAGCGGGTGGTCATCTCGCTGAGTTGCTTCGCAGGTTTACCTTTCGCCGTTCGACCACGTGAGGGGTCGTCGGGCTTGTGCATCCATTAGATCACCCGGGGGCGGCGTGCAAACAGGGCGCGCCGGAGACCATTGATGCGGCGGATCGCGTTGATCCTGGTTATCGAGCGCCCTTGGGGCCGGGGCAGAGGGACGCCCTTGCCGCTCTTGGTGAATCCTGATTGTCTGGCATGGTTCTTCTCGATCCGAGAGACTTAACTGGGGGACCGTTTCATGGCTGCTGCCGCGCGTTCGACGCTGATCATCCTTGCTGTGATTTTTGCGATTGCTGTTCCCTCGTTGCAGGCCGTCTATCAGTTCGGGATGTCTGCGGCAGAATTCTCGTTCCAGGGTAACGGCACCTTGCGCGTTGAAGGCTTTGCGTTCGCGATCTGGGGGCTGCTCTATCTCGGCATGATCATCTATGCCCTCTACCAGGTCCTGCCGGTAGCACGGGGCTCCGAGACGCTCGCGATCTACGCATGGCCGTCGTTCGTTGCCATCAGCGGCTGTGGACTGTGGATCCTCATGGCGGCGTTCAACCAGATCTGGATGACGGTCGTCGTGATTTCCTTGTCGGCGGCTGCGTTGATCTTGGCCCTCGTGCGGTCGCAAGGTGCGGGCCTGCTGCGGGACCGATTGCTTATCGCGCTGCCGCTCAACCTGCTTGCGGGCTGGCTGACGATTGCGTCGATCGTGAATGTGATGACGGTGCTGACGATCGAGCGGATCATTACGCCCGACATCGCGACGATGTCGGGCCTTGCCGCCGTTGGCGGGGCCACAGTGATTGCTGCGACCGTTTCCCTGTCCGGACGCAGCGCGTTCTACCTGCTTCCGATTATCTGGGGACTTTACGGGGTGCGTGTCGCCGAGGGGACGCGCCAGCCTTTGCTCTCGGATGCTGCGGGGGTGGCTGTGCTGTTGCTTGGAAGCCTCGTGGTCACGATGCTTCTCCTGCGTGTTATCCGTCAGGAGAAGTGAACCACCACTTGCCTTAGCGTCACGCCCCGGATCCTCTCGATCAACTCCCCGTGAGCGCGGCTGTCCGTGCACAATTCCGCCATGTTTCGACGATGAGTTCAGCCCGCGTGGTCAGCGAATGACTAAAGGGGGAACACATCATGGCGTCAGAGCACTCGCTGGCGGGCGAATCCGCTTCATCGGCCGGCAAAGCGGGATCGCCTGCCATTCACCTGTTCGAGGTTGTCCTGTTCCTGGGGCTCCTGTTCGGGCTGGGCCCCCTCCTGCAGGCGACGACCGGACCGTCGATCCTGACGCTGTTCCAGAACCCGCTCTTCCTCTGCATCCTCTGGTTCGGCTTCCTCTATGCACGGGGTGGCCGGCCGCTTGACATCGGCCTTGCGCGGGAACGCAATCGGGCGCAGCCCTGGAGCGGCGGAAAACTTGCGCTCGTGTGCTTCGCGGTGACGCTGGGCTTCTTTGCCTGGAACCTGTTCGCCGAGCCTGTGTTGGACAAGATGGCGGTTACCCATCTGGGTGGCGACACGCTGGAGCAGACACGCAAGTACGAGTTCCTGCAGGGTGATCCGGTTGCGCTTGCGCAATGGCTTGCGCTGATCTGGCTGTTTGCGGCGCTGGGCGAGGAACTCTTCTTCCGTGGGTTCCTACAAAGCCGCGTGGAGCAGATGCTGGGTGGCGGAACGGCTGCAAGCATTGCAGCACTTGTCGGGCAGGCCGTTGTCTTTGGCTTTCACCACATTGAGGATGGTTCGGTGGCCGTCGTGGGGACCGCCGCAAGCGGGCTTTTCCTTGGTGCCTGTTTCCTGCTCACCGGCCGTCGCCTGCTGCCGGTCATCATTGCACATGGCCTGTGGGATTCGTTCGGCCTGACGATGCTGTTCCTCGGGGTCTTCAGCTCGAGCGGCAGCTGATGCGCAAGGTCGGGGCGCCAAGGCTTCCCGACCACGCCGTCGGTGTGGTTAAGGGATCGTGAGGCAGGCATCGCGGAAGCCCTGGCATCCATCACGCTCCCGCATCCCGACCCAACGAATTTTTAGCGTTTCGCTGCGAGCTTTTGGCGGCGTCGAGCCTCGGCGTCATGCCGACCCTGCCTTCCTGCTGCACGGAGCGTATCCCGATGACACTCTATGAGTACCAGCAGAACAGCCGCCGGATGGGCGTTCTGCTCATTTTCCTCGTCTCGCTGGGGATGCTCTGGATTGGCCTTGCTTACCGTGCGCCGATCGAGTGGCTCGGCATCATTGGCGTGTCCTCGGGCATGCTGGCGCTGATGCTGTTGCAGGGCAAGGTATCGGGATCACGGCTGACGCCAACGCATCTTGAACTTTGGGACGGTGCCTGGCGCGAGCGTATCGCGCTGGCCCGGGTCGACCATGTGAAGGTTGTTCCCTGGTCGAGTGGCTGGTCGCTGACGCTGGTAATGAAGGACGGCAAGAAGGATCCGATCCCGGGCATGTGCGTTGGCTCTGCCACGGCGCTTGCCGACGCATTCAAGTCGGCGGGGCTGCCTACGACCTAGCGACGGCCTGCGTTTCAGTCCAGGCGGTTCTGGTCAAGCCACGCGCGGATGAGCTCGATCTGCGGCAGCATGCGCTCGACCATGTCCCTAGTGATGACGCTGGTGGCCTCCGACAGGAAGGGGAGCGCCACGCGCACGGAATCCTCGCGTGCCGCCCTGCCCTTGCGCGTGAGCATGACACGCTTTGAGCGCCCATCGACGGCGTCCGGCTCGAGGCGGATGAATCCTTTCTGCTCGAGCCTTGCCAGCGTGCTTGTCATCGTCCCGCGGGTAACCTGAAAGCTTTCAGCGAGCTGCGCCGGCGTCTTGTTGTCGCCGAGGCGCATGCAGTGGTTCAGCACCGAAAACTGGGCCCGCGTCAGGCCATGCGGCAGCAGTCGCTCGAAAGCCTTTGCCGAAAGCTGGTCGATGATGCCGATCTCGTTGAGCAGTCGGAACAGCAACTGCTCGTGCGAGGGCCTTTCAATGTGAGAGTCTGGAGGTTCAGGCAAGGTGCGCTTCCAGTCCGCGTCGGGGTGTTGGTCCAACCTGCGGGCCGTACCCGATACGGTAGAGCATCTGGATGGACTTGCCATCTGAAATCAGGTCATGGACTTCGCGATAAAGGTCCTTCATCTCCACATATTCCTGCAGCGACTGGCTCCACGGATGGACGCCAAGCCCGAGGCTAGTGGCCTTCAGGTTCATCCGGACATAGGCGCGACCAGCGTTGATCTGGTCGATGCGCGACTGGTTTTCATTCGTGATCCAGCCGACCGCGCGCGCCGAAAGTGCCATGGTGCGATAGAGCTCGAGGCCCTGCTGGAAGGCCGTTGACGTGGGGTCTGCCATGGTCTCCCGCGTCATGAAGCCCAGCAACCGCCCTGCCTCGAAGAGAGGACCTTCCAGCTCGATGCCGTCCGGATTGGCTGTCACTTCGGCAGCCCCGATGCGCATCAGGTCGACAGACTCCTGGTATGCTGCCGGCGTCGTCACTTCTTTCAGGTGGGCGCGCCATGTGAGGTCGCGCAGGCGCTCGGCCAGATTTGTGTTGCCGATGGTTTCCGACGACGCGCTGAACACACGCCCTGCCTCTGCGATCTGCTGAAGTGCGGGTGCTGGAACGTCGCGTGGTTCATAGACTTCCTTGTTCGAGCGTCGAGCCAGCACGTGCGCAAACAGCGGATCAGGGCTGACGCCACCCTTCGTGAAGGACACTTGAGCAACGGGCCGCTGGTCGAGGGTCTTCATGTCCTCACCTTCCGGGAAGGGCGTGATCGTCGCCTGATAGCCGTCCTGGGCTGCCGCCAGCACCAGCAACTCGAGAAATGCGCCGCAGCCGATGGTGATCTGGCGGTCGAAGGGGTCGGTGGCCGGCAGGCGGCGCTTGAGGTCGCAGAAGAGCGTGAGGGCGTCCTCGCCGTCGAGCCGGACAAGCCAAGGCTGCTGGTTGTGCGGGTTGGGCGCCAGCAGGGCATAAGACAGGGCACGGCGGCGGAATTCCGCGTATTTTCCGGCCTTGCGCCACGGTTCGCGCGCGGCCTCTGAAGGTCCGCTTGTCGCCACCAGACCTGCCCCTGCCGCGGCAGCGACGACCACCCCGCCCCCGATGAGCATCAGAACATTACGACGTGTTGACATGAACGACCCCTTTGCTTTGATGTCAAATCATATTGGTTTGACGCCAAACCTTTGTCAAGCACCTCCCCTCACTTTTTTGTTGCGGATTTCCCGTCCCGGGCTTGTCGATTCCGGGGCGGGCAGTTGCATTCCGGACCGCTCGGCCGAGGCCTGACGTGTGTTGATGAGGGTCAAGGCTGCCGGGGCGGAGAAACATGATCCTGTCCGCCGGGGCGTGGTGCCCCTGCGAGGAGGCTGACCAGATGAGCCGAGGGTCGGCGTGCGTTATCATCGGACCGGCGGCGCTCGAGGGCACGCTCACGCTGCCGGAGAAAGCGCGCGGCATCGTGCTGTTTGCTCACGGCAGCGGCAGCAGTCGGCTGAGCCCGCGTAACCAGCATGTGGCGCGTGCACTTGAAGATCGTGGGTTCGCCACGCTGCTGCTCGACCTGCTCACGCCCGCGGAGGCTGTGGACAACGGGAATGTGTTTGACATCGAGCTGCTCGCCGAACGCGTGAGCGACGCGATCAGCTGGGTCCGTGCTGACAGCCGCACGCACTGCTTGCCCCTCGGGCTCTTCGGCGCAAGCACCGGTGCGGCGGCAGTTCTTGTGGCCGCCGCGCGGCATCCGGAGACAGTGGGAGCCGTGGTCTCGCGCGGCGGTCGCCCCGACCTCGCGGCCGAGTTCCTGCCCGCCGTGCGTGCCGCGACCCTTCTGATCGTCGGCAGCCTCGACCACGTCGTGATCACGCTGAACCGGCAGGCGCTGCACCGGCTTTCATGCGTGAAGCAGATCGAGCTGGTCGGCGGCGCCACGCATCTTTTCGAGGAACCAGGCACGCTTGATGCCGTCGTTGAACTTGCGGCTCGCTGGTTCGGGCATCATCTTGCACCACGCGCGAGCGTTGCCGCATCATGATCTTCCGGGACCGAAGCGAGGCTGGACGAAAGCTCGCGCGTCGCCTCGCGCAGCGAGGCTATGTGCGACCTGTTGTACTGGCCTTGCCGCGGGGCGGCGTGCCGGTGGCCGTGGCGGTGGCGCGCGCGCTGGACGCGCCGCTCGACCTGCTTCTTGTGCGCAAGATCGGCCATCCGCACCAGCCTGAACTCGCGCTTGGCGCGATCGTCGATGGCGACCAGCCGGCGCTTTTGATCAATCCGCAATTCAATAAGATCGCCGCTGCAAATGCTGGATACCTGTCCGTCGCGCGGTCAGAGGCGCTGGCCGAGATCGAACGCCGAAGAACGCTTTACCTCGGCGGACGCACGCCTGCGGAGGTTGCCGGCGCAACCGCGATCATCGTGGATGACGGCATTGCAACCGGCGCCACGGTGCGGGCGGCCCTGAAAGCGCTGCGACGACGCCGGGCGGCCCGTATCGTGCTTGCGGTTCCTGTTGCACCCGCCGATGTGCTCGCGGAACTGCGCGCCGAGGTCGATGAGGTTGTTTGCCTTCATGCACCAGAACGCTTCGTGTCGGTCGGGCAGTTTTATGAGGACTTCCGCCA
The DNA here is from genome assembly GCA_036840015.1 of Micropepsaceae bacterium. Classification (GTDB taxonomy): domain Bacteria; phylum Pseudomonadota; class Alphaproteobacteria; order Micropepsales; family Micropepsaceae; genus SZUA-430. The sequence goes on from DAISVV010000181.1 coordinate 5,705, forward strand.
GGTCGACGACGCCGAAGTCATGAGGCTGCTCGGCGCGGGGAGCGCCGCAGCCTCCTGAGACTGCGGCGCGTTCCGTCGTGAACGCTAGTTGATGAAGTTCCAGGCGCCGTCAGGCTGGCGACAGGCCCGGCCGTCAAACTGGCGGCGGTTTGCCGTCCAGACCGTGTGGCGATAGCGAGCACAGTGGAAGCCATCCGGATCATAGTAATAGCTGCGCACGCGGAACTGGCCGTGGTGCCCGTTGTGCGGGTTTCGCCATTCGTGGATGCTGCCGGCCTGCCATCCATTCAGGCCGGCATAGAAAGCCCGATAGGCGTAGGATCGGTCGTCGCAGTCCAGTTCGCTCGACAGCGCGGCACCGGCAATGCCGCCGATGATGACGCCGGCAAAGATCGCACCCGCGTCATGATGGTCGGCCGCGCTGCCGATCAGGCCGCCGATGAGGCCTCCGATCAGGATGCCGGCCGGATCGGGCCGGCTGCGGCATTCGCGCCAGTAGATGTCATCCTGGTAGGAGTATCGCTGCGCGTATCGCCTGCGCCAGTATTCCTCGCGCTCGTCATTCCAGCGGGTGCGAACCACAATGCCAGTGCTCTTGCGAACGAGGAAGCAGTTGCGGGGCGTGCTGCAGTACCAGCGATATCCCCTCGGGGGCGGTGGCAGGTTGCGGCCGCGCCAGTCGGGCACGGCATACTCGTCCTGCTGCCATGAAGGCGGAAAGCGGTCGCCGGGTGACCACCGCGGCTGTTGCGGTGGTGGCGGCGGTTGATACGGCCCGCAAGGTGGCAGGTCTGGTCCGCCGCATGGCGGGGGATTTGGTCCTGGCCGTGGTTGCGCCTGCGCGCTGGCCAAGGCCACGACAAAGGCCATGAGGAACAGGGCTAGTCGTGTCATGTGAACT
>DAISVV010000182.1:0-6565 GCA_036840015.1 Micropepsaceae bacterium
GAACTGCGCAAGATGATGGAAAGGCTCCGGCTGGCCGGCGACAATGCTGCCGCGGTTGACCGAACGCTGACGACGGCGGGCAACGCCCTGGACTCCGGCAAGGCGGATGTCCGGCTGCTGATTGAAAAGCTCTCGCAGGCGACCAAGCTTGTCCAGGCGCGCAATGCAAGGCTTGAGGAACAACTCGAAGCCTCGACGCGCGAAGTCGAAGCCATTCGCGGGCGCATGGAAACGGTGCGCAAGGAGAGCCTGACCGATGCCCTGACGGGGCTTGCCAACCGTCGCTGCTTCGACGAGGCTGCGGCGCGCGCCATACAGGATGCCGAAAGCGACCGGCGACCGCTCTCCTTCATCATCAGTGATGTCGACCACTTCAAGAAGTTCAACGACACCTATGGCCACGCGATCGGTGACCAGGTTCTTCGCCTGGTCGGGCAATGCCTGAAGGTCAACATCAAGGGCAAGGATACGGCTGCGCGCTTCGGCGGCGAGGAATTTGTCGTGATCCTGCCGAACACGACGCTGTCTCAGGCGACGGGGCTTGCCAACGAAATCCGCAAGACGGTTGAATCCAAGCGGATCGTCCAGAAGTCGACGGGGCGGGACATGGGCACCGTCACGCTATCCCTGGGTGTTGCGAGCCTCAGGCCCGGCGAGCAGGTGGCCGACGTGCTCCATCGCGCGGATGCCTGCCTTTATGCGGCCAAGCGCGGCGGACGCAATCGCGTGGTCAGCGAGGCCGACGCAAACGACGCAGTGGCGTAAGGAACTAGTGCTTCAGGTCGCCGGCTTCGCGCGCGGCAGCGGCTTTGACACGCGGCCGGGCGCTGCGGGCGTTGGCGGCTGCACCGCGGGCGGCGTCACGAGATCTTCGGGACCACCCTGACCATTGAAGCTGCCGGCGTCACCGGCCTCGTCATTGGGGCTGAGGACGTCCTCGAGTTCCTGGTCGAGCTTGGCCGAGCGCACATACGATGCCTGGCACTGCTTCACATAACGGTCCTTCGTCATGCGATTGGGCACAGAGCCGCTCTTGAGTTCGTCGTTGTAGCGCTCGAGGCATACTTTCCTTGCCTCGTCCCATACCGATGCTGTTGCCGGCGCAGCGTGAATTGCCACCGCACCAAAAGAGACCAACGCAACGAGAGTAAGTCCACGCATCATTGTCACCGGAAGGGCCTGAGGTCGGGCCTGTTTTCAGTCATTCAAAAGAGCCAGCCGGACGGCCGCAAATCAAGCCATAAATTCGATTGACCATTTACGGCATTCATGATCCGCCCGGCTGTCAGGCGAAGGCGGGTTCATCACGGCTCTCGACGTTCCTGGGGCCCGAGAAGCCGATAACCAACGAGATGATGAGAAGCAGGCCGAAGGCGACCACTAGCCATAGAGGCATGCCGCCAACGCTTGTTTGGAGCGCGGCTACAGGATCCTTCAGAAAGGCCTGCATGTCGAAAGCCATGGCTGGACCCGGGGCATTGTCGGATTGTGGATCGACCAGCGCCGGGGTGATCGGCGTGGGGTCCGTGCTGGCGGGCTGGTCGGCCGGCGTCACGTCCGGGACAGTGCCGTCAGCGAGTGCGGGATCCGTTGCCGGGGTCTCGACGGGAGTTGGCGTGACGGCTGGATCGGCCGGTGCCGGCGTGATGGAGGCCATCTGACGGCGCGCGGGAAGCACTGCACCTTCGGGTTCGTCGGGAACGATCTCGCCACGCACCACCAGGGTCTGGCGCTGCACGGGCTTGGTGGCCTGCACGGACGGCGCGATGTTGGTGGCGGATTGTTTCGTGTGAACGGCCTGGCATGCCGTCAACGACAGCAGCACCGCGCCCAATGCCAGGAACCTTGCCTTGCTGATGAACATGCCCACGATCCGACTCGCTCGCTGCCTCTTCGGACTTTGATCCTAGCGGCAAGCTTGTCTCCCCCGCCATAGACGAGCGTGTGCAGACGCGGCGCGCCACAACTTTCCGAAGGCAGGGTAAATTCACCCCGTCGCAACCGCCGCGCGCAGGCCGGGCAGGCTTCAGACCGCCTGCCGGAGCGTCCGCACGAAGCGGTCGATCTCGTTGCGCAACCCTTCCGAGTTCTCGGCGAGCTGGCCGGCTACGCGGATCAGGCCGGCAGCGGCGGCGTCGGTGTCGGCGGCCGCATGGGCCACGCGGGAGATGGACTGGCTGACTTCCTGGGTTCCGGTGGCGGCGGCGACCATCGAGCGGGCGATCTGCAGGGTGGCGCTGCCCTGCTCGCCCACGGCGGTCCGGATGGCGACGGCAATCTGGTCCATCTCGGCGATGCGCGTGCCTATCGCACGGATGGCGTCGACCGTCTGCATCGTTGCGGCCTGGCTTGAGGCGATTTGCACCGAGATTTCCTCGGTGGCGCGGGCGGTCTGGTTTGCGAGGCTCTTGACCTCGGAGGCCACGACGGCGAAGCCCTTGCCGGCATCGCCCGCGCGGGCGGCCTCGATCGTCGCGTTCAGCGCCAGCAGGTTGGTCTGCGAGGCGATGTCACTGATCATCTTCACGACCTCGCCGATCTTCTGCGAGGTCTGCGCGAGTTCGTTGACCGTCGCGTCGGTCTGACGGGCGTCGCGCACGGCGGCGGCCACGAGTTCAGCTGAACGCTCGACCTGGCGGGTGATTTCGTGGATCGAGGCAGAGAGCTCTTCGGAGGCGCTCGCGGCGGTCTGGACGCTGTCGGCCGAGTTGGCGATGGCGCCGGTAACCGCGCCGGCTTCCGTGCGGGTCGTTTCGGCGGCCGCGCTGATCTGCTGTGCGGAACCTGAGACGTCGGTGCTCGACTGGATTACTGAACCCACGATCCGACCGACAGAGGATTCAAAGCGGCTGGCGAGGTCGGACTGGAGCTGCTGCTGGCGCGTGCGCTGCTCGGCGCCCATCGCCTCGATGAGGCGGAAGGTCTGGCCTGCGAAGACGTGAGACATCCAGACCACGAGGAGCGCGACGATGGCCGTGGCGTAGAGCATGTAACTCGCGGTTGTCGTATAGAATTCGCTCTCGGCCGAGACGGACTTCTGCAGCGCGTCGAGGCGGTTGGTCACGGCCTCCATGCGCTCCTCGACGATCTCGAATTGCTGCTGGAAGCCGGCGTAGGCCTGCGGATAGGTCGCGGGCGCCTCGACGGCGGCGCGCGCGGTCGAGAGCGTGGCGTCACGATAGCTGCGTACAACCGGCAGAAGTGCTTCAACCTGCTGGCGGATTTCCGGGGGCAACGTGAGGGCGCGGTTTGCCTCGACATTGGCAACGAACTTGCCGGCGTGGGCCTCGACGTCTGCGAGCACCCGGCGAACGGCTTCTGGCGTGGCGCCTTCGGCGGCGACCTGGCGCGCATTCAACACGTCACCGCGCATCGCGTCATGCATCATGTCAGCCGATCCGTGGCTGGCCAGCGCGGTTGACAGGACAGACTTGCGCTCGATCACGCCCTCAAGGGCGGTCATGCCCCAGATCGAGACACCGGCAAGGACAACCACGCAGCCGAAGAAGGCGAGCGTCAAAACGAGGCTTCGCACCTTGATACTCAAGTTCGACATGGTCCCTACCCTTGAAGCGAATCTGCATTAACAAGCACGGCAGATTGCGGGCGCAACGGTAAATCAGGCCTTAAGGAACGGGCACACGAACTGACCCGTGGCGAGTTGCGGCACGGGACGTGCCTCTGGTTCCCCGAAGGCCGACACATCCGTGCCGGGCCGGAACAAGGCAGGAGCCTCTCCTCATGCGAACCAGACATGCCGCGCTTGTACTGCTGGCCGGGGTTGGGCTGCTTTTGTCGACTTCGCCGACGCAGGCCGTGGCGCCCGAGAAGGTCGAGGCCTGCACGACAGAGGCCCGCTCCGGCTATGCCCGGGCGTTGCGGCAGGAACCATCGCTCGCCCCGGCGATCCTCACGCATCGCAAGCGGATGTCGGACGCCTGTCTTGCATTCCTGTCGGGCAAGACCGATGCGACCTCGGCCCTGACACGCTGCCTGCGGGAAGCCTCGGCAGGGCCTGTGCATGTCCAGCGTGCCCGCAACCGCGACACTGCGCACGTGGCGCGCCAGAAGGTTGCGTGCCGCGCGGCCAGCGACCCGCGCTGAAACCGGCGCGCTATCTGATTTCCCAGGTCTTTCCAACCGACAAGCGCAGCCCGAAGACAAGGGCGTCCTCGATTTCGTCGTCGATGCCCGGATTGATGATCCACTGGATGTCGGGCTGCAGCGTGATCTCGTCGGTCAGCTGTGCATAGTAGGTCAGCTCGACATTGATCTCGCGATCGGCTGGATCGGCGAGGCCCGAGAGGTAGCCTGTGCTGCCATCCAGCAGGATCACGCCAAGGCCCAACTGGTCTGCGGGGCGCGACGGCAGGAGCCCGGTGGCCACGAGGGTGGCGCTGATGAAGCTCTCGACCGCGTTCACGTCGCCATTCGCCACGCCGATGCGGAACGACCCGGCAAGGTCGATGCCGCTGCCTGAAGCGGATGACAGGAGGGTTTCCTCGAGGGCGACGTAAGCTCCGGCGTTGCGCCTGTCTTCCCCCGTCACCAGATCGGGGAATTCCCCAGAGTATGTCCAGGCGCCCAGTGACCAGAGGCGGCCGTCACGCGCGAGACCGGTTTCCAGGGCAAGCAGCACGCCGTCGCCGTCCTCGAAGTCGATCGTGGTGCGCTTGGGGAAGTCAGGGTTGCCCGGCACGCCGTCGGCGATCGCGCCGCGCAGGTAGACATCGTCCTCGAATGCACAGTGGACGCGCAGGGCGAGGCTGGTGACCGGCCAGATCGAGGGACCATTGAGGCCGGATTGCGAGTAATCGGTGCCGATCCCGTGGGCGGCATTCATGAACAGCGCGCGGACTTCACCTGCGTCGAATTCACTCGACACATCGTAGAGGCCGAAGCGAACCGAGCCACGCCCCGCGGCAAAACCCTGGTCGATCCAGGCCTCGACGAGGCGCAGGGCCTCGCCTGTCTCGTTGTTGGAGATGCCATTGAGGTCGCCTACCCGCTCGGCGACCGAGTTGCCGCTGGCATAGAGGGCATAGACGAATGCGCTGGCGTCGTTCCATCCGACAAGGCGCTCGAGGTCGAGCGAGGCCTGGAGGTCGATGTTGTCGAGCAAGACCGTGCCCCGGTCGAGGCCGCCAGAGGCGACGTTCCAGGCTTCGCCGATGAATGTCAGCGAGACGCTGGCGGCTGGAGCCGCTTCGGCGGCGGCCTGCGCCGGCTCGTCTGACATCGCAGGCGCTGCAACGGCGAAGCCCATCAACGCCGTGCAGCCAAGGATCGATGCCGTCGTGAACCGGCGCATGGGATGCCCCCTCTTGGCATGTCGTCTGTCGCGAGGCGGCAAGGTGCCCTGAGAGTACTAACAGGGTGTTAACCGTGATCCACCTTCAGGCGGCCATGCGGCGCCTGCGCTCGCCCTCGACGATGCGGTCGAGTGCCTCGTCACGGCGGTTGCGTGCCGTGTCGCGATGGATGCCGAGCAAGCCGCCGGCACGCGAGGGGCCCATGCCGCGGCCGCAGGTCAGCCACAGTGCGGCGGCGAGGTGGCGCTGGTCCTTCAGGTGGATGAACCAGCCAAAGACCTCGTGCATGCGGTCGATGGCGCGCGGCGACGGGGCGGCCAGGCGGACGATGACCTCGCCTCCGGCCATCTCGAGGCACTCGACCACCATTTCGGGCCAGGCCGACCGGTATCCCCGCACCTGCCCGGCCGGGAGGCGACGCAGCGTGTCGCAAGCCTCGTGCATGCGGGCTGCAACCTCTTTCCTGTCGAGGGCCATGCCCCAGTCCGATGTCCGATCCATGCGTTTTCGTTCCTCCTTGTTCCTTGCGCCGGCGCGTGGCTGTACCGGGCGGGATTGACTTCACTTATATTCGCTTATATTTTTGATACAAACAGGGAACAACTTGCAAGGGACCGCGACATGCCGCCCCAACGCCCCGAGAGGGGCGATCCTGCCCTCGGCCTGCGCCTGCGTGAGCTTCGGCTCGAGCGCGGGATGACCATGGCTGCGCTGGCCGAGCGGATCGGCGTCACGCAGCCGGCGATCTCGCAGTGGGAAAGCGGGCGCGAACGGCCCGGGCGTGAAACGTTGCAGCGCCTCGCCGGGGCGCTGGGCGTGACGGCTGAGGCGCTGGCGCTTCGGGCAGGGGCGCAGTCGGCGACCGCAACGCTCTCGCCGCTGCAACTGCCGGCCGACGTGCCGGTGCTGGGCACGGCGGTGGGCGGCGACAGCGGGGATTTCAGCTTCAACGGGATGGTTGTCGATTATGTCCGCCGTCCGCAGGGCGTCGCGCAGATGCGCAACATCTATGCGCTCTGGGTCACGGGCGATTCCATGGCGCCGTGGAACCGGCGCGGCGACCTGATCTATGTGACGCCCACGCGCCCGCCCGTGCCCGGCGACCATGTTGTCGTCGAGCTTGCCGGTGGACACGCGCACGAGGCCGGCACCGCGATGGTCAAGCTGCTCGCCGGGCAGACCCCGACGCAGTACAGGCTGAGGCAATACAATCCCGAGCGCGACTTCACGATCGCCCGCACGCGCGTGAAGGC
>DAISVV010000183.1:0-6555 GCA_036840015.1 Micropepsaceae bacterium
GCCGGTGCCGTGGTGTGCATGCTGGCCCTGCCCTGGTCGTCGGCTGAGGCTGCGATCTATCCGCTCGGCGAGCTTGCCGGCAAGGTCGTCATCGACTGCATGAACCCGCTCGGCATGGTGAATGGCGCGCTCGGCCTCACGATCGGTTTCACGACCAGCGGCGGCGAGACCGTCGCGCGCTGGCTGCCACGCGCACGCGTGGTCAAGACCCTCAACCAGGCGGGTGCTGACATCATGGCGCGGAACGATCACCTGCCCTCGCGGCCGGTCCAGTTCGTCGCCGGAAACGATCACGAGGCGAAGGCCATGGCGATGACGCTGCTTGGTGACCTCGGCTTCGAGGCGCTCGACGCGGGCGACCTGACGACGTCGCGCCTGCTTGAGCCGTTCGCGATGACGTGGATCAACCAGGCGCTTTTCCGTGGCAAGGGCCGGGACTGGGCTTTCGCCGCCGTCGCCGGACGGGGCGGCGCTGCACGCCCTACTTCGTGAATACCGCCACGAACTGGGTGATCTGGCCACGGGCTGTCGCGCAGCCGGCCTTGTCGGCGAGGCGCGCGCGGTACACCGGGATGCCGGCCGAGGATGACTGGAAGGGATCCTTCTGGCGCGTGAGATAGGCGTAGATGCCGACGGCAGACTTCGCCGGGCCTGATGCCGACTTCTCGTAGCTTGCGCCCTCGAGCTGAAGCTCGATCAGGCGACCGTCAACCCTTGCCTGGAAGGTGATGGGCCGCGGGTTCTGGTTCTGCACCCAGAGACATTCGTCGACGGCCTTGAAGAGGATGTCGCCGCAGGCCTCGCCGCAGGGCAGGATGCCGGCCTTGATTTCGGCCTCGGTGGGCATGGCAATCGGCTGGGGCGCGGGCGGTGGCGACGGTGCCAGCGGCGCCGTCATCGGGCGGGGGACGGGCGTTGGGACAGGCGCCGGCTTCATGCGTGGCTGCGGCGGTTGCGGCGGGGGCAGTGGCACCGACGGCAAGGCGTCGGCCGCTGGCTTTGCGCGGGGCAGCGGCATGGTCTTTTCGGTCTCGCCGGGTGTGTCGCTTGCATAGGCAAGGGCCGGCAGCATGAGCGCGACAACCACCGCAGACACCCGAAACACGAACGCTGACACTGCGTACCTCCGCTTGCGAACACCGCAGCGGGGAAACTAGTTCAGGCGCGCTCGCTTATGAAGCGGTTTTTCGGAATCCGGTAAAGCACGGTGGACCGCCAGGGCGACGGGTTCAGTTCCGGATGCGCTTGAGGCCGATGGCGTTGGCCGTCAGGCGCTCAACCGTTCGCCGAGGCAGCAGCGAGAGCACCAGCTTTCCCATGCCGCCCCTGCTGACCTCGTAGCGCGGCTTTGGATAACGGGCCGCGACAGCGCGGCGGACGACCTCAGCGATCTTCTCGGCGGGCATGCCGGCCTTGCCCTGTTTGACAGCCATGAAGCGCACATTCTCGATCGGCGCGGCGAAGGCCGTGGTGGCATAGGGCTCGACATCAAGCGCCTCGGCCTTGTCCCATATGGGGGTGGCGACCATCCCGGGAGCGACGACGACGACATCGATGCCGAAGACCATCATTTCCTGACGCAGGGCCTCGGAAAGCCCCTCGAGGCCAAACTTCGAGGCGGCATAGGGACCGAGGAAGGGCGTTGCCTGCCGGCCGCTGACCGAGGAGATGTTGACAATCCTGCCGGGCTTTCCCTTGAGGGACCGGTCGACGCCGAGCAAGGGGGCGAAGGCCTGGGTCGCAACCATGACGCCGGTCAGGTTGACGTCGAGCTGCTTCCGGAAATCGGCGATGGGGAGGTAGACCAGGGGGCCGGCCACGGCAATCCCGGCATTGTTCACGAGGGCGGCCAAGGTCTGGCCGTTCAGCGCCGAGCGTACCCGGGACGCGGCAGTCTTGACGGCCTTTTCGTCGGTCACGTCGAACACGAGGGGCGAGAAGCCGGCACCGAGCTCGGCGGCGAGGCGGCGGGCGTCCTCATCCTTGCGCACGGACCCGAAAACGCGGAAACCCGCGGACAGGAATGCCTTCGCAGTGGCCAAGCCGATGCCGCTCGACACACCTGTGACGACCACAGACCTCTGCTGCTTTGCCATCGTGAACGCGCCCCAATCCCCGTCGGGTTTATAACGCAAAAATCCCGGTTTCTTAATGAATTCTCCGAGAGGTCGCGGGGATGGGACGCGTTGCCACCCTTCGGCGCGGGAAGCGGCACGCCCGGCATTCGCCTTTCACGGGAACGCGGTCCCCGCGACCCAATGCCCGCCCGCGGCACCCCCTTGATTCAAGTCAAGGCCGGGGCCGCCGTCGAAATGCTTCCTTCCGCCGACGCATTTTTCAACCTGAGTCGTGAGGGGCCATGCAGCCGTCCAACCTTCAACAGCGCGCCCGTTTTGACCTTTTTGCTGTCCCTGCGCTGTTCATTTTTTTCATCTTCCTTGCGCTGGCCGTCACGGTCAGGACCACGGATCACCTCATGGCCGTCCAGGCCGTCACCTTCATGGTGGGTTTCGGGCTTGCCCTGCTGTGGATGATCGGGCGCTATGCCGAGGGCGTGCCGGAGGCCGACGACGCGCCTTACGACAACGACATCGTGAAGGCCGGCGTGATCGCCTCGATGTTCTGGGGCATCGCGGGCCTGCTTGTCGGCGTCGTCATCGCGCTGCAGCTGGCGCTGCCCAACCTGTTCTACTTCAGCGACCTTCCGTGGACGAGCTTCGGGCGCCTGAGGCCCCTGCACACCTCGGCGGTGATCTTTGCCTTCGGCGGCAACGTGCTTCTGGCCACGTCGTTCTATGTCGTGCAGCGCACCTGCAAGGCGCGCCTCGCCGGCGGCCTGTGGCCCTGGTTCGTGTTCTGGGGCTACCAGACCTTCATCCTTGTTGCGGGGACAGGCTATCTCATCGGCGTCACGCAGGGCCGCGAGTACGCCGAGCCCGAGTGGTACACGGACCTGCGGCTGACGCTTGTGTGGGTGGTCTACCTGCTCGTGCTCCTGGGCACGCTGTTGATGCGGAAAGAACCGCACATCTATGTCGCGAACTGGTTCTACCTTGCGTTCATCGTGACCGTTGCGATGCTGCATGTCGTCAACAACCTTGCGGTGCCCGTTTCGTGGCTTGGGATCAAGAGCTATTCGGCGATGGCCGGCGTTCAGGATGCACTGACGCAGTGGTGGTACGGGCACAATGCCGTGGGCTTCTTCCTGACGGCGGGCTGCCTTGCGATCATGTACTACTTCGTGCCGAAGCAGGCTGACCGTCCCGTCTATTCCTACCGGCTTTCCATCATCCATTTCTGGTCGCTGATCTTCCTCTATATCTGGGCGGGTCCTCACCATCTGCACTATACGGCGCTGCCGGGCTGGGCGCAGACGCTTGGAATGACGTTCTCGATCATGCTGTGGATGCCCTCGTGGGGCGGGATGATCAATGGCCTCATGACGCTGTCGGGCGCATGGGACAAGCTTCGGACGGATCCGGTGCTGCGCATGCTGGTCGTGTCGGTCGCCTTCTACGGCATGTCGACCTTCGAGGGGCCGGTCATGTCGATCAAGGCGGTAAACTCGCTCTCGCACTATACCGACTGGACGATCGGGCACGTGCATTCCGGCGCGCTCGGGTGGGTGGGCTTCGTGTCGTTCGGCGCGCTCTACTGCCTGACGCCCTGGCTGTGGCGGCGGCAGCGACTTTACTCGCATTCGCTGGTCGAGTGGCACTTCTGGATCGCGACCATCGGCATCGTGCTCTACATCACGTCGATGTGGGTGTCGGGCATCATGCAGGGACTGATGTGGCGTGCCTATAACGAGTTCGGCTTCCTTGAGTACTCGTTCGTCGAGACCGTCGCCGCCATGAAGCCCTACTACCTGATCCGCGCGCTGGGCGGGATCCTCTATCTCGCCGGTGCCGGCATCATGGCCTACAACCTCTACCGGACGATCAAGGGTGACGTCCGGGCTTCTGAACCGCTGCCGGTGCCGGCAGCCACGGTTGCGGCGTAAGGAGGCCACTCATGTTCAACCACGGTACACTTGAACGCCACTCGCTGCTGCTGACGGTCTGCATCCTGCTGGTCGTCTCGATTGGCGGCCTCGTCGAGATTGCGCCCCTCTTCTACCTCGAGAGCACGATCGAGAAGGTGAAGGGCATGCGCCCCTACACGCCGCTCGAGCTTGCAGGACGCAACATCTATATCCGCGAGGGCTGCTATGTCTGCCATAGCCAGATGATCCGGCCGCTGCGCGACGAAGTGGAGCGCTATGGTCACTACAGCCTCGCCGCCGAGAGCATGTACGATCATCCGTTCCAGTGGGGGTCGAAGCGCACGGGTCCGGACCTTGCGCGGGTCGGGGGAAAGTACTCGGACGAATGGCACCGGGCGCATCTTGTGGACCCACGCTCGGTCGTGCCTGAGTCCATCATGCCGCCCTATGCGTTCCTCGAGAAGACGGAGCTCGACCTGTCGCAGGTCGAAGGCATGCTGAAGGCCAATAGCCTCGTCGGCGTTCCGTATACGGAGGAGATGCTTGCCAATGCCAGGGCGGACCTCCTTGCACAGGCGGATCCGAATGCGGAGACCCTCGAGGCATTCCAGGCACGCTATGCGAATGCCGTGGCACGCGACTTCGACGGCGATCCGTCGCGCGTGACCGAGATGGATGCCCTGATCGCGTACCTGCAGATGCTGGGCACGCTTGTCGACTTCAAATCCTACAAGGCCGATGCGCCGGAAAACCGCAGGTGAGCGCCATGAGTTACGACGAAATCGCAACCTTCTCGAAGAGCTGGGGCCTTGTTTACCTGACGGTGCTGTTCCTGGGTGTCTGTGCCTACGCGCTCTGGCCGCGCAACAAGACGAAGTTCGACAGGGCGGCTCGCGTGCCGCTGGACAAGGATGACGTGTGATGTCCAAGAGGAAAGAAGTCGACCAGATAACAGGCACCGAAACCACGGGCCATGAATGGGACGGCATCCGCGAGCTGAACACGCCCCTGCCCCGCTGGTGGCTATGGGTCTTCTACGCCACGATCGTGTGGGCGGTGGGATACTGGGTTCTCTATCCGTCGTGGCCGACGCTCACCGGTTACCTGCCCGGCACGCTGAACCATTCGCAGCGCGCGGATGTGGACGCGGCGGTCAGGCAACTGAAGGCGGAGCGGCGCGAGCAAGGCAAGCAGCTTGCCGGCGCCACGCTGCAGCAGATCGAGGCCGACCCGGACCTGTTCCAGTTCGCGCGCGAGGCCGGCAAGTCGGCCTTCGGCGACAATTGTGCGACCTGCCACGGTGCCGGCGGCCAGGGGGCGAAGGGTTATCCGAACCTCAATGATGACGTCTGGCTGTGGGGCGGCAAGCTCGAGGACATCAGGCACACGCTGATGGTGGGCATCCGCTCGCCGCACCCCGACACGCGCCAGTCGATGATGCCGGCCTTCGGGAAGGACGAGATCCTCAAGCCGGCCGAGATCGACGACCTCACGGAGTATGTGCTGAACCTCGCGGGACAGCCTGCCAACCAGACGGCGGTGCAGCGCGCGGCCGAACTGTGGACCAACAACTGCGCGTCCTGCCATGGTCCGGACGGCAAGGGCCTGCGCGAGTTCGGTGCGCCGAACCTGACGGACCGGGAGTGGCTCTATGGCGGCACGAAGGTCGAGATCCGCGCCCAGATCGTGAATGCGCGCGCCGGTGTGATGCCGAACTGGGGCACGCGGCTTGACCCGATGACCATCGATGCGCTTGCGGTCTATGTCCACTCGTTGGGGGGCGGCGAGTAACGCCGGACAGGAAACTGCGATGGGCGACACGCCGCTGGAAGCCACCGCCATTGCCGCCGCACGCGAAGCCTCGCTGGCGGCGGATGGCGTGCAACGCGTCGACGCCCGCGCAACCAACAGCGCGGCATTGCGCAAGGACTATGTGGCGCGGGTCCCGATCCATCCGAAGCTCGTGCATGGCAAGTTCCGGGCGCTGAAGTGGGTCGGCATGGCAGTGATGCTGGGGCTCTACTACATGCTACCGTGGGTGCGCTGGGATCGCGGGCCGAACATTCCCGACCAGGCGGTGCTCGTCGACTTCATGCGCGAGCGGTTCTATTTCTTCTGGATCGAAATCTGGCCGCAGGAGGTCTACTACATCACGGGGCTCCTCATCCTCGCGTCCCTGCTTCTCTTCCTCGTCACCTCGCTTTTCGGCCGGGTCTGGTGCGGCTATGCCTGTCCGCAAACCGTGTGGACGGACCTGTTCATCATGGTCGAACGCCTGGTCGAGGGGGATCGCAACGAACGCATCCGGCTTGCGAAGGCACCCTGGAGCACGAGCAAGCTTGCCAAGCGTTTTGCGAAACACTCGGCTTGGCTGATCATTGCCGCGGCCACGGGTGGGGCGTGGATCTTCTATTTCCATGACGCCCCGACGCTGGCGCACAATCTGCTGACCGGGACGGCCGATCCGACGGCTTACCTGTTCCTCGGCATCATGACCTTCACGACGTACTGGCTGGCCGGCCACATGCGCGAGCAGGTCTGCACCTACATGTGTCCCTGGCCGCGCATCC
>DAISVV010000184.1:0-6537 GCA_036840015.1 Micropepsaceae bacterium
CTATCTGAACGATCCGCGCGGTTGGCGGCTTGCGAAGGTGGTCAATGGGGTCTCCACATCGTTCCTGAGCGATGGGCCGCACGCCAGGGGCCTGCGCTGAATTTTTAGGTCTCGCGAAACGATGTGGTGGGTAACCCGGGCCTGCTCATTCGTGTGAACAGGCGGTGCCGGCCGGCGGGTTAGTGCGGGGCCGTTGTCGTGCTGGTGCGTTTCGCGTATTGTTGCCGTGTGGGGTTGTTTTGTGCACTGTCACCGTAATTATTCAAGGCTGGGCTCATGTCACTGAAGCGCGATACGCTCATAGTGCTGGCTGTTGATTTCGTGGATCCAGCTTATCCCGGGCAGCGGTTCTATTGCTGGCACTGCGTGTTGATGGAGGGCGTGGTGGCGGCGTTTCCTCAGCTGGCGGATCGGCTTGATGTGCTGCGCGTCGCCTGGCCGCGGCCGCGGCAGGCGGTGATCGACCTGATCGGGGCAGAGAACCAGATGTTGCCTGTCCTGGTTTTGGCGGATGATGCGCCGGCCGGGCTTGCGACGGGTGAGTACCAGGGCCGGCGCTTTGTTTCGGGCAAGGATGAAATCCTGCGTGTGCTTGCGGTGCGGCACGGGATTGCCCTGCCGCATCCCTGAGACGCCTTTCGGGCGTTGCGCGGGGGTGAACGCCGAGGCTGGAGCAAGGGTTCTTCGTTCAGGATAAGCAGGGGCGGGCAGGATGCCCGCGCTCCCGGCCAAGGGGTAAGGTGTCACCGGATCAGGTGGGGCTGGGGTAAACTACACGGGATTACTGTTGTTTTTGGTCGGCGGCGTTGCTTCGGGTGTGGCCTTGCGGGGGCAAGTTTGGCATATGTTGTCGCCTGTAACGCAAAGAGGGGCGGACATGGCTGCGGGCAAGGCGCGTCGGGGTTTGGGGACAGTATTGCTGGATGGTGTCGAGTGGCTGGGGAACAAGCTGCCTGATCCTGTCACGCTGTTCGTGATTGCCATTGGCCTGGTGATCGGGCTTTCGGCCTATTACGCGGGCACGGGGCTTACGGTCGTGCATCCGGGCACGGGCAAGGATGTCGTGGCGGTCAGCCTGCTCGATGTCGAGCAGGTGCGGCGGCTCTTCAGCGACATGACCAAGGTCTTTGCCGAGTTCCCGCCGCTTGCGCTCGTGCTCATGATGATGATCGGCGTGGGTGTTGCCGAGCGCTCGGGGCTCATCGGTGCGGCGCTGAGCGGGGTCGTGCGTGCTACGCCCAAGACCCTTCTGACAGGCGCCATCGTGTTTGCGGGCGTCATGTCTTCGCTGGCGGCGGATGCCGGCTATGTCGTGCTTGTGCCGCTGGCGGCGGCGATCTATGCGGCCTCGGGGCGCCATCCGCTTGCGGGGCTTGCGGCGGCCTTTGCCGGTGTCGCGGGCGGGTTCTCGGCAAACCTGCTTGTCACGCCGCTCGATCCGCTGCTGGCCGGCCTCACGCAGGCGGCCGCGCAGATCATCGACCCGGCGCGCGAGGTGAAGGCGACGGCGAATTATTTCATGATGATGGCCCTGGTGCCGCTGTTCACGCTGGTGGGCTGGTGGGTAACGGACCGCATCGTCGCGCCGCGGCTCGAGGGCAATACGCCCTGGCAGATGCCGGGCGGGGTGCAGCCGACCGAGCGCACCGACCTCGAGATGCGGCGCGAGCGGCGCGGCCTTGTGTTCGCGGGGCTTGTGGCGCTGGCGCTGGCCGTCGGCTTTGGCTGGCTGAGCTCGGGGCCGGGCATGCCGTTCCGCGTTGATGACTGCTCGTACGAGCCGCTGCTGAAGTCTCTTGTTGCGATCCTCTTCGTGTCGTTCCTCCTGTGCGGGCTTGCCTATGGCATTGCGGCGGCCACGATCAAGTCGGACAAGGATGCCGTGAAGATGATGAATGGCGCGCTCAGCGACATGGGCGGCTACATCGTGCTCGCGTTCTTTGCGGCGGTGTTTATCGCGCTGTTCAACTGGTCGAACCTGGGCGTCATCATGTCGGTCAACGGGGCGGAGTTCCTGAAGGGCGCGGGGCTTGTGGGGCTGCCGCTGCTGGTCTCGATCGTGTTCGTCTCGGCGTCGATCAACATCCTGATCGGGTCGGCCTCGGCGAAGTGGGCGATCCTTGCGCCGGTGCTCGTGCCGATGCTCATGCAGCTCGGGATCAGCCCCGAGTGGACGCAGGCGGCCTATCGGCTGGGCGATTCCATGACGAACCCGATCACGCCGCTGCTGGCGTATTTCCCGCTGATCCTGATCACGGCGCAGCGTTACGTGCCGCAGGCGGGCATCGGGTCGATGGTGGCGCTGATGCTGCCCTATTCGATCTGGTTCGGCATCTCGTCGACGGCCATGTTCGCGCTCTGGTTCATCGCCGGGATCCCGCTGGGGCCCGAGGCGATCGCCGGGGTGGTGACGCCGCCGGCGGGGCCCTGAGGGGCCTCGCGCGCCTCGCATTGGTTCAGGTGGCGGCGTCGAGGTTCCGGACGAACTGGCGCGTGCAGGCTTCCCATGAGTGCGTGAGCGCGAAGGCGCGGCAGGCCTGCGGGTCGAGGTCGAGGCAGCGCAGGGCGGCGGCGCGCAGGTCGGTGTCCAGAGCCCCGATGTCGGGGCGGCCTTCCATGATGTCGCCGGGGCCCTGCACGGGATAGGCCGCGACCGGCAGGCCGCTGGCGAGGGCCTCGAGCACGACGAGGCCGAAGGGGGCGGTGCGCGAGGGGAAGACGAAGACGTCGCCGGCGGCGTAGTAGCGGGAAAGCTCGTCCCCGAATTTCGGGCCTACGAAGGTGACGTCGGGATAGAGGATTTTCAGGTCCTCGAGCAGCGGGCCGTCGCCCACGACCAGCTTCGAGCCGGGCAGGTCGAGGCTCAGGAAGTCGCCGATGCTCTTTTCCACCGCGACGCGGCCGACATAGAGGAAGACGGGGCGGGGCAGGCCCAGCCATGACTTGTCCTGCGGGTGGAAGCGGCTCGTGTCGACGCCGCGCGACCAGAGGCGCAGGTTGCGGAAGCCGCGGCCCTCGAGTTCCTGCCTGAGCGACTGGGTTGCGACCATCACGGCGCTTGCGGGGCCATGGAACCAGCGCAGGCCCATGTAGGGAAGGGCGGCCGGGATGCCGAAGCGGGCGCGGATATATTCGGGGAAGCGCGTGTGGAAGGACGTCGTGAAGGGCATGCGGCGCAGCTGGCAGTTCCGGCGCACCGAGAGGCCGAGCGTGCCCTCGGTCGAGATGTGGATGCGGTCGGGGCGGAAGTCGTCGATGATCTCGCCGACCTTCGGGCGCGTGAACAGGGCGAGCCTGATCTCGGGGTAGGTCGGCATGGGGACCGTGAAGAAGCCTTCGGGCGTGAGGAAGCGGACCTCGTGGCCCATGCGGATGAGTTCCTCGCCCGTCTTCTCGAGCGTGCGCACGACCCCGTTGACCTGGGGGGCCCATGCGTCGGTCGAGATCAGGATCCGCATCGAACCTCCTCTCAAGGCCCCGCCGGGCCGTCGGAATCGGCGTTGGCTCCTTGTAGCCGTGCGGGGCGCGCGGCGCATCCCTTGCTTTGCGCGGTTGCGATGGCGGCATGGGGATGGCGGGGCGACGGGCTCGCTGCGGGCGGTGTTGTTGCGCCGCAGCAATCTTGACGTAAACGGAATGTGATCGAAGTTTAAGGCCGCGCGGTTTGGTAAAAGCCAGTAAATTCAATGTTCTACATCGAATCTCGGGTTAGGGACTGAACATTTAACGCTTGAGTTATCGCTCTGGATGGCCATGATTGTGCAGCGCAGTAAGGCCAGTCCTTGCTTCGTAGCCCTTCTCGGGCGTTTCCTCCCTTAACTTGGGCCGCCAGGCGAAAGCCTCGCGGCCTCTTTCTTTTCAAGCGTTTGTATGAGGCTTCAACGGCCTTGGACGCGCCGGGGTTATTGCGCGGCTTCGCCCGAGGAGATCGCCGGGTTCAGGAAGCGCCAGTCGATCTCGGCCAACGCGCGTATGAGCGTCGTGAAGGCGGCGGAGACCTGGCGCAGGCCCGCCGTGCGCTCCATGCGGTCCTCGTCCATGTAGAGGGCGCGGTTTATCTCGATCTGCAGTGCGTGGACGCCGGTCATCGGGCGGCCGTAATGCTCGGTGGTGTAGCCGCCGGCATAGGGATTGTTGCGCACGACCGCGAAGCCCTGCATGGCGAGCACGCGCTCGACCGTGTCGGTCAGGCGGCGGGCGCAGGCGGTGCCGAAGCGGTCGCCGAGGATGATGTCGGGGCGGGCCGAGCCGATGTCCTGGTCCAGCGGGCCGCCAACCGACGGCATCGAGTGGCAATCGATCAGGACGGCGTGGCCGAAGCGGGCGCGCGTCGTGTCGATGAGGCCCCTCAGCGTCGCGTGGTAGGGCTTGTAGTAGGTGTCGATGCGGGCCATCGCTTCCTGCAGGCTCAGGCGGTGGCGATAGATTTCGGCGCCGTCGCGCACGACGCGGGCGATGGTGCCGAGGCCCGCCAGCACGCGGGGGCTGCGCGTGTTCACGTGCGAGGGCAAGGGCTGGTCGAACATGGCCGGGTCCAGCTCATAGGCCTCGCGGTTCGGGTCGACGAAGGCGCGCGGGAAATGAGCCTTGAGGAGGGGCGCGCCGTGGGCGGGGGCGGCGGCGAAGATCTCGTCGACGAAGCTGTCCTCGGAGCGGCGGATGGCGGTGCCGTCGAGCCTGGTCGCCTGGAGGAAGGCCTTGGGGTAGACGCGGCCGGAATGGGGCGAGGCGAAGACGAACGGCATCGTCTGCCCGGCGGGTGCTAGCACCTCGAAGGGCGGGTCGATGGCGGGCGTCCGGCGGTCGCTTCCGATTCTCAACGCGATTTAACCTTGGTTGCGGGGATCGAGTGGACCATTGACTCTGCGCGGTTTCAAGCCCTTCGCTGCAGGTGCGTCCCCTGAAAAACGAGGGAAAACCGTCGGGCTGCTTTGCGAAAACGGGGTTTCGGCCTTAGACTGTGGCGTCTTTCCGGGATGCAGGGGTCGCACGGGGGCGGCCCAAAGAAAGACAGGGTCTCGCGGCACGGATGTTGCGACCCGGACGGCAGGCTGACTGCAGGGTAACTGGTTAACGGGGGCAAGGATCACGATGGCGAAAATCCTACTGGCTGAAGATGACGAGTCGATGCGCCGCTTCCTGTCCTCCGCGCTTGAAAAGGCGGGACACGAGGTCCAGTCCTTTTCCCAGGGCGACGAGGCCTTCGACTGCCTGACCACGGGCAACAATTTCGACCTTCTGCTGACCGACATCGTGATGCCGGTCATGGACGGGATCGAGCTGGCCCGGAAGGCGGCAGAAGTGGCACCGGGCATGAAGATCATGTTCATCACGGGCTTTGCGGCGGTGGCGCTGAACCCCAAGTCGAACGCGCCCAAGGAGGCCAAGGTGCTCTCCAAGCCGTTCCACCTGCGCGACCTTGTCAGCGAGGTCGAGCGCTTCATGGCCGCGGCCTGAAGGCGCTTGTAATCGCGGGCGGGCGCCGCTATACGGTTCGCCTTCTCGGCAGGGGGGGCCTCTCACGGTCCCCTGGCATGGATTAGGGCGCGTAGCTCAGCGGGAGAGCACTACGTTGACATCGTAGGGGTCACAAGTTCGATCCTTGTCGCGCCCACCATCCCTTTTTCACCTGACGGCTTGTTACTGCCGCCTCGGCAGGAAGATCACGTTGCGGTTGGCGACCTGGCGGACGGTGTCGACGACCTCGATGGTCTTGTTCGAGAAGTCGACGATCGCATAGCCGTGGGCCTTCATGAGGCTTTCGATGGCGGTGGCCTCGGGGGTGTTCTTGTCGTTGATCTCGACCATGAGGACCGGGCGGTCGCGCGTGATGATGCCGCGCGCGCCTTCGAGCACGTCGAGCTCGGTGCCCTCGACGTCGACCTTGATGAAGCCCACGCCCTTGAGGCTCTCGTCATCGAGGCGCACGGCCGCGACCTTGTACTCGCGCGTGGCATAGGCCTCGTTGGCCTTGAGCGAGCCGATATTGGGCTGCTCCTCGCCGCCGGACGTGGGCACGAAGAAGGTGAGGGTGGCGTGGCGGTTGCTGACCGCCGTGTGGCGCAGGGCGACCGTGGGGCCGCAGGCCGGGGCGAGGCGCGCGGCGAGGTTCGGGTTGGCCTCGTAGGCGACGACACGTTCCGACAGCTCGGCCAGGATATAGGTCAGCGCGCCCTTGTTGGCGCCCACGTCGACCGAGAGCCGGCGCGGCACGATGAAGGGCAGCAGCGGGATCTCGATCTCGCCCCGGTCGAGCGCGGCCGCACGCCGCTTGACGCGCCGGGCGCGCCACCAGAGGCGGAATCTCTCGTACAGCGAACGAACCATGCGGATGACGTGCCCCGTTTCCCTGGGACCCGTGCCTTTGTCGAAGAGCCTGCCCCGCGTGCGGGCCTTCTTGCCCCGTCCTGCGCGGTTCTGCAACTGGTCCGACCAGGCCCCGCCCTGTAACACGTGCAACTTTGTTTCATGTGTTACTGGCGGATTTCAGCCGAAAATCAGGCCTTCGAGATACACTTTCGTCAGCTGTTTTGCGAA
>DAISVV010000185.1:0-6523 GCA_036840015.1 Micropepsaceae bacterium
ATGTGTTCCAGTCTGGCGCGGCCGGCGACATCATCGTCGCACGCGCCTACTACGCCTGGCCTCTGGTTTCGCCGACGAGTTACGTCTTCTCGAACATGACCGGCAACCAGTTCATGCTCTCGGCATCCACCGCCTTCCGCAATGAACCGTTCTGAGAGTAAGGAGGATCGCATGAAGACCTTCACGCACAGGTTCCTTCTGTCAGTCGGGGGCACGACCGCCATCGAGTTCGGCATCATCCTGCCGGTGATGATCACGATGTTCCTCGGCATGGCGGAAGTCTCGAACTTCATCGAGATGTCGCGCCGCACTGCATCCCTCGCATCAACCGCCGCCGACCTGGTCGCCCAGGAAGCCAGCGTCGACACCGCTGACATCAACGATGTCTTCTCGACCATGGCCATCGTCGGATCGCCGATGCCTGCAGCCAGCATCAGGATCGCCATCACATCAGTCGTGGCAGACCCGGACGGCGTGACAAACCGCGTCGCATGGAGCGACGCGAAGAACAGGACTCCCAGGACTGTTGGAAGCGTGGTGTCTTCAGCGGAATTCCCCAGCGGAATGCTCCTCGCCTTCCAGGGTGCGATCATGGTCGAGGTGGAGTATCCGTTCACGCCCATGTTCGAAGGCATTATCCCCAGCAGCACGCTGCGCAGCACGTTCTACCTGAAGCCGCGTCGCTCGCTCACGGTTCTGCGCACGCCCTGAGCGTGTTCACTTACGCACTCTTTACCTCTGCCCTCTAGCTTCAGGGTCTCCATTGGCCGTCCACGCGCACCGCGCCCGAGCAAGAACAGAAAAATGACATCCGTGCACTCGTCGCCGAGCACCGCGTCCCCCTTCGCACCAGCGGTCTCGGGCAGCCTCGAAGCCGAAGCCTCGGAACTTGAAGCCCTCAACGCCGGTTTGAAGCGCCACGTCATCGCATGGCGCACCGCACACGAGAGCGCTGTCGGCGAGCTGACCAGCCTCCTTGCCCGCATGGACGCACTTATTGAGCGCGCCGAGCGCAATCTCCGTTAGCCGGAACAGGCAAGCGCCCAAATTTCGGTGAGCAGCGCCCCGAATTGAACGCTGCAACCGGTAATTCTTCCACAGCCTGAATCCCCTCGCCTAGAATGCAGGTCCGAATCACAGCCTGCGCGGGCGAGTGTCCGTTTCCGGGGGGATCAGTGCGCACGCTTTCTTGGATCAGCCGCGTCTTCGCGGCAGGGGCCGCAGTCGCTGCGATGGCACTGGTTGTCGGAGGAAGCTACTACGTCGGCTTCGTTGGTGAAGTGCAGCGCGGACTGAATGATCCGCAGTCGGCCAGCGCACAGGCCATCGGCAGGATTTCCGCAATCGAGCAGGCCCTTGGCTACCAGGGCTACCTGCGCGCCTATCGCACCTTCCGCCTGACAGGAGACATGACGGCACGCCAGCAATTGAGCCAGCGCTCCATGGAAGCCGCGCGCACGCTTGACGGCCTGAGGGGGCTCTTCGCGGCGTCCCCTGCGGCAACGCTCGCCATCCGGGATGTCGAGGCCGTCGTCGAGGAATTCGCCCGCATCGCCCGCAGCGCACCCGAAACACCGGCTACCGCCCTGCGCGGCTCGGCCTCCATGGAAGCGATCGACTCCATGCCTGCGGTGCCCCAGCTCGAGGCGACCTATCTCACGCTCAGGAGTGGCCTCGACCGTCTCAGGGCGCAGACCAGTTCCTACCAGATGGGCAGCATTGCCTGGGCCCTGACGTGGAGCCAGATGCTCATCATCTGCGCCTTCGCCGCCATCATTTGCGGCCTCGTGGCCGCCGCCAGCCTGTTGCAAATCGGGATCACGCAGCCGCTGAAATCGCTCGCCCAGAGCCTGAAGGGCGCTGCCGAGGGACGCCTCGCCAGTCCGATCTGGGGAACGGAGCGTGCCGATGAGATTGGTGAGATGGCCCGCGCCAGCGAACAGCTGCGCAAGTCACTGACCGAAACCGAGGCCCTGCAGCAACTCGCCCGGAACGGACACCTGAGCATCCGCATCGAAGGCGAGGCCTCTGCCCTCCTCGACCGCACGGTTGGCGAGGTTGTTGCCAATGTCCAGCAGGCAGCCGATGCCCTCAGGCAGGCTGCCGGCGAGCTACACGAAACCCAGGCCGCCCAGCGCGAAGTCATCGGCACCCAGAAGGCTGCCGTCGGCACTTTCGGCGAGAAGCTCGAGGACATGGCCGCCGGCTTCTCCCGCGCCGCGTGGGGCGCCGTCGAAACGGCGGCAGATGACATTCGCAAGGCCACCAGCCGCATCGCCGAGACCGCAGCAACACGCGACACCGAGCTCACTGACGTCACGCGCAGGCTCGAGGAGCGCGGCCGCGAAATGTCGGACGCCTTCGACGGCATCAGGGCAAGGACAGGAACGGCCATTGACGGGCTCACCGGCGCGATCGCCGCCTTCGGCAAGGCCGCCGAGAGCACGGGAACGATCCAGGGCGCCCTCTTTGCATCGTGCGACCGCATCTCATCGGACGCCGCCGCCACCTCGGACACGATCCGCACTTTGGCGGACAGGCTCGGGGAAGTGATCACCACGGCCGAGACACGCCTTACCACGCCGCCGCAGGCTGTCCCGGCAGCCGTTCAAGAACAGGATGACATGGCGGCAATCCTGCGCCTATTCGATGACGAGCAAACCGGGCCCCCCGGAGAGACCGACGGCACGCTCCGCGACCAGCTTGTCGACCGCATTGCCAGCGCCCTGCGCGACCGCCTCACGCCGGACGAAGCCCTGCGCCGCGAGGTGGAAGCCATGCGCAGCGACATCCGCGAACTGGCCCTGCGCATGACGGAAGAGCGCATCCTCATGACGGCCGAGATGCCCGCCTCCGCGCTGGCCGCGGAAGCGCCCATCCTGTCCCCAAGCCCGCTGCGCACGCTCTCCGACGCGCCGGCGCACGAGATCCTCGAGCGCCTGCGCCGCCTCTCCGACGAAATGTCAGCCCCGCAGGCCTCGACGCCGGAGCCCGCCAACGACAGCGCCGACGACGAGGCGACAAGTCGCCCGCCAAGCCTGACCGATAACCTCAAGGCCTTCGCACTCAGTGTGAAACCGCTCGCCTCCGCGCCCGAGACGGCCAGCGACATGCGCGTCATGGCCGGGGACTTTGCAAGGCACGCCGAAGCGATCGCACTGAGCGCCCGGGAAGTCGCCCATGCAGCCGCCCTGCGCGCCGAACTCGACGCGATCACCTCCGGGCTGCGCGACCTCGCGACCAGCCTTCAGGCGCCCGACGCAGAGCCCGCTGAAGGCCTGCAGGAAACGGCGATCGACCTCGCAGCCCGCGCCGAAACGCTGTTCAGCTACCTCAACCAGCGCAAGGTTGCGACCAGCCACGAGGCCACCGTCGAGACAGCACCGGAGGCTGGCGGAACCGAAACCATCACGCGCGCGACGCAGGACCTCATGGCCCTCGCCCGCATCATCGGTTCGCTCGAGCAGCGCACCGCACTCCTCTCGGATGCAGCCGTGGCCGCCAACATCGCGAGGCAAACAGCCGACGCCGATGCATCGCAGGCCGACGGCGCGGATGGCCCCGCGGCGCAGCAAACCGAACAGGCGATCAGCGTGGTCTACGAGGCCGTGGAGCGGCTGAACAACATCGCGGCAGCCCTCGCGCGTGCCGCCGACGCGAGCCACCAGCGCCGCGCCGCATCGGCCTGAGCGCAGGAAGTTCCGGCAGGATCTGTGGGAGAAAAACAGGCGGGGGCGTGGATGCTGGGTACATCCACGCCCGAATCCCATTGGCACTGGGGGGTGCCGTTTGGCCGCCTCTTTGCCGGTGAGCCGGATGAATGGGGGACGACTCGGCCGGCGGGGGACTTGTCCACCAGCGCCGCGCGGGAGCCAGTGACCGTTGACCGAAGCCTAGACCCCAGGTCTTAACAAAGGACTAATTGCAGGGCGCAGCGCCACATTCGCACGAGCGCAGTAAATGCATCGGCAACCACGCGTCGCGCGCAGGAAGCCTAGCTTCGCAGGCGGATCAGCCCTTCTTGCGCCACCGAGGCCACAAGCTTGCCTTCGCGCGTGAACATCATGCCCCGGTTGAAGCCGCGCGCACCGCCCGCACACGGGCTGTCATGCGAATAGAGGATCCAGTCATCCACCCTGAACGGGTGATGGAACCACATGGCATGGTCGAGGCTCGCCGACTGCAGGCGCCCTGAATACCAGCTGACCCCATGCGGGATGAGGCACGTGTCGAGCAGCGTCATGTCCGAGGCATAGGCCAGCACGCACTGGTGCAGTGCCAGGTCGTCGGGCATCGAGCCCTTCGCCTTCAGCCAGACATCATGGTACGGCGGCCCCTTCTTCGGGTTGATGAGGTCCTCATCTTCCTCGAGCGGCCGCACGTCCATCGGCCCGGGCTTCATGAAGTGCTCGCGCACGGCCTCGGGCAGCTGGTGCGCCAGCCGACGCCGCCGCGCATCTTCCGGCTCGAGCGTTTCCGGACCCGCCACACGGGGCATGTCGAACTGGTGCTCGAGGCCCGGCTCGGGCACATGGAACGAGGCCGCAAGGTTGAAGATCTGTTGCCCATGCTGGATGGCAACCACGCGCCGGGTCGTGAAGCTCTTCCCGTCACGCGACCGGTCGACCTCATAGAGGATCGGCACCCGCGGGTCGCCCGGCCGGATGAAATAGGCATGGAGCGAATGACAGACGCGCTGTTCAACTGTTCGTGAGGCCGCCACGAGGGCCTGCCCGAGCACCTGCCCCCCGAAGACCCGCTGCCAGCGATCTTTTGGGCTGATTCCGCGGAAAATATTGACCTCGATCTGCTCCAGATCGAGCAACTCCAGCACTTCCTGGATTGTGCCATTCATGGGTCAGATTCTGCCTGTTCGTCGCAATTGGGCCTGAATTGTGGTTTCACACTGTTACGGGCTGATGGCGAAGTCGCGCAAGTGCGCGAATTCGCCCGCATGACAAGGGGCAGGAATGAACTGGGAGCAACACCTGACGGCCGCCCGGGACCAGGCCTACTGGTTCGCAGGAACGATCAACGAGGCCGTGAACGGCTACATCATCGGTGGATGGCAGGGCGTGGTGTCCTTCGGCCTCGCCATCCTGCTCATGTTCCTGCTGACCAGCCTCATCGCCCCGAAGCGCTGAGCAGCCCCCCCTACTCGAGGCGCTGCCCCACCAGCTTGAGCTTCAGGAAAGCCGCGATCGCGGCATTCTGCGCGTCGCGGTTCGACTTCTTCTGGAAGCCGTGCCCTTCGTCCTTCGCCAGCATGTACCAGGCCTCCGCCCCGTTCGAGCGGATGGCCTTGAGCATCTGGTTCGCCTCGCTGGCCGGGACGCGCGGATCGTTCGCGCCCTGGATGATCAGCATCGGGCGCTTGATGCGCGCGACATTGGTCAGTGGCGAGACGCGCTGCAGGAACTCGCGCATCTTCGCATCGCGCTCGTCGCCATACTCCACCCGCCGCAGGTCACGCCGGTACCCGCTGGTATTGTTGAGGAACGTCACGAAGTTCGAGATGCCGACGATGCTGACGCCCGCGATCAGGCGGTTGTTGTACTCGATCATCGACGCATAGGACATGAACCCGCCATACGACCCGCCATAGACCCCGACGCGCCGTGGCTCGAACATGGGCTGGGTCGCAATCCAGTCCAGCGTTGCCCCGATGTCGCGCACCGAGTCCATGCGCCGGAATCCGTTGTCGAGCTCGACATAGTACTTCCCGTAGCCCGTCGAACCGCGGACATTGGGCGCCACCACGGCAATGTTCAGCTCCTGCACCATGTACTGGATGAAGGCGTTGAAGTTGGGCCTGAACTGCGCCTCCGGCCCGCCATGGATGACGACCAGCACCGGAACCTTTCCGGTGACACCCGTGGGCTTGTAGACGAAGGCCGGGATCTTCCGCCGCTTCCCGTCGACACTGTCGAACGTGTCATAGGAGACAAGCTCCGGCGTCACGAACTGCGACTTGTCCAGCCCCCCGAGCTCGCTGTCGGTCCACTGCACGACCGCCTTCTTGCCGACGATGTCCCAGACAAACACGTCACGCCCCGCCGTCCCGTTCAGCGTGAAGCCAAGCCTGCGGCTGTCGGGGCTGAAGCGGAAGTCCTCGATCTCGCCAGGCGCAATCCGGGGCCCGGACGTCCGGCGGAACTTCTTGGTGTCCATCAGGAACAGGCGCGAATAGCCATTGTCGTTGATGGTGAAGGCCAGCAGACGGCCATTCGGTGCGAGCTGCAGCCCGTCGACGTCGAAGTCGAGGTCCTCTGTCAGCACCTCCTCGTCGTCGGTCTTCAGGTCATAGCGCACGATCCGGCGGAACTCGCTGTCCTCGTCCGACACATAGAACAGCGCCCCGTTGTCGGGCGAGAACAGGGGCGAACTGCGGAAGATCTTGACCGGCGACGGACGCACCTGCACCTTGCGGCCGTTCATCACGTCCACCAGCCAGATCTCGCGCTCGCTCACCGAGATGTCGCGTGTCACCGCCAGCGTCAGCCCGTCAGGCGAGAAATCGGCG
>DAISVV010000186.1:0-6467 GCA_036840015.1 Micropepsaceae bacterium
AGACGATGCCGGCCTCGTCGAGGTTCTTCAGCGCCTCCTCGCCGACGTTCGGGATGTCGCGCGTGATTTCCTCGGGCCCGAGCTTGGTGTCGCGGGCCATGGTCTCGAATTCCTCGATGTGGATCGAGGTGAAGACGTCATCGCGCACGATGCGCTCGGAGATGAGGATCGAGTCCTCGAAGTTGTAGCCATTCCAGGGCATGAACGCGACGAGCACGTTGCGCCCCAGCGCCAGTTCGCCGAGATCGGTCGACGGACCGTCGGCAACGATGTCGCCTGCGTGTACCCGGTCCCCCACCTTCACCAGCGGGCGCTGCGTGATGCAGGTCGACTGGTTGGAGCGCTGGAACTTCTGGAGGCGATAGATGTCAACGCCGGACTTCGTGGCGTCGGTCTCCTCCGTGGCGCGAACGACAATACGCGTCGCGTCAACCTGGTCGACAACGCCCGAGCGACGGGCGGCGATGGCGGCGCCGGAGTCCCGTGCAACCACACCCTCGAGGCCGGTGCCAACAAACGGCGCCTCGGATTCGAGCAGCGGCACGGCCTGGCGCTGCATGTTCGAGCCCATCAGCGCGCGGTTGGCGTCGTCGTTCTCGAGGAAGGGGATGAGCGCCGCGGCGACAGACACGATCTGGCGCGGGGACACGTCCATGAACTCGACCCGGTCCGACGGCAGCAGGAACACGTCGCCTGCCTTGCGGCAGGTGATGAGGTCATCGACGAAGCGACCGCGGGCATCGAGAGCCACGTTCGACTGGGCGATGACGTATTTCCACTCTTCCATCGCCGGCATGTAGACGACCTCGTTGGTCACCTTGCCGTCCTTCACGCGACGGTACGGGCTTTCGATGAAGCCGTACTTGTTCACGCGCGAATAGGTCGCCAGCGAGTTGATCAGGCCGATATTCGGACCTTCCGGTGTTTCAATCGGACAGATGCGGCCATAGTGCGTGGGATGCACGTCGCGGACTTCGAAGCCCGCGCGCTCGCGTGTGAGACCGCCCGGGCCAAGGGCCGAGAGGCGGCGCTTGTGCGTGATCTCGGACAGCGGGTTCGTCTGGTCCATGAACTGCGAGAGCTGCGAGGATCCGAAGAACTCGCGGACTGCAGCTGCCGCCGGTTTCGCGTTGATCAGATCGTGGGGCATGACCGTGTCGATCTCGACCGAGGACATGCGCTCCTTGATCGCGCGCTCCATGCGCAGCAGACCGACGCGGTACTGGTTCTCCATCAGCTCGCCCACCGAGCGGACGCGGCGGTTGCCGAGATGGTCGATATCGTCGATCTCGCCGCGGCCGTCCTTGAGCTCGCACAGCGTCTTGACGATGGAGAGGATGTCCTCCTTGCGCAGGATGCGCACGGTGTCGGCGACCTGCTGCTGCAGACGCGCGTTCATCTTTACGCGGCCGACGGCCGAAAGATCGTAGCGCTCGGAGTCGAAGAACAGGCCCTTGAACAGCGCTTCGGCCGTTTCCAGCGTCGGCGGTTCGCCCGGGCGCATGACCCGGTAGATTTCGATCAGCGCTTCCTCGCGGCTGCCGTTCTTGTCGGCCTTCAGCGTGTTGCGCATGTAGGGGCCGACGTTGATGTGGTCGATGTGCAGCGTCGGGATTTCCTTGACGCCCGCCTCCTCGAGCAGCTTGAGGTTCTGCGGGGTCAGCTCGTCGCCGGCCTCGACATGGATCTCGCCCGTCTTCTCGTCGATGATGTCGACGGCGACGTAGCGGCCCTTGAGGTCGTCGATCGTGGCGAGCACGTCCTTGACGCCCTCGTCCTTCAGCTTCTTGGCCAAACGCGGCGTGACCTTGGTGTCCTTCTCGGCCAGAACCTTGCCGGTCTTGGCGTCGATCAGGTCGGACACCAGCTTCTGGCCGCGCATGCGCTCGCCGTCGAAGGCGGTCTGCCAGCCGGACTTGCCCTTCTTGTAGACGACCTGGCCGAAGAAATTCGCCAGGATCTCCTCGGCCGACATGCCGACGGCCTCGCCGAGTTCGAGATCCTTGCCGATCGCCTGGCGGTCTTCGCGGATCTTGGCGGTGCGCGCGTCGTCGAGCGCCATCAGGAACGTGGTGACCGGCAGCTTGCGGCGGCGGTCGATACGCACGTAAACGAGGTCCTTCGCGTCGAACTCGAAATCGAGCCACGAGCCGCGATAGGGGATCACGCGCGCGGCGAACAGGAACTTGCCCGACGCGTGCGTCTTGCCGCGATCGTGGTCGAAGAAGACGCCCGGCGAGCGGTGCATCTGGCTGACGATCACGCGCTCAGTGCCATTCACGATGAAGGTGCCGAGTTCGGTCATGAGCGGCATGTCGCCCATGTAGACGTCCTGCTCCTTGATGTCCTTGACGGACTTGGCCTGCGTTTCCTGGTCAACCTCGAACACGATCAGGCGCAGCTTGACCTTGAGCGGCGCGGAGAACGTCATGCCGCGCTGGCGGCATTCCTCGACGTCGTATTTCGGGTCCTCGAACTCGTAGTGGACGTATTCGAGCCGGGAGGTTTCGGAGAAATCGGTGATGGGGAACACCGAGCGGAAGACCGCCTCGAGGCCCGAGTTTTCACGCGCGTCGGGCTTCACATACATCTGGAGGAACTGCGCGTATGACTCGCGCTGCACCTCGATGAGATTGGGAAGCTGCGCAATTTCGCCGATCCGCCCGAAATTCTTGCGTACCCTTTTGCGGTCCGTGAACGACAACGCCATGATCCATCCCTGAGCTAAAATTCATCTCGCCTGTCGCCTTCAGGTGGGACCTGACGGAGGGGGCTCCGTGGTTCCTTCCAGTCGTCATTCCGGCCTGGGGGCATCCCGAAATGACGGAAACGACCCCACCGCCCGCAAGCGCTTCACTCGCGGACGGTGGAATCGGCTTCACTTTTCTTGCCGGTCCCGCAGCTGCATGCCGCGCAAACCCCGGCCTTACTTCAACGCAACCTTTGCGCCTTCAGCCTCGAGCTTCTTCTTCCACTCTTCGGCAGTGGCCTTCGGCACGTCGGCCTTGACTTCCTTCGGGGCGCCTTCGACCAGGTCCTTGGCTTCCTTGAGGCCGAGGCCGGTGAGCTCGCGCACCACCTTGATCACGTTGATCTTCTTGTCGCCCGAGGACTCGAGAACGACCGAGAACTCGGTCTTCTCGGCAGCGGCGGCAGCAGCGCCACCACCAGCGCCCGGCGCGGCCACGGCTGCAACGGCAACCGGAGCGGCGGCGGAGACGCCCCACTTCTCTTCGAGCATCTTCGACAGCTCGGCCGCTTCCATCACGGTCAGCGTCGAGAGTTCTTCAACAATCTTTTCCAACTTGGACATTGCTTTACGTTCCTTATGCTTTCAGTTCCTGGTTTCAGAAAATTCAGGCCGCTTCGCTTTTCTGGGCATAGGCGTTGATCACGCGGGCAACCTGCCCGCCTGGCGCCTGCAGAATGCTCGCGATCTTCGTCGCGGGCTGCTTGAGAATGCCGGCAATCATTGCCCGCAGTTCGTCAAGGCTCGGGAGCGAGGCGAGCGCCTCCACACCCTTTGCATCGATGAACTGTGTTCCGACGACGCCGCCAAGGATGACGAACTTCGGGTTCGTCTTGGCGTATTCGACGGCAACCTTGGGCGCCGAAATCGGATCTTCCGAAAACGCAATGCCCGTGGGACCCTTGAGGATGTCCCCGATCGGCTTTGCGTTCGTACCTTCCGCGGCACGCTTGGCCAGACGGTTCTTCGAGACTTTGAAGCTCGCACCAACCGCCCTCATCTGCGACCGCAGCTTCGACATGTCTGCCACGGTCATACCCTGATAGCGCGCGACCACGACGACACCGGCCTGGCCAAACCTTTCGGTGAGGCTGCCGATCACTTCCGCCTTTTGCGCTCTATCCACTTTCTTGGCTCCTTTGCCTGGTTCAGTTTTCCCAATGGCCGGGATTGTTGCCCCGCCCTTCAGGCCTGCGCTTGATACTTCCTGTCCCAAGAGCTTCAGGCACTTCACGACCGGTTGCCCGGCCGTTTCACGCACGCAACCCCTGTCTATGCAGGCTGTTTCCATTAAGCACCGGACTGAGCTTGTCGGCCCGGGGCACCTGCGGTCTCGGACAGGCAGGGCCGTTTTGCGGCCCTGTCCACCGGCGGTCACCCGCCGGAATTCAAATTCCCTTCTATGCGAGCACCGACGCGGGCTCGACCGTCACGCCGGGACCCTGCGTCGAGGAGATCGACACCTTCTTGAGGTAGTTCCCCTTGGCTGCGGGCGGCTTGGCCTTCATGACGGAGTCGTAGAAGGCGCGGATGTTCTCGACGAGGGCTGCCTCGGTGAAGCTCGCCTTGCCGACGCCCGCATGGATGATGCCCGCCTTCTCGACGCGGAACTCGACCGCGCCGCCCTTGGCATCCTTCACGGCCTTCGTCACGTCCATCGTCACCGTGCCGACCTTCGGGTTCGGCATCAGGCCGCGGGGGCCGAGCACCTTGCCGAGGCGACCGACGAGACCCATCATGTCCGGGGTCGCGATCAGGCGATCGAAATCGATCTTGCCGCTGTTGACCGTCTCGAACAGGTCGTTCTCGCCGACAATGTCCGCTCCGGCGGCGCGTGCCTCATCGGCCTTCGGACCCTTCGCAAACACGGCCACGCGCAGATTCTTGCCAGTGCCGTTCGGCAGGTTGACCACGCCGCGAACCATCTGGTCCGCATGGCGGGGATCGACGCCGAGGTTCATCGCGATCTCGATTGTCTCGTCGAACTTCGCCTTGGCGCGCGACTTCACCATCGCGACGGCCTCGGTGAGCGGATAGACCTTGCGCGAGTCGATGCCGACGCGGGCTGCAGCGAGACGCTTGCCCTCCTTGGGGGCCTTCTTCTTTGCCGTTGCCATGATCTTACCCCTTTACCTCGATGCCCATGGAACGTGCGGAGCCCGCGATGATCTTCATCGCCGCCTCGATGTCGTTCGCATTCAGGTCCTTCATCTTCATCTCGGCGATGTTGCGCAGGTCGGCCTGCGTCACCGTTCCCTTGAACTCGAGGCCGGGCTTCTTAGAGCCGCCCTCGATCTTGGCCGCCTTCTTGAGCAGGAAGGACGCCGGCGGCGTCTTGAGCTCGAGCGAGAACGACTTGTCCTGGTAGTAGGTGATGATCACGGGGATCGGCATCCCCTTTTCCATCTGCTGCGTACGCGCGTTGAACGTCTTGCAGAATTCCATGATGTTGAGACCGCGCTGACCGAGCGCGGGACCAATCGGCGGCGAGGGGTTTGCGGCCCCGGCTGCCACCTGGAGCTTGATCTGCCCCATTACTTTCTTCGCCACGAGTTTTACTCCTTCTCTTTGGCTTAGCGGTTCAACGGTCCAGCGCTAGGCCGGGCCTCCCGCAGACACTCCGGTCAGAGCTTTTCCACCTGACCGAAATCCAGTTCGACCGGGGTGGCCCGGCCAAAAATCGAAACGGCAACCTTGAGGCGCGAACGGTCCTCGTCGATCTCCTCGATGATCCCGTTGAACGAGGCAAAGGGACCATCGGCCACGCGCACCTGCTCGCCCACCTCGAAGGTGATCGCCGGCTTGGGGTGGTCGACGCCTTCCTTGACCTGGTTCAGGATGCGATCCACCTCGGCCTGCGTCACGGGCATCGGCTTGTTGCCGGTGCCCAGGAAGCCGGTCACCTTGGGCGTGTTCTTCACGAGGTGATAGGCCTCATCGGTGAGGTTCGCCTTCACGAGCACGTAGCCAGGGAAGAACTTGCGCTCGGCATTGCCCTTCTGGCCGCGGCGGATCTCGACGACTTCCTCGGTCGGCACCAGGACTTCCTGGAAGAGGTCGTTCAATCCGTGCTGCTGCGCCTGCTTGCGGATCTCCTCGGCCACCTTCTTCTCGAAATTCGAGTAGGCGTGGACGATGTACCAGCGCGAGGGCGGCAGTTCCTTCTTCGTGGGGGTATGCGCTTGAGCCATGTGTGACGCCTATCCCAGGATCCATTTGACGGCAGTGCTGATCAGGAAGTCGACGATCGCGAAGAAGATGATCGCGAGGAAGATCATGATGAACACGGCGATGGTCGTGACGCGGGTCTCGGACCAGGTCGGCCAGGTGACCTTGAGAGCCTCCTGGCGCACCTCGGCAAAGAACTGCGGCGCCTTCATCAGGCGCGTGAAAAGGCTTGGGGCTGGCTGCGGCGCGGGTTCAACCGCCTTGCCATTGCCTTCACCCTGGTTTGCCTTGTTCTTGTCGTTCGCCATCTTCGCCTTCTTTGTCCGTCCTTTGCGACTGCCGGATCCCTCCGGCGGTCAGGCCCGCGTCGTCCTTCTGCCCGCCGGCCCTGATCCACTTCCTTGCGTTCTGGCAGGGGCGGAGGGACTCGAACCCCCGACCCTCGGTTTTGGAGACCGATGCTCTACCAGCTGAGCTACACCCCTATCGAACGCATTACTTCGTGATCTTGACGACGACGCCCGAACCGACGGTGCGGCCGCCCTCGCGG
>DAISVV010000187.1:0-6443 GCA_036840015.1 Micropepsaceae bacterium
TGCCGCCGTCGTCCTTTCCGTCGTCGTCCTTGCCGTCGGCGTCCTTGCCGTCGTCGTCCTTGCCGTCGCCTTCCTTGCCGTCGTCGTCCTTGCCGCCGCCATCCTTGCCGCCGGGAATGTCGCCATCAGGTCCACTTCCACCGGGACCAGTGCCACTGGGTCCTCCGCCACCCAGACCCGCCCCGCCATCAGATCCGGGACCAGAGACAACGCTGGGGGTTCCACCCTCGCCGCGACCCGAACCTTCGCCGCCGCCGCGAGTGCCGCCATCGGTGCCGTCGGAAACAGCTGTTTCCTTACCGCGCGACAACCCAGCATCCTCGCTGCCAACAGGCGTCGCATCACGCCCCCCGGCAGCTCCAGAAGCTTCTGACGCCGGAACCGGGCGCCCGCCGCCGCTGACCGGTCGGGTTGCTCCGCCGTCAGCCAACCCGCCGGAGACCGCACCCACATCGACGCTTGTTTCGCCAATGGGGAAGGCAATGACGCCAGATCCGGACACGGAGGGCGCGGGTTCGCTGGCCATTTCAGCGGCACGCGCTGGCATCGCAAGTGCCAACGCAACCGGCGTCTCCGAAATCGGAGCCTCGACTACCAGCACCCCAGGCACGGCGGTGGAAGCAGGCGCTGCTGCCTCTTCGCCCGGCGCCCATTCAGCCGGCGGTTGGGCTCCTGCCTCGGGAAGCGGCAATGGAGGTAATGCCGATGTCTCGGTCACCTCCAGCGCAGGAGACTGTGCGCCATGTTCGGAATGCGCCAGGGTCGCAGAGAAGCCGGGCCTTACATACTCAACGTCCGTAAGCCCGGCGTTGCTGACCTGAACCAGGCCATCGGTGACATCGATGCGGGAACGTTCATTGTCCACCGCGATGATGAAGCTCGTCCCCTTGACGACCGCCGCCATGTACGGCGTGTCCACCTGGAAGTGGGGCACCTTCTCCTTGCTGATGCTGTAGAAGACAGATCCCAGCGACTGCAGCACCTGCGTGTTGCCGTTCACGCGTTCGGCTGGCAGGCTTACGCGGCTTCCGGGGGCCACCACCACCGTGTCCCCGGCCCGCACGAGTACGGCGCGTCCGTTTTTTCCAGTCTGCACCCAGCCATTCAGCGGAACAACGTCATCGCGGCGCACGGCGACCGGCTTCAAGCCCTCACCGCCTACGATGACCTCACCCACGGCCTGCTGCAGTTTCCAGCCGGGCTCACCGGCCACGGCAGGAAGTCCCGCCCAAACCGCCGCAAATGTCGCGACCAGGGCAAAAATGGCTTTCCGGACAACAGGCATGGCGGACCTCCCGCACGTGAGTTCCAGCAATGCTTGACCTTCGCGTCAGTCTGCCTAACGCCACCCAAAGGAACATGGTTGATCCGGCCCACGACGCTCTGAATTGGGGGACCAGATCCCGTCTGGGTTTAGGCCCGGTAAATGCCTTAATCCCGCATTAACCGCCGTGGCCCATCAATTCCCTCGCACTGCACTTTCAGGTTCAAGTATCTATGTTGCTGCTCGGGAAATGCCACGGCGCCAGGTCTTTCTTCATCGCGGCATCCCTCGTGATCACACTCGCGGGCACCGCGGGCGCTACCTCACGGCAAAGCGGCCAGATCGAGGACCGCCTCCCGGGCCGGGAAAGCCCGCGCACCGCGCCGGCAAGCTCAGTCCCCGAGACCAGCGGCGAGCCCGACGCGGTCAAGGCGCAGGCAATTTTTCTCAACGCACTCGACCTGAAGGGCTCGACGGTCCTGGCAAAGGACGATGTCGATAGCCTCGCTACAGAATTCATCGGCAAGTCACTTTCCACCGAAGACCTTGCCCGGCTCGCCGGACGCCTGACCCAAGCCTACCGCGATCGTGGCTTTTTCCTGTCCCGCGTCATCATTCCCCCCCAGGAGATCAAGGCCGGCCGCCTGACGGCGCAGGCCATTGAAGGCTACGTCGTGTCGGCCAGGGGTGAAGGCGTCGCAGATGACGACGCGGCAAGCCAGTTCGCATCGCTGCTCAACGAACGTCCCGCGAGCCTCGCAACTTTTGAGCGCGCCCTGCTGCTCATGTCGGACCGGTACGGCTACAAGGTCTCAGGCACCCGCTTGCTACCCGTCGAGGGAACGAGCGACCAGTTCCAGCTGGAATTTGCGGTGACGTGGCGACCCGTCAGCCTCGAGTTCTTTGCCGACAACAGGGGAACGGGACGCAACGGCGAAGACCAGGCATTCACCGGCGTTTCATGGAAGTCGATCCTCTCGGCCGGCGACCAGCTCTCGGCCTCGATCTTTTCGTCCTTCGCCAACATCCCCGACACGCTTTACGGCGAAGTGGAATACGGGACACCGTGGTTCGGCGGCAACCTCTGGACGGAAATTGGCGCATCTGCAACAACATGGCAGGACCCTCTCAACCCGCATGTTCCCCTCGGAAACTTCGAGGCGCAGAAGCTCTGGGCCAAGGCCGCGGTTCCGCTCTTGCGCTCGCGCGAACGATCGCTCTGGCTCAACATGATCCTCGACGCACGCGACTCCTCAAGCGATGACGGCTTTCAGCCGACCCGCAAGGAGAGCCTGCGCACGCTGCGCGGCAGCTTCAGCTATACCGAGGTCGGCGAGAACTCGCGCACAGGCGTGTCGATCCAGGTCTCGCAAGGGCTTGACGGACTGGGCGCTTCCCGAAACGGCGACCAGAACCTCAGCCGCGTCGACAGCAGGCCACAGTTCACACGCGTCAGGTTGTCCGCCTCGTTCTTCTCGCAACTCGTCGACCGCTGGTCCGTGAACATGGCCGCCATCGGCCAGTATGCCGACGGCTCGCTCCCCTCCAGCGAACATCTCTACTACGGTGGATCCCGCTATGGCCGCGGCTATGACTACGACGTCATCGGGGGCGACAATGGCTGGATGGCCAACGCCGAACTCAGGTACACCGTCCGCGCCGACTTCCTTTCCATGAACCAGCTGCAGTTCTTTGTCTTTGCCGACGCCGGCCGCACGCGCGACATCTACCGGGGCACACCGGGATACGAAGCCCTCTTCGCGTCATCCACCGGTGGCGGCATCAGGTTGTTCATCGTGCCCGGCCTTGAAGCCTCCGTCGAGGCAGCGCTGCCCCTCGCCTACACCGATTCGCTGACCGTAAACGACACGACCCGGATCTTCGTGACCCTGTCCTGGTGGCAATGACGGCGCGGAATTCCGCCCCTGCACCCTGTCATGTTGCCTGCGCTGGCGGCAGCTTTCATGATCCGCGCGACTGATTCATTTTACGCGCCACGCAGGGGAACCACCCGATGCACTGTACTGTCCAGGCCATGGGCCGGCCGCGCCGCTTGTTGCTCGGCGTGATGGCGCTTGTCGCCATGAGCTGGCTCGCCCAGGCGACCCAGGCACAGATGCGGTCAGCACCCAAGCCAACCGACACGCCAGCCTCCCCGCCGACGATGGAAAGCGAAAAACGTAATGCAGCTTGCCCGACCGGACCCGACGGCAAGGTCACGGCCTGCGAGGTACGCCCGGCAACGCTTCCAAAGCCGGCGTCTCCCCCGCCAGCGGCGCTCACCGCAGGCACCAGCCGCACGATCTCATCCGCTGACGTAAAGGCCGTGAGCTACTTCCAGCGCGGCAAGATGAAGATCGACACGCGCAACGCCTTCGGCATGGTCATCATCCCCCGCAAGGCGATCGACGACGCCGGGCGCGCGCACCAGCGCCAGTTCTGCGAATTGGTCCTCGCCTCGCTCGACTTCGTGGCCCCCGAGGATGTGGCGCCGGAGGAAGTGCTCGCCACGTACTGGCCCATCGTGTCTGACATCAACCCGGTATCCATCCGCATGGCTTTCGAAAGCCACGATTGCCAGAACCTCGTCGCCTGGTACGACCACCGTTTCGCGCGTGACATTGCCGCAAAGACCGGCCTGCAGGACAAGAGCGGACCTCTTCTCGTGACATGGCCTTCCGAGCGCACTGTGGCCCGCGACCAGCGCGACCCGCTTGTGGTCGACTTCTCCAGTGCAAACCAGGCCAATGCCAAGCGGGCGCTGGCCTATTGGTTCCAGCAACTGAGCCAGGATCCGTCGCTCTGGACCGATCGCATCCGCGAGGGCACGATCCGCGCGGGGCTGGCCGACGCCATCAACGAAACGGCAGGCGTGATGCTGGCTGTGCTTGCGGGCAAGTGGGACGGCCTCGCCGAGGTACCGGCCAAGCCCTCCTGAACCAGGGGCGAAACGCCTTCAGCCCTTGGAAGCTTCCGGCAGGACAACGCGGATGTTCAGTTCGCGCAACTGCTTGAGCGTCACGTCCGAAGGCGCACCCATCATCAGGTCTTCCGCCTTCTGGTTCATCGGGAACATCGTGACTTCGCGAAGGTTTTCCTCGCCCGCAATCAGCATCACGATGCGATCGACGCCAGGCGCCGTGCCGCCGTGCGGCGGCGCGCCGAACCGGAACGCATTCAGCATGCCACCGAACTTGCGCTCGACCACGTCCGCCGGATAGCCCGCGATGTCGAAGGCCTTGATCATGATGTCGGGCCTGTGGTTGCGGATGGCACCGGACGACAACTCGATGCCGTTGCAAACGATGTCATACTGGAACGCGGTGATCCCCAGGATCGTCTTGTCGTCCTTGGGGTCCAGCTTCAGGAACGCATCATGGTCGAAGTTCGGCATCGAGAACGGGTTGTGGCTGAAGTCGATCTTCTTGTCGTCCTCGTTCCACTCGTACATCGGGAAGTCGACGATCCAGCAGAAATGGAAGTCGTAATAGGGCGACGCCTTGAGCCCCAGCTCATTTCCAATGCGGATGCGCGCTGCCCCCGCAAGCTTTGCCGCCGCGTCCGCCTTGCCGGCCGAGAAGAACAGCGCATCGCCCGCCTTCACGCCGGCCTTTTGGGCCAGACGCACGAGCACCGGTTCAGGAATGAACTTGGCGATCGGGCCCTTGCCGGCCAGCTTGCCGCCCTCTTCCTCGAAAGTGATGTAGCCGAGGCCCGGCGCCTTCATCTCGCTGCGCGCCCAGTCATTCAGCTTGTCGAAGAAGGAACGGGGCTGCGAAGCCGCACCCGGCGCCGGAATGGCACGCACGACGCCGCCCTGCGCAACCACCGCCTTGAACGCCTTGAACTCGACCGACGCGTCGGCGAACTCGGTGCTGACATCCGCGATGATGATAGGGTTGCGCAGGTCCGGCTTGTCGGAACCGTATTTCAGCATGGACTCGGCATAGGCAATGCGCGGGAACGGGCCGGGGTTGATCGTCCGGCCATTTGCGAATTCCTGGAACACGCCATGAAGCACCGGCTCCACGGCGGCGAACACGTCTTCCTGCGTGACGAAACTCATCTCGAGGTCGAGCTGGTAGAATTCGCCGGGCGAGCGGTCGGCCCGCGCATCCTCGTCGCGGAAGCACGGCGCGATCTGGAAATAGCGGTCGAAGCCCGCCACCATGATCAGCTGCTTGAACTGCTGCGGCGCCTGCGGCAGCGCATAGAACTTGCCCGGATGGAGCCGCGAAGGAACAAGGAAGTCACGCGCGCCCTCGGGCGAGGAGGCCGTAAGGATCGGCGTCTGGAACTCGGTGAAGCCCTGATCGATCATCCGCCGGCGCAGGCTCGAGATCACGTTCGATCGCAACAGGATGTTGCGGTGGATCCGGTCACGGCGCAGGTCAAGGAACCGGTACTTCAGGCGCACGTCTTCCGGATAGTCCTGCTCGCCGAAGACCGGCAGCGGCAGGTCGCCGGCTTCACCCTGGACCGCGACCTCGTCGATGCGGATCTCGACTTCGCCCGTGGCCAGGTCCTTGTTAACCGTGTCGCCCGGGCGCGCCACGACGCGGCCCGTGAAGGTCACGACAAACTCCGAGCGAAGGCCGTCGACGGCCTTGAACGCCGGGCTGTCAGGCTCGACCACGCACTGCGTGAGCCCGTAATTGTCCCTGAGGTCGATGAAGATCAGGCCGCCATGATCGCGCCGGCGATGGACCCAGCCGGAAATGCGGACCCTGCTGCCCACATGGCTTGCGCGCAATTCGCCGCAGGTATGGCTACGGTAGCGATGCATGGAAGATCCTTGAGTTTCTTGGAAATTGCCTGTCTAAGGGCGCCCCTTGTGGCCGCGTGGCCACTACCTGTCAAGACCGGGCAACATGGGCTAAAGCATTGGAAATGGGAAGACTGGTCACGTCGAATGAAGACCTCGCCGCCGCCTGCGAACGCTTTGCAGGGGCCCCCTATGTCGCCATCGACACCGAGTTCATGCGCGACACGACATACTGGCCCCGGCTGTGCCTCGTCCAGGCTGCCATTCCGGGCCACGCCGTGGCCATCGACCCCCTTGCCCCGGGCCTCGACCTCAAGCCCTTCCTCGAGATCCTGAAGCGCCCTGACTGCGTCAAGGTATTCCATGCCGCCCGTCAGGACATCGAGATCTTCTACCACATGGCCGGCGTCATCC
>DAISVV010000188.1:0-6400 GCA_036840015.1 Micropepsaceae bacterium
CATCGCCTCCAGAAAGGCATCGACGCTGGCGGCCTTGCCGTCCCAGCGCGCGAAGTACAGATCGCAGCCGCGGCGGAAGGTCTCCTCGCCGAGCAGGGTGTGCAGCATGCGCACCACCTCGGCGCCCTTTTCGTAGACGGTGGCGGTGTAGAAGTTGTTGATCTCGACGTAGCTGTCGGGACGCACCGGATGCGCCAGCGCGCCTGCGTCCGCGGGGATCTGGCGCATGCGCAGCATGCGCACGTCCTCGATGCGCTTGACCGCGCGCGAACGCAGGTCGGCGGTGAACTCCTGGTCGCGGAACACGGTGAAGCCTTCCTTCAGCGACAGCTGGAACCAGTCGCGGCAGGTGACCCTGTTGCCCGACCAGTTGTGGAAGTACTCGTGGCCGACGACGGCTTCGATCTGGTCATAGTCGGCGTCGGTTGCGGTGTCGGGCCGTGCGAGCACCAGCTTGTCGTTGAAGATGTTGAGGCCCTTGTTCTCCATGGCCCCGAAATTGAAGGCGCTGACGGCAACGATGTTGAAGACGTCGAGATCGTACTCGCGGCCAAAGGCAGCCTCGTCCCACTTCATCGAGCGCTTGAGCGCGCCCATGGCGAAATCGACCTTGTCCTCGTTGCCGTGGGTTACATAGATGCCGAGCTTCACGCGCCGGCCCGAGCGGGTGACAAACGTGTCCTCGCGCTGGGCAAGGTCGCCGGCGACGATGGCAAAGAGGTAGGAGGGCTTGGGGAACGGGTCATCCCAGTCGGCCATGTGGCGCCCGCCCGGCAGCGTGCTGTAGCCGGCGGGGTTCCCGTTGGACAGCAGGATCGGGAAGCGGGCGCGGTCGGCAATCATGCGCACGCGATAGACCGACATGTTGTCCGGGCGGTCATAGGAATAGGTGATGCGACGGAAGCCCTCGGACTCGCACTGCGTGCAGAACATGCCGTCTGACATGTAGAGACCGGACAGGGCGGTGTTGGCGGCGGGATTGATCTCGACGGCGGTGTCGAGGCGGAAGCGCGTGGCGGGCGGGTTGTGGATTGTAAGGTGCGTTCCGGTGAGCGTGTAGGCGTCCTTGCCGAGGGGGCGGCCATCAAGCTTGATGTCGAGGAGCTTGAGGTGTTCCCCATCGAGTTCGAGGGGGCCACCGTCGGCGCCCTGCCGTTCGACATGAATGGTAGCGAAGACGCGGGTCGCCGTCTCGTCAAGGTGGAACTCGAGTTCTGTGCGCGCAACGCGATAGGGCGCGGGCCTGTAGTCGCGGCGCAGGACGGGGACGGGTTGTTCGGTCTTCATCGGGCAGCCTTCCTTGCTGCCACGGGTTTACTGCATTTGGGCCCGGACGCAACAGGGGTTGCGCAGCCGGCTGCCTACTGGTGCACGTCCTGGTCGATGTGGCGCAGGATGGCGGCGGCTTCCTGGGCGAGCGCGCCGACTTCATCGGACACGTTGCCGGCCTCCATTTTCGCGTGGTTCACCAGCGACCGAAGCAGCATGGCCATCTTGGGCGAGTTCATGATCAGCCGTGCCTGGAATTCGACGCGGAAGGGGTGGAGTTCATATTCCGCGCCGGGTACGCGCCATCCACCCCAGTCGCTGTCACCGGTGACGACCGTGGGGTGGGTTCCCGGATAGGGGTGGCCCGAGCAGTCCTCGACGTTCTTCGTCTTGTTCTTGGTACGGATGATCCGCCACTGCTCCGCCGTGCCGCTGATCGATGTCTTCTCGGGCGCGTCGGCCTGCAGTTCGTCGGCGGCGAATTCGCGGCCAAGGCCGACTTCGTAGTGGATGCGCAGTGGCTCTTCGATGCCCTTGGTCCAGTGCGGGATGATTTTCTCTACCACGGACCAGGTGCCCACTGTCCTCACGTAGACTCTCTGGTTCTTGTGGAATTGAGCCTTCGCCATGCAAACCCCGTCGGTGCTTCACGCCTTCGCGGCGTAAACAATTGCATGGTCTGCGTTAAAGCCTGCTAAAGGTTCAGTCGGGAATGGCGGCGTTGGGCTGTGCCAAACCGGGAATCTTGCCGCGGATGCGGCTGAACCACGCAAAGGCGTCGGCCATCAGCGTGTAGGCGACGGGCACGATGAACAGGGTGAGCAGCGTCGAGGACAGGATGCCCCCGATGATCAGCACGCCCATGCCATTGCGGAATTCCGCGCCCTGGCTCACCGATATGGCAACCGGGATCATGCCGAAGACGGTTGCAAGCTGGGTCATCAGCACGGGGCGCATGCGGCGCGGGCCTGCCTCGGAGATCGCGTCGTGCGCCGAGAGGCCACGCTGCTCGCGCGCCGTGTTGGCGTAGTCGACGAGCAGGATGCCATTCTTCATCACAAGTCCCATGAGCGCGATCATGCCGATCTGCGCAAACATGGTCAGCGTCATGCCCGACAGCCATAGTGCGGCGAAGGCGCCGACAAAGGACAGCGGTGCCGTCAGCATGATGATGGCGGGCTGCGAGAAGCTGTTGAACTGGCTGGCGAGGATCATGTAAAGCGCAAGGATCGCAAGCAGGAAGGCAAACGCGATCGCGTCTGCGGCCTCCTTCATGCGCTCGGCCTGTCCGATGAAGGTTCCCTTGTAGCCCGGCGGCATGCCGATCTTTGTAACCAGTTTCTGCATCCGGTCGGTCGCCGTGCCGAGCGCGATCCCCGGCGGGGTGTTTGCCATGACCGTGATGGTGCGCGCGCGGTTGCGGCGGTCGACCTGCGCGGGGCTTTCCTCGATGCGGAACGAGGCCATGCTGGCGAGATCGACAAGGTTCCCGTTGTTCGTGCGGACCTGGATCTGTGCCAGCTTGGCGGGATCGTTGCGCTGTTCTTCCTCCAGGCGCACGCGCACGTCATAGCGGTTGCCGAGTTCCTCG
Source organism: Micropepsaceae bacterium (assembly GCA_036840015.1). Lineage (GTDB taxonomy): Bacteria > Pseudomonadota > Alphaproteobacteria > Micropepsales > Micropepsaceae > SZUA-430. The sequence goes on from DAISVV010000188.1 coordinate 2,861, forward strand.
TACGTGCCGGCGTCGACGCCGCCCACGAGCGCGCGCACCGTTGTGGCAAGCGGTCTGATGGCAGCACCAAGGTCGGCGGCGCGATCGCGATCGACATCGATCTGGACCTCGGGCTTGCCCGCCTCGTAGGACGAGCGCACATCGGTGAAGGTGGTGGCGTCCGCGCGCATCGCTGCTACGATCGCGTCAGCCTTCTCGCGCAGGACCTCGAGCGAGGGCCCCTGCAGCGAGTAGGTGATGGCGACGTTGAAGCTCGAGTTGCCGCCGATCCAGGGAACCTCGGTGGCTTCGATGTGCTTTGCCTCGGGAATGGCCTTTGCGAGGGCCATGCGGGCTTCCTGCATGATCACGAACTGGTCGCGGCTACGGCCCTTCTTTGGCGTCAGGCCGGCGTAGATGCTGATGCGATTGATGCGGCCCTGCGTGCCGCCGCCCACCGTCACGAATACGGTCTTGATGTCGGGCAGGGCCAGGAGGGTCTTGCTGATGCGCTGGCTGACGGCGCGGGCCTCGGCGATGCCGGTGCCGAAGGGCAGGTCGACCTGGCCCAGGAATTCCGACCGGTCGGCCTTGGACTGGAAGTCGAAGGGAATGCCGCGGGCCAGCATCATGCCGGCAACGATGAAGGCAAAGCCGCCCGCCAGCACGATCAGGCGGTGGGAGAGCGACCATTTCAGGCCGCGCCTGTAGGCTTCTTCCATGGCGCGGTGGAAATGCTCCACGCGCTGCGCGATGGGGCCGAGCTTCAGCTTGGTAAGGAACTTCGCGCAGAGCGCGGGTGTCAGTGTCAGCGACACCAGCAGCGACACCATGACCGAAAACACGATGGCCAGGCCGTAGTGATAGAAAAACCGGCCGATGATGCCGTCCATGAAGGCGATGGGCACGAAAACCGCGACGACCGCCCAGGTGCCGGCCATGACGGCAACGCCTACCTCGGCCGTTCCCTTGGAGGCCGCTTCCATGGGCGACATGCCTTCCTCGAGCTTGCGGTGGACGCTTTCCAGCACGACGATGGCGTCGTCGACCAGCAGGCCGACGGCGACAGAGAACGCCATCAGCGTCAGGTTGTTCAGCGTGAAGTCGGCGAGATAGAAGGCAAAGAAGGTCGCGATCAGCGATGTTGGCATGGCGACGGCCACGATCACTGTCGCGCGGAAGTCCAGCAGAAAGGCCATCGTGATCACGATGACCAGGAAGATGCCGAGCACGATGTCGAAGCCGACGTCGTTGATCGAATCCTCGATGAAGAGCGAGGTGTCGCGCGCGAGGATCATGTCCACGCCGGCCGGCAGGTCGGCGCGCATCTGCTCGATCTCGGCCTTGATGGCCTTGGCGACCTCGACGGTGTTCTGCCCCGATTGACGTCGGATCTCAAGCGAGATCCCGGGCTTGCCGTTCAGGGTGGCGAAGGTGCGTTCATCCTCGGCTCCGTCCTCGATGCGGGCGACGTCTCCGAGCAATGTGGGCAACTGAAGGGGGCGGAAGGCGACAGCAATCTTGCGGAAGTCGTCGACTGATTTGACCTCGCCCTTGGTTTTCACGCTGAACTCGGCGCGGTCGCCCGGCAGGGTCAGGTTGCCGCCGGGTACGTCGGTGTTTTCGCGCCTGATGGCGGCAACCACATCGTCGGCGGTGATGTTGTAGGCGCGCAGCTTGTCGGCATCGAGCCACACGCGGATCTGCCGCTTGCGGCCGCCGAGGATGACCACCTGGCCGACGCCGGGCACACGCTGCAGGCGTTCCTTCACGATCTTGTCGGCGAATTCCGTCAGGTCGCGGGTCGCCATGTCGCCCGACAGCATGACCGAGAGAATGGGCTCTGCGTCTGGGTCGATCTTCTGGATGACGGGCTGCTCGGCGTCCTGGGGCAGGTCGCGCAGCGCGAGGTTGACCTTGTCGCGCACGTCCTGGGCCTTGATGTCGCCATTTTCGCTGAGGCCGAACTCGATCATGATGACCGAGGCGCCCTCGAAGCTCTGAGAGGTGAGCGACTTGATGCCGCCGAGCGTGTTGACCTGCGCTTCGATCGTGTCGGTGACAGCGGTTTCGACCGCGTCCGGGCTTGCGCCTTCGAGAACGGTCTGGATCGTCACATAGGGAAACTCGACGCGTGGAAAGAGGTCGACGCCGATGCGCTGGAGCGACACCCATCCCAGGGCCACGAGGGCGCCGATGAGCATGACCGCCAGAACGGGGCGGCGGATCGAAAGATCTGAAATCCACATGTGACGTCGCCGGTCCGCTTAGAGTTGAGCCTGGGTGGGCTTGGTGTCGGCGACGGAGGATTTCTGGACCTCGACCGGCACGCCGTCGGCGAGTTGCTGGACGTTCGGGCCGCCGAGCAGTTCGGTGCCCACGGGAACGTTGTTGAGGATCTCGACGCGCTCGCCATCAAGCTCGCGGACCGAGAGGCGGATCTTGCGCGCCTTGCCCTTGTCATTGATGAAGGCATAGCGGGCGCCGGCGGTTCCCAGAACGACGCGGCGGTCGGCGACGAGCGCCGGCCGTGGTTCGGGCAGGAGTTCGACCCGCGCATAGAGGCCAGGCAGGATCTTGTAGCCGGGGTTGGGAAGCGCGATGCGCACCTCGACGCCGCGGGAGCGGTAGTCGACGCCGTAGTTGATGACGGCAACCTTGCCCTCGAAGGTCTTGTCGATGCCATCCACGCGAATGCGCGCGGGCATGCCCAGCTTGAGCTGCCCGAAATTCACGCTGGGCGTGTTCACGATTACCGCGAGGGGGTCGATGCCCATGATCTGCACGACGCCCGAGGCGCCGCCGGGCATGCCGCCGAAGCGCGTCGCCATGAAGCGGCCTTCGTAGACATCCTTGCGCGAGATCACGCCGTCATAGGGCGCGCGGACGGTGGTGTCGTTCAGCATCTGGCGGGCCTGGGCAAGGCGGGCTTCCCAGACGCCGAGCTGGGCAGTCGCCACGTCGGCGCCGGTTTTGGTGGTGTCCATGCGGGACTGGCTGACCCAGCCGCCCGTCTTCAGCGTGTTCTGCCGGTTCAGTTCGTTCTTGGCATTGGCCAGCTGCGCGCGGGCGAGTGCAACCTGGCTCTCGAGTTCCTTCACCTGCAGGCGGATGTCCACATCGCGCGTGCGGAACAGCGGCTCGCCCTTCTTCACGCGGCTGCCCACATTCACCCAGACCTGTTCGATGATGCCGTCGACCGAGGGGCCGATATCGGTCTGGCGCGATGGTGTCAGTGATCCGGTTGCGAGGATCGGCAGAGAGACTTCGGTCCTTGTCACCTTGCTCGTCGTAACGGAAACGGCTGCGACCTTGACCGGCGTGGCCTGTTCGGTCGCGGTGTCCTTCTTGCCGCATGCGGCCAGACCAAGGGCCAGGGTCGAGGCGAGCGTAAGGGACACGATGCGGAAGGCGCGCATGAAAAAATACCGGTTGACGTTTAAGATCGTATACATGGATACTATATATGCTTATACCAATTAAGAAAGCAGGAAGCGCCGGCCTTGAGTGAGACATTTTCGTCCCCGGATCGCGGCAAGTCTGGCGCGGGCAAGACCGCAG
>DAISVV010000189.1:0-6357 GCA_036840015.1 Micropepsaceae bacterium
CTCACGCGCATCGAGCGCGCGCTGGCCTGGGGCCGGCTCCTTGCGGGTGCAACGCCCTATGCCGGTGCCGGCGGCTTCCACAAGTCCCACAAGCAGTCGTTCGAGGAAGTCTCGGCCTACCTGACGGGTTATTGCGAAAGCGCGACGGCAACCCTGCGCACGCTCGATCCCTCGCGCCGCCCCCGCGCACAGACCTACCTGACCCACGCCCAGGCGCTGTCGGCCACCATCCTCGGCCACGAGGAAGCCGAACAGATGCGCCGCCGCTCTGGTACGGGCCTCGCCGAGTAGCAGCGTGCCCGGCTCACGCCTTCGATACGGGGCGGCAGCAACGGGGTCGCGTCAGATCACGCCGTCGCGCCGCAGGCTCTCGGCTTCTTCACCGTGGATGCCAAGCTCGGCGAGCAGTTCTTCCGTGTGCTGCCCGAGCACGGGCGGGGCTTGCGTGATGCGGCCAGGCGTTTCCGACAGGACGACCGGCGTTGCCATGATGCGTGCGCCATCGGCAAGGCCCGGGAAGGACACCGGCGCGAAGAAGCCGGCCGCATTCACATGCGGGTCATCAAGCAATTGCTGCGGCGAGAGCACGGGTCCCGCCGGCACCTTCGCACGCGCGAGCGCATCAAGCGCCTCGGCCACGCTGCGCGACCGGCACCAGGCCGCCGCCCGCGCCGAAAGCACTTCGCCATTGTCGCCGCGCGCCTCGTCGGAGGCAAAGCGGGGATCCTCGATCCACGCTTCCTCGCCGACCATCCTGGCCCAGCGCCGGAACAGGGGGTTGCCGTTGATCAGGATCGTGATCCACCCGTCCGTGCAGCGGAAGATGTCGGACGGTCCCGCCGTCTGTCCGCGATTGAGCGTTGCCACCCGGTTCTTCGCCAGAACGTCCTGTTCGATCAGGGTCTGGCTCATGTAGGTGACTGCCGTGCGCAGCAGCGCACCTTCGACATGCTGTCCGAGGCCCGTTGCATTGCGCGCATAGAGCGCCGTCATCGTGCCGAACGCCGCCAGCGACGCGGTTCCGAAATCCACCCACGAGGCCGCCGCGCGCACCGGTTGCTCGGGCGTGCCCGACATGTAGACCGCACCCGACATGGCCTGCGCCACGCCATCAAAGCCCAGCCGTTCGGCATAGGGCCCACCCGACCCGAAGGCCGAAACCGTCGTCAGCACCGTGCGCGGATTGATGGCATGCACGCTGTCCCAGTCGAGGCCGAGCGAAACAAGCGTCTGCGGCGGCAAATTGACCACCACGACATCGGCGGTGCGGATGAGCTTCCTGACGATCTCCCGCCCGCGCGGATGCGCGGGGTCGAGCGTCATGCCCTTCTTGTTCCGGTTCATCTGCAGGAACAGCGCCCCCTCGCAGGGATTGCCGTCGGCATCATGGATCACCGGTACAAGCGCACGGTCTTCCGAGCCATCTCGCTTCTCGATGCGGATCACCTCCGCCCCCATGTCGCCGAGCAGTGCGGCGCAATAGGGGCCAGCGATGTAGCGCCCGAAGTCGAGAACCCTGATGCCTGAGAGAGCCGTTTTCATGCGCCTGTCCGCCTTGTGCCGTATCGCGCCGACTCATTCCATTTTTCCGGGGGGATCGACAAGCCCGTTGCGCGCGGGGGCCGGATGACGTCAGATGCCCCGCATGCTGCAAGGCCCCTTTCTTCTCGACGCCCGCCTCGCCGCCGACACGGTCCCCGTCTGTGATTGGCCGCTCTGCAGCGTGTTGCTCATGAACGACAGCCGCTATTCCTGGCTCATCCTCGTGCCGCGCCTTGCCGGGGCGAGCGAGATCTTCGACCTCTCCCCGGCCGACCGGCAAGTCCTCTGGCAGGAAGTGACCCACGCCGCCGAAAGCCTGAAGGCCCTCACTGCCTGCCGCAAGATAAATGTCGGCGCGCTCGGCAACGTCGTCGCGCAGCTTCATGTCCATGTGGTAGCGCGCGAGGCCGGCGACTTCGCAGGCAATGGCCCCGTCTGGGGACAGGGTACCGCTGTACCCTATGCGCACGCCGCGCGTGACCATCTGGTGCAGCGCTTGCGCACGGAACTGCAACGCGGCGTCGTTTAACCTCCTGTTAGCAGCCGGGCCGCGCTGGCACGCACCTTGCGAGCAATGGATCACCATGCTCGACCGCAACCCCATGACAGCGCCCGCGCTTCGCTCGACGATTTCCCCGTCGGCGGATCTGGTCATGGGCGCGCTCCGGGGCGCAGCCGACCGCACGGGTACGGATTTCGACTACCTCCTGACCACGGCAATGCGCGAATCCAGCCTCAATCCCGAGGCCAAGGCGTCGACATCCTCGGCCACCGGCCTGTTCCAGTTCATCGAGCAGACCTGGCTCGGGACCGTGCGCCAGCACGGCGCATCACACGGGCTTTCGGCCTACGCCGAAGCCATCAAGCCCGGCAAGGATGGCCGGCTCATGGTTGCCGACAAGGCCATGCGCCAGGAAATTCTTGCCCTGCGCAAGAACCCCGAAATTGCCGCCATCATGGCGGGAGAACTGACGAATGACGCGCGTAACCACATGGAAGGCGCGCTGGGACGAGGAGTGTCGGCGGGGGAGCTTTATGTCGCTCATTTCCTCGGACCCCAGGCGGCGGTGAAGATGATAAGGGCTGGGGCTCAGACGCCCTCTCTTCCCGCCGCCTCTTTCTTTCCTGATGCGGCCAGCGCCAACACCCGCATATTCTACACCAAGGGCGGCGAGGCGCGGTCGGTGGCCGCGGTGCTCGAGACGCTCAAGGCCCGCCATGACGGCGCGTCCGCCGGTACGCAGTTCGCCGCCGCCCCGAAGGCCGCGCAGAGCCTGCCGCCCGCCCGCGTCGAGACGACGGAACAGCGCGGAACGTTTCCCTTCGACAACACCAGCCCCGCCATGCCGGCGTCCAGCAGCCTCGAGGCTGCGCTCTCGATGGATGGCATGGTCATGTCACCGCTGTTGGCCCAGATCCTCGCTTCGGTCGACACGCTCCCGAGCTTTGCCCGCGCCTTCGGTCCGCTCGACGACGCGGACCATCGCCAGCGCGCCGCCTGACAATCCCAAGCGACGACTTGCTGCATGGTGCCCGCAGCCTTTTGCGGCCACAACCATCCGCCCACGCGATAGGATCCATGGCAGGCATCTTCCGGAATTGGTGGCCCGTCTTCGCGGCCCTGTTGCTCATCCAGCTCGGCAACGGGCTGACAGGCTCGCTTGTCAGCATCGCGGGCGAGGCGCGGGGTTATCCGCCGCTGCTCCAGGGCATGATCCTGTCCGCTTTCTTTGCCGGCAGCATGGCGGGCGCCGCACTGACACCCCTGCTGATCCGGCGAACCACGCATGCCGCCGCAGCGGCAGGATTCACGGTGGCCCTTGCAGTCACCACGCTTGGTTTTGCTATGTCCGGCGACCCGTGGGTCTGGGTCTTCACGCGGATGCTCGCGGGCGCGGCCATCACCGGCATGTTCGTCACCGTCGAGAGCTGGCTCAACCTGAGCACCGTCGATGGCATCCGCGCGCGCGTCTTCTCGGCCTACATCTTCATCCAGCTCACAGGTCTTGCCGCGGGCCAACTCCTGCTGGCGGGCCGCAGCACCGGGGAGACAGCCCTGTTCCTGGTCGCAGCAGCAGCCATCGCGCTGGCGGCACTCTGCTTTGGTTCGGGTCGCACCGCGCACCCCCCGCGCGGCGAGCCACGCCACATCTCCTTCATCACGCTCGCGCGCCGGTCTCCCCTGGGCACGAGCGTCATCGCGCTGGCTGGCTTCAGCTGGGCCGGGCTGATGGCCTCGGGTCCGGCGACCCTGCAGATGATGGGACTGAGCGACGTCGACAAATCCCTGTTCATGGCGCTGGCCGTCGCCGGCGGCATGATCGCGCAGCTGCCCGTTGGCTGGCTGGCCGACCACATGGACCGCAGCCGCGTCTTGTTGCTGCTCACGGCGACCGCCGCCCTCACAGCCGCGATCCCGCTGGTGGGTGAGGGCAGTGTCGCATTGTTCGCCGCAGCGCTCGGATATGGCGCAGCCACCTTGCCGCTCTACGCGATTGGCGTGGCGCGGGTCAGCGAGGTGCTGGGTCAGGAAGAGCGCACCGCAGCCGCCGCCTGGATGATCATCCTCTTCAACATCGGCGCCGTCATCGCGCCGCTGGTGCAGGCCAACGCAACAGCGGCATGGGGCCCGCTCGCCTTCTTCGTGCTGCTGTCGGCACCGCAGGCACTCTTCGCATTCGCCGCGCTCTGGCAGGCCGCCGCGAAGCAGAAGCCGCGGACCTAGCTGTCCAGCAGGTCGCCCCACAAGGCATCCCGCGCCGCGCGCCACTCATCGCGCTGCCGGCGCGAGACCGTCACGCGCTCGATCCGTCCCTCCCGGCAGAGATCGAAGTGGGCATGCCCGCTGGCGCGGATCGGACGACGCACGATCCGTCCGGCCAACATCTCAGGTAATGGCGTCCTGGCCAGCGCCACATAGCTGAACTTGGCGCTCTCATGCGACAGCGTTCCCGACTTGACCGACCGGTGCAGCGCAGTGCGCTCGACTTGCACGTCGAAATGGCACCAGTCATCACCCTGGACGGGGCAGGTAAGCCCATGCGTGCAGGGAGCGACCGCATGCCCACCGAGGGAGAGGATGAGATCGCGCGCGGCGCGGATCGAGGCAAAGCCCGCCTGTGTCCCCGGCTCGATCAGCACCAGCACATCGCCCGTGGCTTTCCACAGCGCATCCACGACGCTGGCACGTCGGTCTGCAGGCAGCTCATTCAGCACATGGCTGGCCACCACAGCGTCATGGCGTGTGGCAGCGCCAAGGCTGCCAGCATCGCCAGCGACAAAGTCCGCGTGGAGCCCAACGGCACCTGCAAGCCTCAGCGCCGTCGGACGCCAGCCCGCATCGCGCTCAAGCAGCGTGGCACGCAGGCCCGGCTGTGTGGCTGCAAGCGCAAGGCTCGCCGTGCCGGGCCCCGCACCCGAATCGAGAATCGTACGAATCGGCCTGTCACCCAAGCGGGCGCAAACTTGCGACCAGACACGCGCCGCAATCGCATAGGTGGAGGGAAATCGCACCGCAAGATACGCCACCCTCGCCACTGGTGTCAGGGTCGCCGGGATCGCAATCCCCGTTCGGTAGCTGTTTGATAAGGTTTCTGCCGCCGTCCGCAACGCGGCATGCGGATGATCCGCTGTCTCAAATGCCAGCGCGGTGGCCAGCGGGGCAGGCGGGTCAAAGGGCATAACGGTGTCTTAACCCGGGCTGGCTACTCTTCGTGAATGGTACTCGAGCATATCAGTCGCGATCCGGAAAGAAAGACGGGCCTGAGCGCGCGCGACGTCGCTGCGCTTCTGGAAAACCCCTCCGCAGAACAGCGCGCCCGCATCTTCTCGCGCATGGCGCCCGACATTGACAGCACCAGGCTCAGCCCGCAGGAACTGCAACTTGCGCTCGACATCATGCGCACCCTGGCCGCCGACGCCGAGCTGATCGTGCGTCGCGCGGTAGCCGAATCGATGAAGGCCTCGCGCAACCTGCCGCACGACATCGCCCTGCGGCTGGCACGCGACGAGGTATCTGTGGCCGTGCCCGTGCTGGAGCACGCGTCCGTCCTAACCGATGATGACCTGATCGCGATCCTCGCCGACGGCGTCGGTGCCAAACAGGTGGCCATCGCGCGCCGTCCGCAAGTGAGCGCAACGCTCGCAGCGGCCATCGTCGACACAGGCAACGCCGCCGCCGTGACAACGCTGGTGGGCAACACGGGTGCCGACCTGAACGAGTCCGTCCTCCAGCGGACACTTGACCGCTATGGCCGTTTCGAGACCGTCAAGGCCGCCATGGTGCATCGCGAGCAGCTGCCCGTGACCATCGCCGAGCGGCTTGTGACGCTGGTGTCCGAGAAACTCAAGCTGGCCATCGCCGCCCGCCACAGCCTTCCCGCCAGCATCGCCAGCGAGATCATCCTCGACGCACGCGAGCGCGCGACCCTCACCCTCCTGTCTGAATCGCCTTCCGATGCAGACACCCGCGCCCTCGTGCAGCAACTGCACGCCAACGGCAGGCTCACGGCCTCGCTGGTCCTGCGGGCGCTGTGCTCCGGCGACCTCGAGTTCGTCGAGGAATCGATGGCCGAGATCGCGGGCACCAGCGCCGAGAAGGCAAGCATCCTCATCCATGATGCCGGCAAGCTCGGCCTCAGGGCGCTGTTCACGCGCTGCGATTTCCCGGAGGCGCTTTATCCAGCATTCCGCGTCGCCGTCGACGTGATCCACGAAACCGCGATGGGTGAGGGCCATGACCGCGAGCGCTTCGCCCGCCGCGTGATCGAGCGGTTGCTCACGCAATACCAGGACCTGGACGGCGCCGATCTTGAA
>DAISVV010000190.1:0-5644 GCA_036840015.1 Micropepsaceae bacterium
CGGAGCGCTTTTGATTGCCACGAATTCCTCAACTGCTCGAACAACTCACACTCGTGCTGCAAGGCAGGCCCAAGCGGCAGTTTGAAACCGCACTCGATGGCGTCAAGAGCCGCGCGTGGTGCGAGGAACAACGGGCTTGCCCGCGAGACAACTTCTCGCATCCGATCGATCGCGCGACGGCTGCCCGGGTCTTGCGGCCAAGGCAATTCGAGAAGGCGTCGTTTTGGCAGCGGCCCGTTCGCTGCAAACGCGGCGCCGGCGGCTGACGGCTGATTGGCATCGACCCTATCAACGATGTCGCACGCACGCGCTTGTTCCGCCGATATGCTTCTTCCAGACGTGATGAGATCCGACGCGCGCTCGATGCCGACGAGCCGCGGGAAGATCTGTGTTCCTCCGAAAGTCGGAAGGAGGCCAAGCTTCACTTCTGGAAAGCCAAAGGTCGCTCCAACATGCGCGACGCGGTAATCGCACATGAGCGCGATAAGAAGCCCCCCGCCCAACACGGGCCCGTGCATCGCAGCTATCACCGGCATCGGTAGCCTGGAAATCTGGGCCTCAAGGTCAAGAAGACCGGGCGGCTCGATCGGCTGGTCCAGTTCGCTGATGTCGGCGCCCGACATGAAAAGGCGCCCCGCACCGGTCAACACTATCGCATCGACCTCGCGCGCTGAAGAAGCGCGCTGCAGTTCCAAATGCAATTGAGTGCGAAGTGACAGGCCTAGCGCGTTGACCGGCGGATTGGCGACTTCGACAAAAGCCAAGCGGCCATGGTGGCGGGACGTGATCACCGGTGATTGACCCACGGCTTGAGATCAGCGCCCTTTCGGCACGTTTACGATACGATCGCCGGACTATTGCATTCCTCGACCGATTGGTCAATTATTGAGGCACATCGGCGACGCCCCGGCGGAGCATTCGGCTCAGGAGATCAGATGGTTGGCGTCAGGGCCAAGACTTACGATGACAAGCGGCAGCTCATCCTTGAGCGTGCGACAGAGTTGTTTGCCCGCCATGGCTTTCGCGGGACTTCGGTATCCGAGATCGCGGAGGCTTGCGGGGCGTCCAAGGCGCTCATCTACCACTATTTCGGCAGCAAGGAAGAGATGCTCTACGAACTCCTGACAGGGTTCATAGAGATGTACCACGTCAGGCTCGAGCGCGCAGTGAAGAAGGCGGAGAAGCCGACGGATCAACTGCGCGCATACCTGCGCGAGTCAATTGTTGTCCTTTCGAAGTACCGCATGAACTATGCGCGACTTTTCAGCGAGCTCGATGTTCTGCCCGCAAAGCAACGGGAAGAAGTGCGGAGTGCGGAACGTTCAATCCTGGAACTCCTCCGCTCTACGCTGGTCGCAATCAACCCTGCTCTTGCAGACAACACGAAGGTTACGCCGGTTACTCTGCTTGCGCTGGGTACCATGGTTTGGAGCTACACCTGGTACGATCCTGCACGCGCCCTGTCCCTGGACGAGCTTGTGGAGTTGACGACAAGATTTGTCATCGGCGGGCTCGATGGCGTGACAGGTGACGGCAAGTAATTCCTGGAGATATCGTGACAGCACCATTTCGTTATGATGGGCGTGTTGCCCTGGTCACCGGCGCCGGCGGCGGTCTCGGCCGGACCCACGCACTCTTGCTCGCGGCGCGCGGCGCCAAGGTCGTGGTGAACGACCTCGGAAGCGGTCCGGCTGGCGGCGGGGTCGATATCGGCCCGGCGCAGAAGGTTGTAAATGAAATCACTGCGGCAGGCGGTGAGGCAGCCGCGAACACCGATTCCGTCACAGAGGGACATCGTCTCGTCGAGGCGACACTCGATCGTTTCGGACGTATCGACATCCTGATCAACAATGCAGGCTTCCTGCGCGACGTCGCCTTTCACAACATGAAAGAGAGCGACTGGAACGACATCTATCAGGTGCACCTGTACGGCGCATTTCGTGTAACGCATGCCGCCTGGCCCCATCTGCGCAAGCAGGCCTTTGGCCGGGTGATCAACACGTCGTCGGCTGCCGGCATCTACGGGAATTTCGGACAGACGAATTATTCGTCAATGAAACTTGCCGTGCATGGTTTCACGCAAGCGCTTGCCGTTGAAGGCCGCTCGAAGAACATCCTTGTGAACACGATTGCGCCGGCGGCTGACTCGCGACTGACGCGCACCGTGATGTCGGAAGAGCAACTCAAGCCGATGCAGCCAGACTATGTGAGCCCCCTCGCCGCCTACCTCTGTCACGAAAAGTGCCAGGAGACGGGTGGATTGTTCGAGGTCGGTGGTGGCTGGGTCGGCAAGCTGCGATGGGAGCGTACCCTCGGGGCCTACCTGCCGACCCAGAACGGCATCTCGATCGAAGACATCGACGCAGCATGGACGAAGATCTCTGACTTCTCGGGCGCCGAGCATCCCGGCTCTATGGCTGAAGGCGGCAAGCCGTTTGCCAAGATCATGGGCCCCGGCTAGCGATGCGATCCGGGAAGCCATTCATTGGCGTTACGGCCGAGGTCGACCCTCATTCGCAGGACCCGTCGGTGCTGGTCTACTGCCGGGGAGCCCCGCTTGTCGAGGCTGTGTCGCGCGCTGGCGGGTTACCCGTTCTGCTTCCTCATCACGTCGATGAAGTTCCTTCGCTGCTCGACAGGCTTGATGGCTTTGTAATCGGCGGCGGCGCGCATCAGTTCCAGGATCCAAAGAGGCTGTTTGGCGACGAGCCATCCACCAGCGGCCCACCCCACAAGCGGCGCCGGACGTCCTTTGAAATGGCAATCATAGCCGGGTCGCTTGAGCGCGATATACCGGTGTTAGGCATCTGCGGCGGGTTCCAGACGATGAATGCCGTGCTGGGTGGCAAGCTCACCGTGAACCTCGCGCAGGAGAATGCGGCCTGGTCAGCGCATACGACAGACCACTTGAACGCCGCGCACGAGGTCAAACCCTTGGGGGGCCTCATCGATCGCCTCGCCGCAGGAAAGCCGTTCGCCGTCAACAGCCTGCACAAGCAAGGTATCAGGCCGGACGGCGCCGCAGGCGTGGTGACAGCAGTATCGCCGGATGGCCTCGTTGAAGCCATTGAGGTGCCAGACAAGAGTTACTTCGTCGGCGTTCAATGGCATCCGGAGCATCCGGTGAGCGCACTTGACGACGAACTGTTCCTCGCATTCGTGAGGGCAGCCAAGGGTCGCTGACGAAGGCACTTGCCGGGCTAGTCGTCGCAGGATGACTGACGTCGACGAAGAAGACGCCCTTGTTCGCACCCGCCTTGAAAGACAGCCGGGCTTGATGGACAGCGGGATCCGGCTATTGCCGTCCTGATGTCCAGCACGAAGCAGGCACCCCAACGACGCTCAACCCCCGAGCTGCCAGCAGCAAGCGCTTCCGCTGCACAGCGAGAACCAGCCCCGCTTGCGGGAACTACAGACAAAGGTGGATCGTCAGCCCCGAGAGGGCGATCACGAGACATCAAGAGCCCTTGCAGACTAACTACGGAATTCAACGCGAAGGATGCGCTGGAGGCGACCCGCGACGAGCGGACTCTAGCGAAACTTGCAGCCTGGTAGGACGCTCACCCCAACCAGACCCGCCGGTGGAAGGCGTCGCTCATCCAGCATGCGGCACCAACCCCCAGCTTTTCGCAACACCGATTGATCAAGAGGCTGGCCGTGCCGCGCCGCGACCAAACGCTGGATGCCCTGCGGCACGCCACCCCGTTCAAGCAACCTCCCCTTCGACAGCGTAGATTGCCCGTTCTCTCTCGCGCGCATTCACAACGTTCGAACAGCATCAGCGTGTTGGAAACTTTCCCCCGCCATTCCAGCCACTTACGCGTTCTGTACTGAGTGCTCAAAGTCCTGAGCTTCGGAGAGTTTCGGCGGTAGCGACGCGCCAGGAGACCTATCGGCGCGCGGGGTCGGTCCTGAGCCCCACCAGAAAGTCCGCGCCAAACCGCGCCTTTTCAAGCAGCTGTCCGGCGCTCGGAGAATTTTCGATTAGGTGGAAATGGCGGAGCCGGAGTCCCCTGAAACTATATTCGTCCTTGTCCGGGTATATCCACAAGAGTTGAGTTATCCTGCTGAAAATAGCAGTACAGACAGAAAACATTATTCACACATATCCGTTGCAATGCGCCCCAAGCCGCCCCAAGTTTTATGAGTGGCTTTATGAGCGAGGACGGACATGGCAGGCACGGCAAACAGGCTCACAGCGGTACAGGTGGCGAAGGCGACTAGGCCAGGAGTCTATGCGGACGGCGGTGGCCTTTATCTGCGCGTCGCGCCAGCGGGCAACAAGTTCTGGGTGCTCATATGGACGCAGAACGGCAAGCGCCGCGAAATGGGCATGGGGGCGGCCAGTGGCCCCTATGCCGTGAGCCTTGCCAGCGCCCGCCAAGGGGCTGCCGAGGCCCGCGCCCTGTTAGGGGAGGGCAAGTGCCCGCTGGCTGAGAAGCAGGCGGCTGCGGCAGCGGCGCAGGCCCCTGCAAAGCCCGGTGTCACCTTCGGCCAATGCGCCGAGGACTTTATCGCCCTGCGCGAGCCCTCATGGAAAAACGACAAGCACGCGGAGCAGTGGAAAATGACACTGCGCGTCTATGCCAAGCCGCTATGGGACAAGCCCGTCACCGACATTGCCACCCCGGACGAGTTGGCGGTGCTGCAGCCTCACTGGACGGCGCGCCCGGAAACGGCGAGCCGCTTGCGGAACCGGATCGAACTCGTGTTAGACGCCGCCTCGGCGCAGGGGCTGCGCGAAGGCCCGAACCCGGCGCGGTGGCGCGGCCACCTGAAAAGAATTCTGCCATCGCTCACGAAGCTCTCTCGCGGCCACCACAAGGCGCTGGACTGGCGCGACGCTCCGGACTTCATGCAGCGCCTGAGGGCCGAAGGCGGCACGGCTGCGCGTGCACTGGAATTCGTCATTTTGACTGCGTGCCGCACCTCCGAAGTGACAGGGGCGCGCTGGTCCGAATTCAACTTGGCCGAAGCGACGTGGGAAATTCCGGCACAGCGCATGAAGGCCGGACGGCCTCACCGCGTGCCATTGAGCCCGGCAGCGCTCGCTGTACTGCGCGAAATGGAGAACGCCCGCCAGTCCGACTATGTCTTCACCTTCAGCGGCAAGAACGCCCTGAGCAACATGGCAATGCTGCAAACGCTGCGCCGCATGGGCGAGACGGCAACGACGCACGGCATGAGAGCCACCTTCAGGACATGGGCGCTGGAAGCCAGCACCTTCCCGAGAGATATCGTGGAGCTTTGCCTCGCGCACCAAATTGAGAACGCCGCCGAGCGCGCTTACGTCCGGGGTGACGCCATAGCAAAGCGGGCTGCCCTCATGGCCGCATGGGCGTCATACGTTGACGCGCCCCCGGCAACCGTGTTGACGTTCCCCGCCGTCGCGGCCAGCGCATGAGCATGACGCCCGAGGAGCTGCGCCATCTGGCGCGCAATGACGTGCTCGGATTCACCTCTCTGGAGCCGCCGAAGACGCCTGCGGAATTACTACTGCGGCCATGCCAGCCCATAACGGGAGCGCTGCCCGCAGAGCCAGAGCCTATGACGCTGGCGGAACTCCGGCGCGGGCTGGCCGTCATTGCTGCAGAGAGCAACGGACTGGACGCAGCGTTAGCACAGGTCGGCGGGCCGCTCCGCT
>DAISVV010000190.1:5654-6314 GCA_036840015.1 Micropepsaceae bacterium
AAAATGGCACCGATACAGCCACCCTTGGGCCGCTCCAGACACTCGCACGAGCCCTTAATGACTTGCGCGGCGGGAATGCCGCGCCGCTGCTAAAGCCAGCCCGCCGTGCGACGAAACACAAGGGACAGCGAGGCCTGCATGAGCTGCGGGAGACACTCGTGGCCTTGCTTGTCGAAGCATTCACGTGCGCCTGGCCTTGCGACGAACGACGGCGACAAGAAAAGGCTTTGGCGCATGTGGCGCGGGCATTGGCTGCCGCTGGGATAGAGCGCAAGCCTGATAGCGAGCGCGGACACCGGGGCGGCAAGGCGTATGACGCGGAGGCTCTTGCGCACTGGCGGCGGCGTGCCGTGAAGCGTGAGGACTGGTCGGAGCGCATTGCCGAACTAAAAGGGCAAGGGCGGTGGCCCAAGGGACCGGGCGACACCCAAGCCGCAGAGGCCTTGCTAGCAGACTTGCTGCCCCGACTGGCCTCAGAAGCTGGCACCGACTAGCCAGCCGCGAATATCTTTTCAAATTCGCGCCCGGCTTCCAGCCACACCCGAAAGCAGACGTACGGACGTTTCCGTGCGTGCTTTTGAGAGGTGTGACATGCAGAAAGCCATAACGCCCGCGCCCGAGGCGCTCCGGCTCTGCGTTGGGGTGGCCGAAGCCGCCAGC
>DAISVV010000191.1:0-6305 GCA_036840015.1 Micropepsaceae bacterium
GCTCGAACCCGCGACCTCCGGCGTGACAGGCCGGCGCTCTAACCAACTGAGCTACGCCCCCTTATCGGGGTCATGGGCGGGCCAGACTGGCCGCCGAAGAGCGGTGGGTGTACTGAAGGACGTTCTGAGTGTCAAGCAAACCCAAGGACCTGCGCGGATTGACCATGACCCGGAAAGCCAAGGAACCCGACAAGATCCGTCAATACATCGCAGCCGTCGAGGCGAAGCTCGAGAAGGCCACCGGAAAGACGATGGCGCACTGGGTCAGGATCGCCCGGAAATGCCCGCATGCCGGGCCTGCCGAGCGGCTTCGGTGGCTCAAGGCGGAGCACGGGCTGGGCCTTGCTCATGCGGCGGTTGTGCTGGGCCGGACCCACGGGCTTGCCGCGCTCGAGACACCCGCCCCTGCCGATCCCCTCGCGCGCGTGTATGCCGGGGGGCTGGCGCCCCAGCGCCCCATCGGCGATGCCGTGCTGGCGCTGGCCGGAAAGCTGCGCGGGGCCAGTGTTCGCGCCCGAAAGGGGCACGTCGCGCTCTACCGGCTCAAGCAGTTTGCCGTGCTCAAGCCCAGCCGCCGGGGACTGCTGCTCGGGCTTGCCCTTGGCAAGTACCCAAAGGGCGCGGGCTTCATCGAGATGCCCAACCCCTGGCGTACCGAGAGGTGCAGGATGGGGCTCGTCCTTGGGTCGCGGAAGGACTTCAACGCCGCGGCGAAGCGCCTGCTCAGGCAGGCCCACGCAGAAGCCTGAAGGGAGCCGCCTGATGAACAAGCTCTTCGAACCTGTCTCGGGCATGGCCTATGTTGGCGGGAGGATGTCGCCCCTCAGGGGCGCGGCGGAGACCGCGGTCCTCAATCCTGCGACCGAGCAGCGCATCGGGGCTTGGATCGAGACGCCGGCCACCGACATCGATGCCGCGGTCACGGCGGCGGGAATCGCGCAGTCGGGCTGGTGGCGCAAGCTCTCGGGCCTCGAGCGGGCGCAGAAGCTGCACGAGGTTGCCAGCGCGATCCGCGAGCGGCAGGCCCTGTTGGCCGAGGCGCTGACGCGGGAAATGGGCAAGCCGTTCAAGGAATCGATGGACGAGGTCAGCTGGACCATCAGCGCCTTCGACTATTATGCCGAAATTGGCCGCCACGAGATGGGCCGCATCTATGCGCCGACCATGTCCGGGCAACTGCACTGCTCGATCAAGGAGCCGCTGGGCGTAGCGGTGCTGATCATGCCCTACAATTATCCCCTGCTTCTTTTTGCCTGGCAGGCGGCGGCAGCGCTGGCGGCGGGCAATGCCGTCATCGTCAAGCCCTCCGAGGTGACGACGCTTGCGACGCTCCTGATGATGGACGTGTTTGCCGGCCTGCCCGAGGGGCTGGTGCAGTGCCTTCCCGGCGGACCAGAGGTGGCCACGCGCCTTCTCGAGAGCAAGGGCACGCATTGCGCCGCCTTCACCGGCACGGTGGCGACGGGCCAGGTCGTTGGGCGCATATGCGGCGAGCGCTTCAAGCCGGTGCTGATGGAGACATCGGGCAATGACCCGTTCATCGTGATGCCATCGGCGCCGCTCGACGTGGCGGTGCGCGGGGCGGCCTTCGCCTCGTTCCTGAACTGCGGACAGGTGTGCACCTCTGCCGAGCGCATCTATGTGCACGAGGACATCCACGACGTGTTCGCGGCCCGGCTTGCCGAAGAGGCGCGCAGGCTGCGCATCGGCAACGGGCTGGAGAAGGTGGATCTGGGACCCATGGCCACGCGCGCGTCGCGCGACCGCTATGAGGCGATCCTGTCGCGGGCGCGGGCGGAAGGCGCAAAGCCGATTGCAGGCGGTCAGCGGCCGGCGGGGTTCAACCGGGGCTGGTTCGTCGAGCCCACCGTGCTTGTAAACGTCTCGCCGACGATGGACATCGTCAATACCGAGAGCTTCGGTCCGGTCGCTCCGATCGTCAGGGTGCGTAGCTTCGACGAGGCGATCGAGCTTGCCAACCGCTCGGAGTACGGGCTCGGCGCGAACATCTACACGAAGGACCTCGAGGAGGCGATGCGGGCCGTCGACGAGATCGACAGCGGCATGGTGTGGGTGAACAATCCCCTGCTCGACAACGACGCGGCCCCCTTCGGCGGGCGCAAGAGGAGCGGCATCGGGCGCGAGCTGGGATCTGAGGGCCTCGAGCAGTTCCGTTCGACGAAGTTCGTCGTGATCAACCCGAAGGCAACGCCCGAGGAAGCGTCCTGGTTCCCCTACGCGGATGACGCAGCCTTCACGGGCCAGGCGTGAGCCCCCGCCACGTGCTGTTTCATCCTGCCATCCACGATGCGTCGGCCACGGTCGACAGCTTCTGGGAGAGCGAGCGCCCGGGACTTGAAACTGTCGATGCAACCCCCCTGGCACGCGACGAGACGACGGATGTCGCCATCATCGGTGCGGGCTATTGCGGGCTAGCGGCGGCGCGGGTCCTTGCGATGCGTGGTGTCGCGACGCGCGTGCTCGAGGCCGGCGCGATCGGCTGGGGGGCGTCAGGCCGCAACGGCGGGTTCTGCAGCATCGGCGCCTCGTTCCTCGGGCCGCTCGAGCAGCGTGGCATGTTCGGCGCGCAGGAGACCCTTGCCTTCTATCGCATCCTTGCCGACAGCGTGCGGCTGGTCAGCACGATTGCGGGCGAGGAAGACATCGACCTGCGGGCCCAGGGACCCGGCGTGTGGACGTTTGCACACCGGCCCTCGCGCCTGAGGGAACTGGAAGCGCAGGCTTTGATCGGGCAGCAGCTTGGCATCGCCTCGCGCATCGTAACGCCCGCGGCATTTGCGCAGGAGGCCTTTGCCTGCACCGAACAGGCGGGCGGCCTGTTCGAGCCCCTGGGATTCGGATTGCATCCGCTCGCCTATTGCCTGGGCCTGGCGCGGGCGGCGCAGCGGCGCGGCGCCCAACTGCATGCGCATTCGCGGGTGACAGCCTGGCAGCGCGAGGCGGGCCTGCACCGGCTGCGGACACAAGGCGGCGTGCTCACAGCGCGGCGCGTGATCGTGGCGACGAATGGATGGCTGCCGGAGGACCTGGTGCCGGAGCTTGCCGGCCGGGTCTTGCCGATCATGTCAAACATCACGACCACGGTCCCCCTGTCGGACGCGTTGCTCGCGGCGCAGCAGATGAAGACCACGGCGCCAGCGGCCAATACGCGGGCCCACCTTGCCTACCTGCGGCTGCTGCCAGGCCGGCAGCTTCTTTTCGGCGGACGTGGCGACACGACGGGGCGGCCGGCGGGGCTCGGCGCCATGCAGCGCCTGCTGGAGAAGCGGCGATCGGCCCTGTTCCCGGCGCTGACCGGCGTCGAGACATCGCATTCGTGGCGTGGGCTGATCGCGGCTACGCGGCGCCTGACACCGGCCCTGGGTACCCTGCCCTCTGACCCCAGCATCGCCTACGCTTTCGGCTGCCATGGCAATGGCGTTGCCTTCATGACATGGGCCGGAGATGCGCTGGGGCGGATGCTGAGCGGCGAAAGGCTTGCCCTGCCCGCGCAGCTCAGCGGGCTGCCGGAGCGCTTTCCCATACCGGCGCTGCGGCTGTGGTACCTGCGCCTGATGCTGCTGAGAGCCCTGGTCGAGGACCAGTTGGACTGACGGCCTTTGCCGTCCCGTTGCGCGGGGCTGGTGGGCGATGACGGGCTCGAACCGCCGACATCATCGGTGTAAACGATGCGCTCTACCAACTGAGCTAATCGCCCGTTCACCCTGCGGGCTTGCGGCATAGCAAACGCAAGCGCCTGCCGCAAAAGAAAAGGACGCCGGGCCGGTTTGTGGCCCTGCGTCCCTTGCGTGATCTGGTCGCCTTTGCGGCAGACCGTTCAGTTCACGGCGTCCTTGAGCTGCTTGCCCGCCCGGAACTTGGGCTGGCGCGACGCCGGGATCTTGATTTCCTCACCCGTGCGCGGGTTGCGGCCCGTGCCGGCCTTGCGGGTTGTCACCACGAAGGTGCCAAAACCGACAAGACGGACTTCGTTGCCGCCCTTCAGCGTGTTGGTGATGATGTCCAGCGTGGTGGCGATGATCTTCTCGACTTCCGACTTCTGGACGGTCGTCTTTTCGGCCACTGCCGCAATCAGGTCGTTCTTGTTCATGTGTCCTCGCGGGGTCGTTGCGATGAGATAAAAGGGCGGTTTTGCCCCAGTAACTTGGTGCCGGATTAAACCCCCGAACCGGGCCTGTCAAAGCCAAATCGCGGTTTTGCGCGAAAAACTGACCGGAAAAGGCGAAGGGCCGCAGTTTTCCGCACTGCAGCCCCCGCTTTTCGCCTTGTCAGGCGGAACGGTTAATGGGCGACAACGCCCTCCCGGTCTTCAGATTCGGCCTTCTTGGGACCGCGATCCTCTTCGCTTGGCTCTGCCCACGTCACCGGCAGGGGCTGTCTCACAAGCGCCTTTGCGAGGGCTTCCTCTACGGTCGCCACCGGGATGATGTTGAGGCCCTTCAGGACGTTGTCCGGGATCTCGGCCAGGTCCTTCTCGTTCTCGCTCGGGATCAGCACCGTCTTGATGCCGGCCCTGAGAGCCGCAAGGAGCTTTTCCTTGAGACCGCCGATGGGCAACACCCGCCCGCGCAGCGTGACCTCGCCGGTCATGGCGACATCACGGCGGATGGGAATGCCTGTCAGCACCGAGACGATCGCGATGGTCATGGCGACGCCGGCCGAGGGACCGTCCTTGGGTGTTGCGCCCTCCGGCACGTGGACGTGGATATCACGCCTGTCGAAGGTGGGCGGGGTAACCCCGAAGACCGTCGACTTCGCGCGCACGTAGGAGCGCGCGGCATCGATCGATTCCTTCATCACGTCGCCGAGCTTGCCGGTTGCCTGCATTCGGCCCTTGCCAGGCAGCATGACGGCTTCGATGGTCAGCGTGTCGCCGCCGACTTCGGTCCAGGCAAGCCCTGTCACGACGCCGACCTGGTCTTCGCCTTCCATCTCGCCGAAGCGGTACTTGCGCACGCCGGCGTACTTCTCGAGGTTCTTCGGCGTGATCTGCACCGACTTCGTCTTCTTCGAGACAAGGTCGCGCACGGCCTTGCGCGCGAGGTTTGCAAGCTCACGCTCGAGGTTACGCACGCCCGCCTCGCGCGTGTAGTAGCGCACGAGGTCGAGGAGAGCTGCATCCGAGATGGACCACTCGCCATCCTTCAGCGCATGGGCCTGAACCTGCTTGGGGATCAGGTGGCGCTTGGCGATCTCGACCTTCTCGTCCTCGGTGTAGCCGGGGATGCGGATGATCTCCATGCGGTCCATCAGCGGCTGCGGCATGCGCAGGCTGTTGGACGTCGTGATGAACATGACGTCCGACAGGTCGAAGTCGACTTCAAGGTAATGGTCGTTGAAGGTTGCGTTCTGCTCTGGATCGAGGACCTCGAGCAGGGCCGAGGACGGATCGCCGCGCCAGTCGGCGCCGAGCTTGTCGATCTCGTCGAGAAGGAAGAGCGGGTTCGCCGACTTTGCCTTCTTCATGCCCTGGATGACCTTGCCGGGCATCGAGCCGATATAGGTGCGCCGGTGGCCGCGGATCTCGGCCTCGTCGCGCACGCCGCCGAGCGACATGCGGATGAACTCGCGGCCGGTGGCCTTTGCAATCGACTTGCCGAGCGAGGTCTTGCCGACGCCCGGGGGACCCACGAGGCAGAGGATCGGGCCGCGAAGCTTGCCCGCGCGCTGCTGCACCGCAAGGTATTCGAGGATGCGTTCCTTGACCTTCTCGAGCCCGAAGTGGTCGTGGTCGAGAACGGCCTCGGCTTCGGCGATGTCCTTCTTGACCTTGCTCTTCTTGCCCCAGGGCAGCGACAGCAGCCAGTCGAGGTAATTGCGAACGACCGTAGCCTCGGCCGACATGGGCGACATCTGGCGCAGCTTGCGCAGTTCAGCCATCGCCTTGTCGTGGGCTTCCTTGGACAGCTTCGTCTTCTTGATGCGATCCTCGATCTCACCAAGCTCGTCACGCTGCTCCTCGCCCTCGCCCAGTTCCTTCTGGATCGCCTTGAGCTGCTCGTTCAGGTAATACTCGCGCTGCGTCTTCTCCATCTGGCGCTTCACGCGGGTGCGGATCTTGCGCTCGACCTGTAGCACGCTCATCTCGGCTTCCATGAGGCCGAACACCTTCTCGAGGCGCTCGCCCACATTGACCATCTCGAGAAGGCCCTGCTTCTCCGGGATCTTCACGGTCAGGTGAGATGCGATCGTGTCGGCGAGCTTGCTGGGGTCGGTGATCTGCTGGACTTCGGCCTGTGATTCGGGCGCGATCTTCTTGTTCAGCTTCACGTAGTTGTCGAACT
>DAISVV010000192.1:0-6282 GCA_036840015.1 Micropepsaceae bacterium
GATTGTTGAGTGCGGCCCAGACCTTTTCCCGGGGGGCTGCGATCCTGTATTCGCCTGTCATTTCCATGATGGTTTTCTCAAGGCGCGTGTTGGGTTTCGCTGACTTGTACAAGGGTTCGCGCCCGCGCGCAGGCGACAGGCATTGTGCGGTGCAAACCAAAAAAACTTCAAAATGATTCCCGCCTTGCCTAGTCAGGATGACAGATTTGTGCAAGGAATATGGATAACGCGCTGAAACACATGCGGTGTCGACGCGCGCGCATGTTCTTGAAGGCAAGGAGCGGTAATCGTGGACACTCCAGTTACAATCGCGCCATCGCCGGAATGTGGGGGAATTCGGGTTACGGGCAAGGTCAAGTGGTTTAACGTTTCCAAGGGGTATGGGTTCATCGTTTCGAAGGAAGTCACGGGGGACGTGCTCCTTCACAGGTCGGTTGTCGAGGCGTTTGGCTGCACGGCCGTGCTCGACGGGGCGACCGTCGAATGTGATGTCACGCGCAAGCCCGCGCGCGACGGCGTCGTTTCCAAGTTCCAGGCGTTGCGCCTCTTGAGCGTTGAGACGTCTTCACCCGATGTGCGTGGGGGCCCTGCGGACGCGAGGCGCGAGCCGCGGGCACGCGAGATCCTGCTGCAGGATCCGGTGGGCCCTGCTTTCGAAGCCGAATGCAAGTGGTTCAGTCGGCCCAAGGGCTTCGGTTTCCTCGTCTCGGCCAAGGCCGAGGGGGACATCTTCATCCACATGGACCTGCTGCGGAAGCACGACATGAAGGAACTGCGGCCCGGCCAGAAGGTTCTGGTGCGGGCGGGGCGGGGGCCCAAGGGCCTGACGGCGACAGCGGTCCACCCGATCCCGGAGCGTACGAGCGGTCTTCGGCCTTACCAGGACACAGGCGCGGGGCGCGGCGTGGCCGAGCAGGCCTCGTTTCCGGCCTGAGTGACGGGCCCGGCCGGTTCGTGATAGACAAGGCGCCCTGACGGAGGCGCCTTTTTTCATGCTGCGCACGAGCCTTTTCCTGATGCTGTTCCTGGGTTTCGGCCTTGGTGCCACAGCGGCCCCGGCCGAGGATCCCAATCCGGTTGGTCCGCGCGAGGCGCTGGTCGTCGTCAGCGGCAAGGGTTCGCATGGCTTCGAGGTGGAGGTCGTGCGCCGCGAGGCCGACCGCAACCGGGGCCTCATGTTCCGGGAGAGCATGGAGGATGGCCACGGGATGCTGTTCGACTATGACCCGCCGCAGGATGTCAGTTTCTGGATGAAGAACACCTATATCCCCCTCGACATCATCTTCATCGATGCCAAGGGGCGCATCATCCGCATCGCCGAGAACACCGTGCCCTTCGACCTTACGCCCGTTCCCTCGGGCGGGGTGGCGCGGGGTGTGCTCGAGATCAATGGCGGCTTGTCGCGAAAGCTCGGGATCCGGGCGGGCGACCTTGTTCGTCACCGGATATTTGGGAAAGCGGCTCCCTGCGCCTCCGGGCGGAGCAGAATCATCAGGAACGCGGCAGGAGGGGCCTGAGATGGGTAATCCCGTTTTCCATTTCGAGATACCCGTGACCGACATGGATCGGGCGATCGGGTTCTATGAAACCGTCTTCGGCTTCAGGTTGAGGCGTGAGGTGGTTGACGGTCACGAGATGGCATTCTTTCCTCGGACTGATGGAGCGCCGGGCGCGAGCGGAGCGCTGGCGAAGGGCGATGTCTACGTTCCGTCGCTGCACGGGCCCATCATCTATTTCGATGTCCCGGACATCGACCCCATCCTCGAGCGGGTCCGGCGCCTTGGCGGAAAAGTCCTTTATCCGAAGAAGCATGTTGGCGAGGCGGGCCATGTTGCTGAATTCCAGGACAGCGAAGGCAACCGCATCGCCCTCAACGCTTTCCCGGGCTGAAATGGGCCGTTTCCCCCGGCGGAATCGCGCTTTTCTCAGGCGAAAGGACGCGGTGGTGCAGCAAGCGCTTGCGGCGCGGGCCTTATCGCTTTATGTGAGCCGCCTTCCTTAATGTCGGGGCGTAGCGCAGTCTGGTAGCGCATCTGGTTTGGGACCAGAGGGTCGCGTGTTCAAATCACGCCGCCCCGACCAATCCCTTGCCCCGCCGGCAAGGGTTTCGTAAATCAGGACGTGGTTTTCTGGTCCGGACGGCGCACGCCGCGTCCGGGTTGCGAATTGAGGTCACAGCATGCTCGCCCGTATCCACCGCCCGGCCCGCAATGCCATGCAGTCGGGGCAGGCCAAAGCCAAGGACTGGGTGCTCGAGTTCGAGCCTGAAGAGGCGCGCCGCATCGATCCGCTCATGGGGTGGACCGGCTCGGGCGACACGAAGGGGCAGGTGCGGTTGACCTTCGACACGCGCGAGGAGGCGGTCGCCTTCGCGCAGCGCTACAACATTCCCTTCCAGGTGTTCGAGCCCCGGGAGGCCAAGCGTATCGTCCGGGCCTATGCGGACAACTTCAAGTACGGCCGAAAGGGCAACTGGAC
This sequence comes from Micropepsaceae bacterium, assembly GCA_036840015.1. Lineage (GTDB taxonomy): Bacteria > Pseudomonadota > Alphaproteobacteria > Micropepsales > Micropepsaceae > SZUA-430. The sequence goes on from DAISVV010000192.1 coordinate 2,479, forward strand.
CCACTAGGACAGGTCCAGCCTCAAGCCCTGGCGACGGCCCCGTAGCTCAGGGGATAGAGCAACTGCCTTCTAAGCAGTGGGTCAGACGTTCGAATCGTCTCGGGGTCGCCAATTTTTTCCATCTGATCGCTGGTGGTGGTTGTGCGGTTTTGACATCTCAAGCGGGGTACCGCATCGCTCGCTACCGCTCGCGGGCCGGGACCCCGGATGGTGCCCTGAGTGCACTGTCACCGTAATTCCTGCGCCATGGCCTTGATGGCTTCGGCGTAGGTGAGGCGGGGGTGCCACCCAAGATCGTTGCGGATCAGGCTGGCGTCGAAGCGGTTGTCGAAGCCGACGAGGTTCAGGCCTTCCAGCGTGGGCTGGTTGGGGTCGCGCGGGGGGATGAGGTTGGCGGGGTCCTAGTTGGCCGTGGATGCGGCGAGCAGGGGTTCGAGCGGGTAGGCGGGTGGTGGCGGCTTGCCGGCGAGGCGGGCGAGGTCATCGGTGTACTGGCGCCAGGTCACGGGTTCGCCGTCACAGACATTGTAGGTCTTGCCGACGGCCTTCTCGCTGGTTGCGGCAAGGACAATGGCGTCGGCGAGGTTCTCGACATGCACGAGGCCAGCGTTGTTGCGCTCGGCCTCGCCGATCACGAAGCCGCCGGTCTGGCGGATCATCTCGATGAAGCGGTCACCCCAGGCGCTTGCGCCGCCCAGCCCATAGACATTGGCGGGCCTGATGATCGTGGCCTTGAGGCCATCGCGTTCCGCGAATTCGCGGGTGACTGTCTCCTGGCCTTGCTTCGCGCGGCCGTAGGCGCCCTGCCAGGGACCGAAGCCGTCGCTTTCGCGGCAGACCTGTTTCTGGATCAGGCTGCCATAGACCGCGATTGAAGACGTGACGAGCACGCGAGACCCGTTCGCGACAGCAGCCGAACAGACATTGCGGGTGCCTCCGGCGATGATGCGCCACTGCCGGTCGTATTCACCGGCAAGGCCCACGATGGCTGCCAGGTGGATGATGAGGTCCATGCCCTCGGCCGCCCGAAGCACGTCAGCGGGTTCAGCGATGTCGCCTTCGTGCCGGGTAACCCTGTCGCTCCAGCCGGGCGGAGGGGGCTCTGCGGGCAGCGAGAAGCTGCTCGCGGTCCAGCCGCGGTCGAGGAAACGCTGGATGACCCTGCGTCCGATGAAGCCCGACCCGCCCGTGACAAGTACCTTGTGCACCATCGTCCGACCCGGCAATTGACTTGGGGTGAAAACAGGCGCAATTATCTCGAGACTGAACAAATGTTCAAGATGCAGCAGGCTCTCGCATGACGATCGCCCAGGACATTCCCGTTCGCCGCATGAACTTCGCGTTCGAAGACAGCATGGATCTCGTCTTCATCGAGAATGACCCGGGGCTGTCCTATTATTTCCTCGGCTCTTGGATGATGCTGCCTTATCTCGAGCCCTATCTCATCCGCACGGTCCAGGCGGCGATGCCGCTGGTCAGGGATCCGGACGTGCTTGAGGAGATGAAGCGCTTCTGCGCGCAGGAAGGCCAGCACTTCCGCCAGCACGCCAAGGCCAACGAGGTGGTGCGGCGCATCCATGCCTCGGGGCCCCGGCTTGCCGAACTCGAGAAAGAGGTCGAGCAGCTCTTCCTGTCTTGGAGCCGCGAGAAGCCGCTGAAGTTCAATCTGGCCTATGCCGAGGGCTTTGAGTCCATGACCTGCGCCGGGGCGCTGACGCAGATGGACATCGGCATGTTCGACTACATGAAGGAGCCGGTGCGCAGCCTGATGTACTGGCACATCATGGAGGAGGTCGAGCACCGGCGCGTGTGCTTCGATGCCTACAAGCACGCCAGTGTCGCGACAGGCGGGACCTACTGGTACCGGCTGAAGACCTCGCTGTGGGCGCAGGGCCATTACCTGTCGTGGTGCCAGAAGTTCGCGACGGCCATGATCGAGGCTGATCCGGAGGTCATGGCCCGCTACAATACGCCCGAACTCAAGAAGCTGCGTGCGACGCGCATGCGGGGCTATCTGTGGAACGTGCTGCCGCGGCAGCTTGCGACCTACATGCCGTGGTATGATCCGGGTCGCGTGCGCCTGCCGCCGCAGTTCGAGCCGGCGCGCCAGACCTATTCGGCGCTTGCCACCAGCATCCAGTAACGGACACCCTCAAGGAGGTTCAGCCATGCAGACACAGGCCACACCACAGGAGCGGCTCCTGGCGTTTGCCGCCGAGTTTGCCGCCCGTCCCATGATCCCCACCACGGGGGTGGGCGAGACCTGGCATATCGGCAAGGACGACCTGCCGTGGGCCGAGGCGGGCGATGGCTCGGCGCTGCAGTTGCTGCATGTCGACCTTCGCATCGGGCTCTGGATCTCGAAGACCCGCCTGCCGCCCGGCTACAAGGTGCCGACGCATTACCACACGGGGCTTGTCTATGCGGTGACGCTGCAGGGCTCGTGGTTCTACCAGGAGAGCCCTGAGGCCGTGAACCATCCGGGCTCGTACCTGTTCGAGCCGGCCGGCTCGCGCCATACGCTGGTGACGCCTGCTGACCAGAAGGGGGACACGATCACCTGGTTTGCCATCTATGGAGCGAACATCAACCTGGATGACAAGGGCAACGTGACGTCGGTTGTCGATGCCAAGGCGGCGCTTGATGTCTATCGCGGCTATTGTGATGCGCTGGGCCTCGATCACTCACGCCTGATCGTCCACGGCGAGTAATCCCATGACCATGCGCGCGGCGGTGATGCGGTGCGAGCAGATCGTGGTGGAGGATGTCCCCATCCCGACGCCCGGCGCCGGCGACGTGCTGGTCAAGGTGCGGGCGTGCGGGATCTGTGGCTCGGACCTCCACTACAATCATCACATGCATCACCTGATCGGGAATGCCCGCAAGCTGGGCTTCCCGGTCGATGAGCTTGAGCGCTCGGTGCGCCAGGGGGTCGTGCTGGGGCACGAGTTCGTGGGCGAGATCGTGGACTTCGGCACGGCCACGCAGCGCACCCTGAAGCGTGGCGACCGTGTGTGCTCTATGCCGTTCCTGCTGAAGGCCGGGGCGCCGGTGCTGGTCGGGTCCAACCCCGAGACGCCGGGTGCCTATGCGGAATACATGCTGCTCAGCGAGGCGCTGCTGCTGAAGGTGGATGACGGGGTCGCGGACGAGGCGGCGTCGCTGGTCGAACCCATGGCGATCGCCATCCATGCGGTGAACAAGTCGGGCATCGGGCCTGAAGGCGTTGCCGTCGTCGTGGGATGCGGGCCGATCGGGCTTGCGATCACGGCCGTTCTGCGGGCGCGTGGCATCAGGCACATCGTGGCGTCGGACCTGTCGACACGCCGGCGGTCGCTTGCGGGTGCGATGGTGGCTGGCGCCGGTGTGAATGGTCGCGAGGAGAGCGTGATCGCGCGCGCGGCGTCGGCTGCACCCGGCGCGCAGGTCTTCATCTTCGAGAACACGGGCGCGCCCGGCATGCTGGCGCGTCTCGTGCTGGAGGCGCCGCAGAACGCGGTGGTCACGATCACGGGGATCGCACAGGGGGACGAGGCGTTCCTGCCGATCCTTGCGGTGTCGAAGGAGCTTACGTTCCGCTTCGTGATCTATTACACGCCTGCCGAGTTCGTTGAGGCGCTGGACTTCGTGCAGCGCGGCGAGGTCGACTGGCGCGCGCTTGTGACGGGGAAAGTGGGCCTGACCGGCATCGCACAGGCCGTCGAGGACCTTGCGGATCCCGAGCGTCATGCCAAGATCTTGATCGATCCGGCCCTGGGGTGACAATCGCATGAGTGCATTGGCGGGAATTGACGGCGCGACGCG
>DAISVV010000193.1:0-6276 GCA_036840015.1 Micropepsaceae bacterium
AGCGCGTTTCATTGCGCTCGAGCGCGCGCAGGCCGGCCTGCTTGATTTTGTCGGGGGTCGGAATGTCGGGCTCGCCAGCGGCAAGGCCGATCACATCGCGACCTTGTGCGACGAGGTCCCGCGCCTTCTGCGAGACCGCGATCGTCGGCGAGGGCTTGATGCGCCCGAGGGCGGCGGACAGGAAACCTTGGGGAAGCGGGGTCGGGCGGCTCACGAAAGATGGCTCCTTCTCCTGGAGAGCGAACGGGGCAAGGCGGATTCAGCCGGAAGCAGCCGAAGAATGACCCATTGCAGTCCCTGCGTGCATGGGATTTGTTAAGGCAGGTTTACCATTCATTATCCCCTCGTGCCTGACACTCAAGGCAGTCGGGTCCAACAACGGGCGGCGACATGAAGACGCTCTGCAAGTCGGCATTGATTGGCACCATCCTTCTCCTGCTCGCGGCATGCAGCCAGCAGCAGGCCCCGGCCGGCCGTTGGGAAGGTTACCTCGAGGACACCGAGTGGATCATCGCGGTCCGCCTCCAGGTCAATGAGGGCAATACGATCTACGCGACGGCCTTGTCCCTCGATGTCGCCGGCATGTCCAACGCCGCGCGCATGGAAAACACCCAGACCCTGCTTCAGACACTGCCTGAGCAGTGGAAGGAAGCCACGCCTGGCGAAATCGACTTCAGCAACAACATCTTGAGGCGCAAGGGCGGGGTCGCACCACTATTTGTGCATGAGCCGTCAAGCAATACCATGACGTTCCACTTCTACGCCGGCGGCAAGCTCACCCGGCGCGTTCCGCTGAGGCCCGTAGAGGCGTTTACCCCGCCACCGGGCAGATGAGCCATCGAAACGGTGGAAATTCCGATCCAATTCGTGCAGGATTGCGTTCGGGGGATGGGTACGCTTCGAGATGATGAACAGGAACCTTGCCAGGGTCGCTTTGGTGTGCGCAGCCGCAGTTGCACTTTCTGCGTGCGAGCGTGCCGTTGCGAGGTCGTGTTCCACGGCACAGGATGCTGCCGTCAAGGTCTCCGCGCTGGCTGATGATCTCAATGCAGCCGAAGCCGATGGCCGCCTGACCTCCTACAGGCTGGGCGAAATCGGGGCCCGCATCGTCGATGTCGGCAGCCGCTATGGCGCCAAGGGCAACCACGAGTCCTACTGCGCCGCAATCGACAAGATCCGCGTTGAGGCCGGCCTGCGCTGACGCGGCCCTGCCCCGCGCGCGCCAGGCATCCATTTCAAGCCCAAGCCCTTGCTTGCCGTCGCGCGCCGCGACCTGCTAACTGTCCCATCGTCCAGCAGCAGGAGGTGAACCGTGCGTCCATCGTCGAAATTCGTGGCCTTCGCAGCGATCACGATACTCACCTCGCTTACGGCCTGCGTGGACGAGGAAGGCCCGGCGCCGGCCCCCTCATCCCTGATAACGCCGCCGATCATGAACACCCGGCCAGCAACATTCATGTGCGAGAATGCAGGAAGCGTGGTGGTGCGCCCGGTCGGCGAGGACGGCAAGACGATCACGCTCGCGACGCGCGCCAGCGACATCAGGCTGCGTCTCATGCCCGCTGACCAGGGCCGCAAATATTCCGACGGCAAGACCGTGTTCTGGATCAATGGCACCAATGCGCGCCTTCTCGTCGAAGGCCAGGAAGAACCGGAAGACTGCCCGCAGCGCTGAGGCGCAGGCGCGCTAGTCGATCTCGATGTAGACGATGGTCAGGAGGGCATCATCCTCCATCTCGGCGGTGTCGCCGACATACTCCTCCCAGATGACGCCCTTCTCCTTCAGCTTGTTCTCCCGCGCGAACGCACGCAGCCTCTCATAAGCTTGGTTCAGCGTCGAATAGGGCCCCTTGTGCGTCACCTTGATCGCACGCCCGGCATAGCTTTTGCCGATGCTGACGCCCTCGATGGCAACCAGCTCCCCTTCGGGCACCGCCGCAAGCGGCATGGACGCTTCGAAATTCCAGATCCCGTTTTCGTTGGAGAGCGTGACGGCCTGCGGCGCGCCGCCACCCGCTTCAAGCCCGTTCTGCTCCGCGAAGGACAGGATCTTGCCGTAGGCCTCGCCGAGCGCCGCCGACAGCGCCGTGTCATCCGCGAGCGCCGCACTGCCGCGCGTACGGATGACGGTCCGCGCAGTGACTGTCACGATCTCCGGCCCCTTGGCCGGATCGGCATCAGGCAGCGTCATGATGTCAGGTGCCAGCGCGCTGGACGGTTCATCCGACGCATCCCCCGGCGCACCAGCGAGGGCAACGGGCTCAACAAGCGCCTTCAGGCGTGCAAGGCTGCGCTCGTAGTCAGCGCCCACCCAAGCGTCCATCATCAGTCCCATGTAGCGCGCCACCGGATTGAGGCCCAGTTTGGTCTCGAACACCCATGTGACCTTGGTGCCGCCATCAACCGGCGCCAGCGAAAGGGTTCCCTGGCCGCCGCCGGATGATCCGAAGTCGAGCCGTGTCGCCACCACCTTGAAGGGCGTGCTTTCGGTGATCTCCAGCGTGCCGCTGCCAAAGGCATCGCTGCGCCACGAGAGACTGGCACCAACCCCCATGGGCGGACCCGAGAGGGTGATGGTCATGCCGGGATCCGTCTCGCTCCACGACGCCCATTCCTTGAAACGGGTCAGGTCGTTGATGACGACAAAGACCTCTTCGGCCGAAGCCTTGATGACCGCGGACCGTTCAACCTGGACCGTCGCCGGCAGCAGGAAGGCGACACCGACCAAGATCGCGACGAGCGCAGCCAAACCGATGGCAATCTTTCGAACCATGTCCTCAACCATCCGCCCCGGTACAAGGTGCGAACATTGCCGGGGCATTTGCCTCTTGCTGATGGCGAAGAGTATCACCAGCCAGCCGCCAGAGGGGTGGCACCAACGCCTCACTCCGGAAGGATTTGGGATGACCCGTCGGTAGCCGGAACATTACGAAACGGTCATCCGCCCATCGGCAGGCACCGGGGACAAGGCGGGGCAACGGTTACGGATGCCTCGACACGGACACGCCCGGCGGACATAGTCCCCCTCATGTCGCTCTGGTATTGGCTCCTGCTCGGGGCGGGAACATGGGTTCTCGCCATCGTCCTGAAGGTGACCGCGGACCATTACGTCCAGCGCAGCAGGCTCCCCGTGCTGCAGGACTGGGCCGCAGCCATCCTGTCGGGCCTGTGGTCATCGCTCTGCGAACTGCTGCTCTTCGTGCTCGTCCTGTGGTTCTGGAGCGCAGGCTGGCTCGAGGCTCTCGTCGCCGCCCTCGGCGCCGGATTGGCCGAACTCCTCGCGCTCATGCCAGCCATACTGTCAGCGCGGTTTGGCAAGCAGGCGACCACCGCCCGCCAGAAGGCGACCTGGCAAGCCATCGCCATCGAGCGAAGCCTCCACCTCGCCAATCACATGCTGGTCAGGATGCTGGCCTGGATCGGCCTTGCCGGCACGGGCGGGATCAAGGCACTGGCGGTTGCGTTCGGCCTTCTGGCACTGACCGAAGCCACCCAGGCTTTCGCGCAGGCCCGCAACTGGGACCTTCTCCAGCCCCGCGCGCAACTCGCCTTCCTGTCCTTTCTTGGCACAGTCACTCTCGTCGAGGCGGTCCTTGTGGCCCTGTGGTGGTGAAGTCGCCCTGCCTTTCGCGGGATTTGACCGCCCGGGATAGCGCTTTGTTTACCCGTCATGCGGACGATGGTGCCATGGACCGCGAGATCACATTCGCCCTGCTCGTAGCAACCGCAGCCACCGTGCTGATGGGCTCCTACTACTTTCCCTCCGGCCAACCCGTGCCGACGGCGTTCGAGCGGGCGACCGTTGTCTATGAGCCCGACGACATCCGCTATCCGCTGCAGCAGGCCGAACGAAAGGCCCTCGAGCGCCAGGCGCGAACCCGCCCGGCAGCAGCATCCGCAGCTGGCGCTCCATAGCCACCAAGCCAGCCACGCGCCATGACAAGGGCCCGGGCACGCCCTATAACCTTGCCATGCCTTCAAGCTCCAAACCGCAGCGACCCGCCAAGGCCCCAGCGCCGCCCGCCCCGGCCGAAACCTTCGTGCCGCATCGGCCAAGCCGCCCCCAGAAATCCGAAGGTGGCAGGCGCTTCGAGGTCATTTCGGAGCTGACGCCGAAGGGCGACCAGCCGCACGCCATCCGCGAGCTCGTAGCCGGCATTGGCGCGGGAGACCGCGACCAGGTCCTGCTCGGCGTCACGGGATCGGGCAAGACCTTCACGATGGCCAAGGTGATAGAGGCCACCCAGCGCCCGGCGCTGATACTCGCACCCAACAAGACGCTTGCCGCCCAGCTTTATGGAGAGATGAAGAGCTTCTTTCCCAACAATGCGGTCGAGTACTTCGTCTCCTACTACGACTACTACCAGCCCGAGGCCTACGTCCCGCGCACCGACACCTACATCGAGAAGGAATCCTCGATCAACGAGCAGATCGATCGCATGCGCCACGCCGCGCCGCGCGCGATCCTGGAGCGCGACGACGTCATCATCGTCGCCTCCGTGTCATGCATCTACGGCATCGGCTCGGTCGAGACCTACACGGCGATGACCTTCAGCGTCGAGACCGGCAAGCATCTCTCGCGCAACGAGCTGCTTGCAAACCTCGTGGCACTCCAGTACCGGCGCAACGAGGCAAGCTTCACCCGCGGCGCCTTCCGGGTACGGGGAGACACGGTCGAACTCTTCCCTGCACACTACGAGGATCGCGGCTGGCGGATCTCGATGTTCGGCGACGAGGTCGAGGCGATCCACGAATTCGATCCGCTCACGGGCCAGAAGACGGCCGAGCTCGACGCGGTCAAGGTCTACGCCAACTCTCATTATGTCACGCCGCGCCCGACGCTGACCCAGGCCATGAAGGGTATCAAGGACGAGTTGCGCCAGCGGCTGGACGAGTTCACCGCCCAGGGCAAGTTGCTCGAGGCCCAGCGCATCGAGCAGCGCACCATGCTCGACCTCGAGATGATGGAGGCAACCGGCTCCTGCCCCGGCATCGAGAACTATTCGCGCTGGCTCACAGGCCGCAAGCCCGGCGAACCGCCGCCGACCCTGTTCGAGTACCTGCCCGACAACGCCATCGTCTTCGCCGACGAGAGCCACGTCACCATCCCGCAGATCGGCGGCATGTACCGCGGCGACTTCCGCCGCAAGTTCACGCTTCAGGATTACGGCTTCCGCCTGCCCTCCTGCATGGACAACCGCCCGCTCAAGTTCGAGGAATGGGACGCCATGCGCACCCAGACCGTCAGCGTGTCGGCAACGCCTGGCCCCTGGGAACTCGAGCGCACCGGCGGCGTCTTCGTCGAGCAGGTCATCAGGCCCACGGGCCTCATTGATCCACCCGTCATCATCCGCCCCGTGGAACACCAGGTCGACGACCTCGTGGCCGAGTGTCGCGAGGTCGCAGCGAAGGGATATCGCGTCCTGGTCACGGTCCTCACCAAGAAGATGGCCGAAGACCTCACCGAGTACCTGCACGACCAGAAAATCCGCGTGCGCTACATGCACTCCGACATCGACACGCTCGAGCGCATCGAGATCATCCGGGACCTGAGGCTCGGCGCGTTCGACGTGCTCGTGGGCATCAACCTGCTGCGCGAGGGTCTCGACATTCCCGAATGCGCGCTCGTCGCCATCCTTGATGCCGACAAGGAAGGCTTTCTGCGCTCGGAGACATCGCTGGTGCAGACCATCGGCCGCGCCGCGCGCAACGTCGACGGCCGCGTGATCCTCTATGCCGACCGCGAGACCGACTCCATGAAGCGCGCCATGGCCGAGACAGCGCGCCGTCGCACCAAGCAGGATGAATGGAACAAGGCGAACGGCATCACGCCGGAAAGCGTGCGCAAGTCCATCGCCGACATCATCCAGAGCCCCTACGAGCGCGACCACGTCACGGTCTCAACGGGCGATCGGGGCAAGGAGCACCTCATCGGGCATAATCTCAAGGCCCACATCGCCGACCTCGAGAAGCGCATGAAGGAAGCCGCCGCCGACCTCGAGTTCGAGGAAGCCGGCCGCATCCGCGACGAGATCAAGCGCCTGCAGGCGACCGAACTCGCGATCGCCGACGATCCCTTTGCAAGGCAGGAAGCCGTCGAGGAAGCCGCCGCCGAGGCGGCCGCCCGCAGGCGTCCTGCGCGCGAGGGTGAAGCCCCGGTGCCGGGCCGCGCCCCGGCCTCACGCGGTGGTCGCCCCGGCTCACGCCCCGCGCGGGGCCGCCGGCGCAGACGCGCCGGCCAAGCGCCAGCACAACAGCCCAACAAAAAAGCCGACC
>DAISVV010000194.1:0-6197 GCA_036840015.1 Micropepsaceae bacterium
ACGACCGGGCGGTCGCCCGGCTTGGGGTGCCCGCCGTCGGCTGTGCTTTTGCGGCTGTTCAGGTGCCTGCCGCGCTCGTCTCCTTCGATTCTATCGCCCTCGGCACGTCCTGGACCGTGGGCGGCCTGCCCGTCGTCAACCCGGTTGCGCGCGACGAGCTCGCGCATGATCACCCCGAGCGCGGCGCGTGCAACGGGCATCCCGATGCGAAGCTTCGCCAGAGACCGCTCGAGGCGGTCGAGATGCGGGCGCTCGTCGACGAGCAAGCCATTCCGGACCGCGCACACCTCGTAGACGCCATCGGCAAACTGGAAGCCCCGGTCCTCGACATGCACCGATGCCGCCGCATGCCTGACATAACGCCCGTTCACATGGGCAAAGCGTGTCATCGGGCCAGCATCAGCCGATCATGTCGTCGGGCCGTCCACCCGTGTTGATGCCCAGCGACTTCAGCTTGCGGTGCAGCGCCGAGCGCTCCATGCCGATGAAAGCAGCCGTGCGCGAAATGTTGCCGCCAAAGCGGTTGATCTGCGCAAGCAGGTATTCCTTCTCGAACATCTCCCGCGCATCCCTGAGCGGCAGCGCTATGATGCGCTCGCTGCCCGCCCCCTGGCTGACCGCCGGGGTGGAATTGCCGACATCCGACGGCAGAAGGTCAGCCCCGATCACGCCGTCCGGCGCATCAGCCGCGAGGATCATGAGCCGCTCGATGTTGTTGCGCAGCTGCCGGACATTGCCCGGCCACGTATGCGCCTGCAGCGCCGCCATGGCGTCCTCGCCGATCTTCTTGGACTGCAACCCTGTCGACTGGGAAATGCGCTGCATGAAATGCTCGACCAGCAGCGGGATGTCTTCGCGCCGTTCAGCCAGCGACGGCACGCGCACGCTGACCACGTTCAGCCGGTGATAGAGGTCCTCGCGCAGGCGGCCATCCTGGATTTCGGTCCGCGGGTCGGCCGAGCATGACGAGATCACGCGCACGTCCACCTGCACCTTCTGCGAGCCGCCGACGCGCTGGAAGTTCTGCTCGACAAGCACCCGCAGGATCTTGCCTTGGGTCTCAAGTGGCATGTCCGGCGCCTCGTCGAGGAACAGCGTGCCGCCATGCGCCTGCTCGAACAGGCCCACCTTCCGCCCGCCCTCGTTCGCGCCCTCGACACCGCAAAGCTCGATTTCCATGCGCTCGGGGGCAATCGAGGCGCAGGTGATGGCGATGAAGGGATTGCGCTGCCGGCGCGACTTCGCGTGTATCAGGCGCGCCACGATCTCCTTGCCCGTACCCGGTGAGCCCACGATCAGGATGCGGCTGTTCGTCGGCGCGATCTTTTCGATGTTCTGGCGCAGCTGGCTGATCGGATGGCTCTGCCCGACAAGGTCAAAGTCATCCCACAGCCGCTCGCGCAGGTCCTCGTTCTCGCGACGCAGGCGCTGCGCCTCGAGCGCCCGCTCGACCGTCAGCAGGATGCGGTCGGCCTTGAAGGGCTTCTCGACGAAGTCATAAGCCCCCTTGCGGATCGCCGTGACGGCCGTCTCGATGTTGCCGTGACCCGATATGACGAGAACCGGAAGGTCGGGATAGTCCTTCTTGACCTCGTCGAGCACCTGCAGCCCGTCGAGCCGGCTGCCCTGCAGCCAGATATCGAGGATTACGAGCGCCGGGCGCCGGGCCCGGATCTCGCGCAGCGCGCTGTCGCTGTCCCCTGCCGTGCGCGTGTGATAGCCCTCGTCCGAGAGGATGCCCGACACCAGTTCCCTGATGTCCGCCTCGTCATCGACGATGAGGACATCAAGGGCCTGCATATTCGCTGGTTTGCTCATTCCTATTCACCCGCAAGTTTCAGCGCGCCCACGGCGCGTGGAAATGAAAGCCTGACCAGCGCACCGCTTTCACGCGGCGCCCCGGTTTCGTCTGTCTTCGGAGCATCCTCGAGGGACAGGAATCCCTTGTGGTCCTCCATGATCTTCTTCACGATCGCAAGCCCGAGCCCCGTGCCCTTGACCCGCTTGGTCACGTAGGGTTCGGTCAGGCGGTTCCGGTCTTCCTTCGGCAGGCCAGGCCCGTTGTCGGCGACATTGACCGACAGGCGCCCCGCCTCCTCGACAATCCGCACCTCGATGCGTCCGCCATCCGCCAGCTGTCCCTCGTCACCATCGATGCCGAAGCGCGCGCGCACGGCCTCGCCGGCGTTCTTGAGCACGTTGGTCAGCGCCTGGCTCACAAGCCGTCCGTCGCAGTCGACCATCACGGGCGTATCGGGGATCAGCATGGCATAGGTGATCTGCGGGTTCGCCACACGCTGCAGGAATACCGAGTGCTTGATCAGTTCGCACATGTCCTCCTCGCCCATCACGGGCTGGGGCATGCGCGCGAACGACGAGAACTCGTCCACCATCCGGCCGATGTCACCGACCTGGCGGATGATGGTCTGCGTGCACTGTTCGAAGATCTCGGGATCGGTCGAGATCTCCTTCTTGTACTTGCGCCGCAAGCGTTCGGCCGAGAGCTGGATGGGCGTCAGCGGGTTCTTGATCTCATGCGCGATGCGCCGCGCGACATCGGCCCAGGCCGAGGTGCGCTGCGCGGAAATCAGGTCGGTGATGTCGTCAAAGGTCACGACGTAGCCCGCCTCCTCCTCGCCCGAGCGCTCGCGCGTCACGGTAACGTTCAGGTTGCGCGTCTTGCCTTCGCGCATGACGTCCACATGCGCCTGCACCCGTGCCTCATTGCTGGCCATGGCCTGCTGGATCAGGTCCCGGATCTCGGGAACCACCGTGCCGAGGTCCGCGCCGAACAGGGCCTCGCGTGACGTACTGAGCAGCGTCAGCGCCGAGCGGTTGAACACGTCCGCCCTTCCCTGCCCGTCGAGGCCAACGACGCCCGCCGACACGCCCGAGAGAACGGCTTCGGTAAACCGGGTCCGGTTCTCGGCCTGCCTGTGTGAATCAATCAGTTCGTTGCGCTGGCTCTGCAGCTGGCTGGTCATGCGGTTGAAGGCGCGCCCCAGCGAGGCCAGTTCGTCATCATCGTCCGCCAGCGCCACGCGGGCGCTCAGATCACCTTCCGACACGCGCTCGGATGCTTTGATCAGGCGGCCGATCGTCATGACGATCCGGTTCGCAGTTCCAAGCCCGATCCAGATGGCAATGAACAGCAGGACGCAGGCCACGATGCCGTACATCATGATGAAGGTCAGCTGGACGTCGTCGCGCTCCTGCTCGAGGCGCTTGTAGTTGGTGACGACCTGCTCGGTGTTGCGCTGGTACTCCAGGATCTGCGGATTGACGCCGCGCGAAATGACCAGGAACAGCTGCTTGTCGGGCCCCAGGCTGAGGTCGAGCTGCGCGATGCCGCGTACCTTGGCCTTCTCGACATCCGTGTCGATGTAGATGTCCGTGCGCGCCCGGCTGATCTCGTCGATCGACGGCGGATCGACCCCTCCTGACCCCAGCGCCCCCGAGGCGCTCGTCAGTTCGGTAATCGTGGGCTGGAAGCTCGAACCCGATACCTCATAGACCTTTACGTCGGCCCCAAGCCGTGTCGACAGCGCCTCGACATACTTGCTGAATTGGCCCGTCACCACGTCGATCGGGGTCAGCACGTTCAGGTTGGCCGCACCGTAGAGCACCTCATTGCGAAGCTTGCCGTTGTACTCGTCGACATAGGCATTGGTGACAGCCAGCGAGTTGTCGACCACTGACCTTACGCCGCTGCTGAACCAGGCCTCCATCGCAAGATTGATGGTGATGGCCGCAGCGCCCGCCGTCATGATCACGGGCACGACGGCAATCAGGCTGAAGATGGTCACAAGCCGTCCATGCAGCCGCGCCGCCGCGTATCCCGAACGGCGCGCCTGCCAGAGCTGCACCAGACGCCCGACGACGAGTGCCGCAAGTGCAAAGAACAGGATGGCAAGCAGCAATGTCAGGTAGACGCGAACATCCTGCGTAGGTTCGATCGTCGTCGAGCCGGTCAGCACAAGGTAAGTAAAGACAACGGCCACGCCTGACAGGGCCAGCAGCGCATAGGTCAGCCACGACGTGCGGACGACCCAGAACAGGTTCCGCTGCAGCCAGTCGTACTGATGTTCAGGTTTGCCCGCTGGGGACATTTTGCGTGTCCAGGCCCTGCCAATGAGTGAAGCGTGTCGTCCATGTCACGCGGACTATCTGCAACAACTGGGTGGCTTTCTGGTGCCAATGTACCAATTTGACGACAGTGTTGCAGATTTCCGTTGCGCGATTACATCACTTCACCCGCGCTGCACCTGAATGTCAAGGCTCCGAATTTTCGACCGGAGCGTATTTCTGTTTACCCCTAATATCTCGGCCGCCTTGATCTGGTTCCCCCGGGTAACCGAAAGACACTTCATGATCAGGGGCCGTTCCACCTCCCGGATCACCCGGTCATGCAACCCTGGATCGGGCACCTGCCCGCCCAGCTTGGCAAAGTGCTCGCTCAGGTAGGTCTCCACAAATCCTGCGAGGGTAATGTCGGCATCACCCGGACGCTTCGGCGGCGCTGCCGGTTTGGGCTCATGCAGCACGCCTGCGACCATCTGGCTTGTGAGCACCGGCTCGGCGTGGATCGCAAGCAGGCGCTGGATGAGGTTCTCAAGCTCGCGCACGTTCCCCGGCCACGCATGGCGGCGCAGCATCTCGAGCGCCTCGGGATCGATGGAGCGCAGCGGCTGTCCCTGCCGCTCGGCCTCGAGAAAGCAGTGCTGCACGAGCTCTGCCACATCCTCCGGGCGCTCCCGCAGCGGCGGCATGCGGACAGGCACCACGTTGAGCCGGAAGAACAGATCCTCGCGGAACCCGCCCTGCTCGATCAGCCGGCGCAGGTCCCGGTGCGTCGATGCGATGATGCGCACGGGGTTCTTGCCCGGTGCCGCAGGCAGGCGCATGTCGAGATCCTGCAGCAGCCGCACCATCCGTGTCTGCACATCCGCAGGCCAGTCGCCTATCTCGTCCAGGAACAGCGTTCCCCCTTCGGCCTGCCGCACCAGGTCGCGCGCCGAACTGTCGGCTTCAAGTGCCGTGGCCCCTGCCACCACGAACGGCCTGCCCGTTCGCGTGCCGAAATCGTGCAGGACCCGCGCCACCAGCTCCTTGCCTGTGCCGGACTCCCCGGAAATCAGGACTGTCAGGTCAGACTGCGTCAGGCGCGCAATCACCCGATAGATCTCCTGCATGACCGCCGAGCGCCCGACGATCGGCAGCTCTGCGCCCGCAGCCGTGCGCCCGTCCGGACGCTGGGGCTTGCGCGCCTGCATCGCGCGGCGCACCGTGTTCACCATCTCGTTGAGATCGAAAGGTTTCGGAAAATACTCGAAGGCGCCGCACTCTGTCGCGTTGATGGCTGTCATCAACGTGTTCTGGGCGCTCATGACGATCACAGGCAGGTCTGGCCTTTGCTTCTTGAGCTTCGGCAGCAGGTCGAACGCGTTCTCGTCCGGCATGACGACATCGGTGATCACGATGTCGCCCTCGCCCGCAGAAGCCCAGCGCCAGAGCGTCGCCGCGTTCCCGGTCGTGCGCACAAGGAACCCCGCGCGCATGAGCGCGTGGTTCAGCACGGTCCGGATCGAGGCATCATCATCGGCTACGATGACCGTTCCGTGGTTCATGGTCGCTTCTCCTGGACGGATTTGTACATGGGCAACCGGCACCGGAAGATGGTGCGGCGCGGCTCGGATTCGCACTCGATCGTGCCGCCGTGGTCACCCACGATCTTCGACACGATGGCAAGCCCGAGCCCCTGCCCCTTGGGCTTGCTGGTCACGAAGGGCTCGAACAGTGACTGCCTGACGGCATCGGGAATGCCCGGACCATTGTCCCGGACCGAGATCTCCAGCGGCAGCGACATGCGCGCACGCTGTTCGCCGACAGACAGGTGAACGCCCGCCCGAAACGACGTCTGCAGCACGATCTCGCCATCGGCCTGCCCCATCAGTGCATCAGCAGCGTTCTTCACGAGGTTCAGGAACACCTGCACAAGCCGGTCACGGTCGCCCGCGACAGGCGGGAGCGAAGGGTCGTACCCTTCGACGAAGTAGATCGACTTGGCAAAGCTCGACACGCCGAGGCGCTTCACGTGGTCCAGCACCTCGTGGATGTTCACCGGGTGGGCCGTCAGTTGCCGCTGGTCGGTGAAGATCTCAGTCCTCTCCAACACATTAAAAAAAAACAAAGTAACT
>DAISVV010000195.1:0-6179 GCA_036840015.1 Micropepsaceae bacterium
ACTGCCACCTTCCCCCGCTTCCTCGGTATAAGGCCAATAAAATTGCTTAAATTCTCCACCGTCATTCCCCATCCCCGGCGCCGCGGTGGATGGTGCGCCGCCGCACCAGCGGCGGGGCGGATGGGGGCCCTCCAGGCCGATGTAAGAAAATCCCGCCCCGCGAGACTGTCCTCCCGACAACAAGGGCAGGACCCCGCGCATGCACCGCCTGTTAACCGGAATTGGCCTCGCACTCCTCGTCTCGACCGCAGCCCCCGCAAGCCCAGCCCGGGAAAAAAGCTGCTATATCAACGGCTTCGAGACACCGATCCGCTGTGTCACGATATCCGTGCCGCTGGACTATGACGCGCCGTCGGCAGGCAGCATCGAGATCACCGCGGCCGTTGCCCCCGCCACCACCGCGCGCCCTGCCCCGGATCCGCTCTTCGTCTTTGCCGGCGGCCCGGGCCAGGCGGCGACATCACTCGGTCCCTGGCTCGACACCGCCTTCCGCCCCGCGCGGCGCGAGCGTGACGTGGTGCTCTTCGACATCCGCGGCACGGGCCTGTCCCAGGCCATCGACTGCACCATGACCACCTCCGTCACGCAGGACCCTGTCGAGATCCTGCGAAAGGATGCGCAGGCCTGCGCAGCCAAGGCCGGACGCATCGCAGCCTTCCTGTCCTCGCGCGAGATCGTCGAAGACATCGAGCGCATGCGTAAGGCGCTCGGCGCCGAGAAGATCAACCTCTGGGGCGGCTCCTTCGGCACGCGGCTGTCGCAGCATTACGCAAGAAGCTACGGCAAGCATGTCCGCGCCGTGGTGATGGATGCCGCCTCGCCCGTCGGCAACTCGATCTTCCTCACGGCCCCGCGCTATGGCGAAGAGGCCCTGCAGCTCCTCCTGAAGGACTGCAGCGCCGATCCCGCCTGCGCCAAGGCGTTTCCAGCACTTGCAACCGACATCGCAACGCTGCTGTCCCAACTCGAGGCCGCACCGCTGACCTTCACCGCGACCGACCCAAGGACGGGCATTGCAGGCCCCGCACGCCTCGATCGCTACACGCTCGCCGGCACGGTACGTGCCGCGATGTATGACGGCCTGTCCCGCAGCGTCATTCCCTTCGCAATCCATCAGTCCGCACGCGGCAACCAGGCCCCGCTGATGGCGCTGGGCTCGGGCTCGGGCGACTGGATCGCCGAAAGCGTCTCCTTCGGATCGATGCTGGGCGTGCTGTGCGGCGAGGACATCGAACTGGCAAGGCGCGCCGCCCCTGCCGCGCGCTCCTTCGGTTTCATGACCGACAGCTATTTCCGCACCTTCGCCACAGCCTGCGAAGTGTGGCCCCATCGCGCCTTGCCCGAACGCATGCTGCAGACCTTCAAGTCCGACATCCCGGCCTTCGCGATCTCGGGCGCGCGCGATCCCGTCACGCCGCCCGCCGCGGCCGAGGAGGCGCTCGCCATGTTCGGCCGCCGCGTCCACCTCGTCATCCCGCAGGGTTTCCACACCAACAGCCCCTCGCGCTGCGTGTCGGAACTGATCGGCGCGTTCCTCCAGGACCCGGCAGCGGGCGCCACCGACCACGCCTGCGCGGCGAAGTTCACCCGTCCGCGCTTCCTCCTCTCTCCGACACTGTGAGGCTCGACCCATGATCATCGGCAAGGACCTTCGCAAGGCATTCGGCGCCGTCAAGGCGGTGGACGGACTTTCCTTCTCGGCCGGCGACGGCGCCATCACCACGCTGCTCGGCGGCAACGGCTCGGGCAAGACCACGACGCTGCGCATGATCGGAAGCCTCATCCGCCCCGATGCTGGGACAGTCACGATCGACGGCGCCGACACCGTCCGTGAACGGACGAAAGCGCTCTCTCACCTCGGCATGCTTCACGACGATTTCGGCCTCTACCCGCGTCTGCGGATCATCGAGCACATCCGCTTCTCCGCCCAGCTCCACGGGCTCAGCGGCCGCAGGCTCTCCACGGCCGTCGACAACGCCATCGAGGCCCTGGGCCTTGGCGACATCAGCAACCGCTTCGCTGCCGGCCTGAGTCACGGCCAGCGCATGAAGACGGCGCTGGCGCGCACCATCGTCCATTCTCCGCGCAACCTTGTCCTCGACGAACCCACGCGCGGCCTCGATGTCTTCGCGGTGCGCGTCCTGCGCGACCTGCTGCGCCGGCTGCGCAGCGAGGGCGTCTGCATCCTGATGTCCAGCCACGCCATGGCCGAAGTGATGGAACTCTCCGACCGCCTGATCGTCATCGACCAGGGCAAGCTCATCGCCGAAGGCACGCCCGCCGAAATCATCGCCAAAGGCGGTGGCAGCGACCTCGAAACGGCATTCCTCAGGCTCACAGGAGCAGCAGCATGATCATCCTCTCGATCTTCCTCAAGGAATTCATCGACCTCATGCGCGACCGCAGGGCGCTTGTCTCCGGATTCGCCTATGCAGCCTTCGGTCCGCTGGTCATCTTGATGACCGTGAGCGTGCTTGCCACGGAAGCCCGCAATGACAACTGGTCCCCAATCCGCTTCTGCGGTCCCTCCTCGCCACTGCTCGAGGAGGAACTGAAGGCCGCACGGCTCGAATTCGCACCCGACGCCGCCATCTGCATACTCATTCCGGAGGACTTCGAGACGCGTCTCGCAGAGGGCCGCACCGCCCGCGTGCAGATCAGGGGCGACCTCCTCGCCCAGTCCACCACGATCGACCGGGTCGAGGGGACCATCCTGCGCTTTGCATCGACCCTGAGCACCCAGCGGCTTCTCGCACGCGGCATGGCGCCGGCCATCGCCAATCCGGTATCCGTCGAGACCCAGAACAACAACAGCTACTCGCGTGCAGCCGACCTGATCGCGCGCATGCTGATCCTCTTTCTTGTGCTGTCACCCTTCATCGTCAGCGTTGCGGCAGCAGCCGACATGACCGCCGGCGAGCGCGAACGACGTTCGATCGAGCCACTTCTGGTACACCCGGTCAGCGCGCTCAGCATTGTCATCGGAAAATGGATGGCCGCTGCCGCACTGGGTGTCGTCGGTACCACCGCCTGCGTCCTGGGCGGGCTTTACCTGATGGAGCAGTCAGAACTGGCGCAACTGGGCATCAGGCTCGACACCAGCCTCGGCGCAGGCCTGCTCGTGTCGCTCTATCTCGTCCCGATCACCCTGCTCGCCGCCGCCATCCAGGTCACGGTCGGCTTCTGGTCGCGCAACTTCAAGGACGCACAGAGCTACCTGATGCTCCTGTCCTTCGTGCCAGCCGTTGTCGGCTTCATGTTGAACGGCGAGCGTCTTGTCGCCGCCGCAGGCTGGCCGCTTGCCTGGGAAATGAACGCGCTCGCAGGCCCACTTCTGGGCGCCCCACCCACGTCGGTTCCCTTCGCGCTGATCGCCGCCGTCGAGCTGGCGCTGGTCGCAGCCCTGCTGGCACTGAGCGCGCGGCGCCTGCGCAGCGAGGCGATACTCTCCCACGGATGAACCGATTCGAGGACATTGCAAGGCAGCATGCGCCGCTGATCCGGCGCATCGCCCGCTCCTATGAGGCCAACCCCGCGCGCAGCGAGGAACTTGTGCAGGAAATCCACCTCGCGCTCTGGCAGGCCCTGCCGGGCTTTCGCGGCGAGGCATCGCTTCGCACCTTCGTCGCGCGCATCGCCCACAACAGGGCCATCAGCCACGTCGCGCGAGAGGCACGAGAACCGCGCGTGGTCGGCCTCGACGAGACATTGCCCGCCGCCGGCGCCTCGCCCGAGGATCACGCCACGCACAAGGACCTGCGGGTGAAACTCGAAGCCGCCGTCCAGCGCCTGCCGGTCAGCCTGAAGGTTGCAGCCACGCTCGCGCTCGAAGGGTTCTCGCCCGAGGAAGTCGCCGGCGTCCTCGGCATCGGCGTGTCGGCGGCGGGCGTGCGCCTGCACCGGGCAAAGGAAAGACTGAAGGAAATGATGGAAGGATCGGTCACATGAGCGGAGCCGATTGGAAGGACCTCGAAGCCGCATGGCAATCGCTGCCCGACGACAGCGTTCCCGCCCTCGCGCGCAAGGAACTGCACCGCGCCGCGCGCCTGCGCTGGTGGTCGAAGACATACTTCGTGATTGAGATCCTGAGCACCGTGATCGCGTGGATCGTGGGTGCCCTGCTGGTCGCATACGGCGACGGCGTGAGGCCCATTTTCGGCATCGGCTTCGTCTTCCTCGCAACCTTCGCGATGGCAGCCTCCCTCTGGGCCCGGGCGAGGCCACAGCCGCGAGACGAGGATCCCATCCTGCACGCCGTCGCCCGGGCAGCCGACCGGGTGAATTTCGGCATCCGGATGGCCTACGCCAATCTCTGGGCGATCTTCGCGGCACTTGTCTTCATGGCCCTCTATGCGAGTGCCATCGAATTCTATGGTCAGGAAGATGACCGCGCCGCAGGCCTTCTCGGGCTTGCCTTCGGCCTCGGCTGGACCAGCCTCTGGCTGGCAGGCACCCTGATCTACATGCACTGGCGAAGCCTCGACCTCGAGCGCCTGAAGGCCCTGGAGGCCTCCCTGCGGGAGGAGTGACAATTATCCCCACTCTCCACACTTCACGCCCGCGGCGCGTCACCCTCCCCCGTTAAAGCGGTTGAGGAAACACACGTTTCTCCCCTCGCTTCAGCGAGGGGAGTACGTGCGCACCGAAGGTGCTGCACGGGAGGGGAGCCCACGACAATCTGTTACAATTCAGCGCTCGCACCACAGCCAACCTTGTGCTCGAACCAGCACATGCGAAAGAACACGGCAAGGGCAGCAAAATACGCCAAAACCCTGAGGACAAGCATGCCGCAGGCAGAAGTCATCCTCTGGTCCTTTCTGCGGAAGAGGCGGCAGCAAGGCCTTCGCTTCCGTCGACAGCATCCACTGGGCCCGTACATCACCGATTTTGCCTGCATTGCTGCCCGAATGGTGATCGAAGTAGACGGTCCATCCCACTGGACTGACGAGGGCCGGCGTCATGACCGCCAGCGGACAGCCTATCTCGAAGCGCAAGGCTGGCACGTGATCCGGATTTGCAACGACGACGTCTATCGCAACCTCGACGCGGTCCTCGACCACATCTTCGACTGCGCCATGCGCTCAATCATCCGTCAAGACGAATGACGAGCCTTGCTCGCTGCGCTACAGCAAGGGGAGCACGTCACCTCCCGCCCCCCTCCGTCAGCCGCAGCCTTGACGGCGTCGGCTGCCACCTCCCCCGCTAAAGCGGGTGAGGAAACACACGTTTCTCCCCTCGCTTCAGCGAGGGGAGTACGTGCGCACCGAAGGTGCTGCACGGAAGGGGAGCCCGCACCCTCAACAGAGCGCCCCCTCCGTCAGCCGCAGCCTTGACCGCGTCGGCTGCCACCTCCCCCGTTAAAGCGGTTGAGGAAACACACGTTTCTCCCCTCGCTTCAGCGAGGGGAGTACGTGCGCACCGAAGGTGCTGCACGGGAGGGGAGCCCACGACAATCTGTTACAATTCAGCGCTCGCACCACAGCCAACCTTGTGCTCGAACCAGCACATGCGAAAGAACACGGCAAGGGCAGCAAAATACGCCAAAACCCTGAGGACAAGCATGCCGCAGGCAGAAGTCATCCTCTGGTCCTTTCTGCGGAAGAGGCGGCAGCAAGGCCTTCGCTTCCGTCGACAGCATCCACTGGGCCCGTACATCACCGATTTTGCCTGCATTGCTGCCCGAATGGTGATCGAAGTAGACGGTCCATCCCACTGGACTGACGAGGGCCGGCGTCATGACCGCCAGCGGACAGCCTATCTCGAAGCGCAAGGCTGGCACGTGATCCGGATTTGCAACGACGACGTCTATCGCAACCTCGACGCGGTCCTCGACCACATCTTCGACTGCGCCATGCGCTCAATCATCCGTCAAGACGAATGACGAGCCTTGCTCGCTGCGCTACAGCAAGGGGAGCACGTCACCTCCCGCCCCCCTCCGTCAGCCGCAGCCTTGACGGCGTCGGCTGCCACCTCCCCCGCTAAAGCGGGTGAGGAAACACACGTTTCTCCCCTCGCTTCAGCGAGGGGAGTACGTGCGCACCGAAGGTGCTGCACGGAAGGGGAGCCCGCACCCTCAACAGAGCGCCCCCTCCGTCAGCCGCAGCCTTGACCGCGTCGGCTGCCACCTCCCCCGTTAAAGCGGTTGAGGAAACACACGTTTCTCCCCTCGCTTCAGCGAG
>DAISVV010000196.1:0-6155 GCA_036840015.1 Micropepsaceae bacterium
CCATGATCGAAACGCCGGACTGCTTGATGTCGATCGGGAGGATGTCGCCGTCGGAGAAGTCCACCTCGACTGACTGGTTGGCGTTGACGCTGGCGCCGGTGAGGCTGAGAGTGGTGAGCCTGAACTCCTGGCCTGGGAGCATCACCTTCGGCGGGGTGGCGTGATACAGCTCATTGGCTGCAAAGCGTTGCGGCCTGAAGAAGATCTGGCGACCGGATGATCCCTTTAGTTCCTCATAAGCCAGCATGATGGAGGCGTCCCCAAACCTCTACCAGACGGTAGTGCTCGCCAGAGCGCGTGGCTACTGGTGCGACCGACAGGAAAGAGTTCCTTAACCCTAAGGCCAGACCCTTTACGAAACGTTATCTGTGCCGGGTCTTGGGGATCGGCGAGGGGCAGCAATCAGTAGCGTCATCGCCGCGATTGCGGCGGTCCGAGGATCAATTCCTGATCCTTTTCAGCGCCTCCGAGACGACGGCCATGGAGTCGGTGGCGATGGCATTGCTCAGGCCGCGCAGGGGATCGGTGGATGCAACGGGCCGTGCCGATCCGATGCGCAGCGCCGCGTTTGTGGCTGCCGATACGGGTCCATTCAGGTTCATGCACACGCCGGTGAAGTTTGCGCCTTCGCAGACCTGCCACTCTCCGTAGCCGTGGACGACGGCACTGCCTGTCACGGTGGGCCAAGAGACGTGAGTGATGTTGGGGGTCTCGGCCTTCACCACCCGAGCCACGCCATCGAAACCGGCATTGGCGAAGAGCGTCAGCATTGACTGGCCTGGTGCAGGAAGCGGTGCCATGGCAATCAGCCCAGATTGGGGCATGTAGGACTTCTGGATTGCATCGAAGTCTGCCTTTGCGAGGTCAAACCTTTCCTTCCTTGCGATGCAGCCTATGTCGTGCGTCCGGCCGGGCACGGCGTGGACCTCTTCCTGGGCGCGCACGCGCTGGAGGCTGCCGTCCTGGTTGCGGGTCGTGAACTCGGCGTGGACGAAGTGAACCTTGCGCCCCGCGTTTTCGCGCACGCCGAGCTGGGCGACGCTGATGTCCTGGGCGCCCTGTGCCTTGTAGGTTGCCTGCCAGAATTCCCGCGTCAGCATGGCGGTCATGGCTTCGGTGATTTCAGGTTGCTCCCGACCGCTGGTCTGTGGTGTCTCCGTGACCACGACGATGCAGGCACCGACAAGTTCGTTGCCGCTCTGGCGGCCCATGACCAGTGCCACTTTCTGGCCCTCGGGCTTGCCTGCCTCCCATTCCGCGGGCACGTCCACAGAGAAGCGGCCCTGCGGGTCTGTGTATCTCGTCCCGGCCTGTGCCGCGGGGGACGCGGCAATGGCGGCGAGGGTTGCAGCAAAGACGATCCGGTTCAGCATGGGGAGAGCCTTGTCGGTGCGGGCTAAAGATTGCCGGAAAGCCTAACATGCGTCCGGTGTTCGTCGAGGTGGAATCCGCACATGCCGGCGACGAAAATGCGACCGCCCTGCACGCAGTGCGCGGAACGCTCACCGTCGCGTAAGGGGCGCAGGACGCAGTGCACGTCCTGCGCGCAAGGGGGCTGACCCCTAGATGAAGAATAGCCAGGTCAGCAGGGCAAAGCTGGGCAGCAGGAAGATCACCGACCAGGCCATGTAGCCGAAGAAGCTCGGCATCTTGACGCCTGCTTCCTCGGCGATTGCCTTGACCATGAAGTTCGGGGCATTGCCGATATAGGTGTTTGCGCCCATGAAGACGGCGCCCGCTGAAATGGCCACCAGGGTGCCTGCCATGGGTCCCATCAGGGTGGCGGGGTCGCCGCCTGCCGCATTGAAGAAGACGAGGTAGGTCGGCGCGTTGTCGAGGAAGCTTGAAAGGCCGCCCGTGATCCAGAAATAGGCCACGTTGTTCGGCGAACCGTCGGGGTTGGTGATCAGGGCGAGGAGCGGGGCGAAGGCGCCCTTGTCACCGGCCTTGAGCATCGCGATCACGGGCACGATCGTGATGAAGATGCCAACGAAGAGCTTGGCCACCTCGGCGATGGGCGCCCAGGTAAAGTCATTACCGGTCCGGTACGTCATCGGCGTGAGCATCATGGATATGGCCGCCAGTCCCATGAGGGCGAGGACGCGCACGATGTTCGGGGCATCGACGTGGACGCCCGCGATCACGAGGTGAAGGTCGGTCTTCCAGAATGCCGACGCGAGGATCACGCCGACCACGACGGCCAGAAGGAAGATGTTGCGATAACCTTTGAGTTGCAGCGGCGCTGGTGGCGTGGCTTGTGGCGGTTCAGCGGGCTTGCCCTCGCGCATGAACATGATGCTGTCCAAAAGATAGAAGACGGCAAGCAGGATCACGCAGAGCAGCAGGGTCTTCGACCAGAGGAACTGCATCGGCCAGAAGAAGTCGACACCCTTGAGGAAGCCGATATAGAGCGGCGGGTCGCCCAGCGGCGTCAGCGAACCACCGATGTTGGAGACGAGGAAGATAAAGAAGACGACGACGTGAACGTTGTGCTTGCGGCCTGCGTTTGCGCGCAGCACGGGGCGGATGAGCAGCACGGAGGCACCGGTGGTTCCCGTGAAGCTGGCGATCGCAGTGCCCGTGGCAAGAAGGCCCGTGTTGTTCAGCGCCGAGGAACGGATCCTGCCCTCCAGCAGCACGCCGCCGGAGATCGTATAGAGCGCAAAAAGCACCGTGATGAAGGGGATGTATTCCAGCAGCAGCACGTGCATCAACTCGTAGGTTGCGAGGCCGGTACCGAACAGGATCGCGAAGGGGGCGAGGAAGGCGAGCGCCCATGCCAGCGAGACCTTGCCATAGTGGTGGTGCCAGAAGTGAGGTGCGGCCAGCGGCAGTATGGCGATTGACAGCAGCAGTCCGATGAATGGTGCGGCCCAGATCAGACCAAGGGATCCTCCGTCGAGGTGAGCCTCACCTGCTGCTTGCGCTGTTCCGGTGCTGGCGAGGATGCCTGCGGCGGCCATGGCGGCGACGCGTGCGGCGGAGATGGAGAAGCGCATGGATTTCACCTTTTGTCGCGTGTCGAACCAAAGTCCGAGGAGCTTTGGCTTCCCCTGTAGCCGATGGCTTCGCCTCACCTCAAGCAAAAGCGGTGGGCTCCGTTCCGATGTGCTGCGGCGCAGATGCGGGCAGGGTGTGGGTTCCCGGAAGAGAATCGGCGGAACGGGATGGTGAATGGCTGCTGCGGGCGCGGCGTGGCAAGGAGCGCGTGGCAAGGATGCGTGCTCGCAGGTCGCTGGCAACCGCGAGTGGAATGGCCTCGACGGCGTGCGAGCCCTGCAGACTTTCACCGGGA
Source organism: Micropepsaceae bacterium (assembly GCA_036840015.1). Lineage (GTDB taxonomy): Bacteria > Pseudomonadota > Alphaproteobacteria > Micropepsales > Micropepsaceae > SZUA-430. Next base: position 3,296 of record DAISVV010000196.1, read on the forward strand.
ATGCCGAGCCTTAGGCGCACGCAACCGAGGTGGCGCAACAGCGGACCCTGCCTGAGGTCGGCGCTTTGAACGCTGGTGAAGGGAATGATGGTGAGACGAGGGCTCAGCCAGCCGCGCCAGATGTATAGGCGCGAACCGTCTTCTGCCCATCGGTGCGTGCGGGCAAGACGCGGCGTGAGGGCGATGATGACCGCTGCCAGCACCATTCCCGCTGTTCCTTCCCAGTACCCCAGTGACGCGGCGATCAGGCCTGCGGTGCCGGATGCCATCGCGAAGGAAAGGCTCGATGCGGCTTGCGCCAGGAACGGCGGTACGTGCCAGGCCACGGTCTCCGGTGGCCGTGGCGTGCCCGTGATCGCGAGGATCTGGTCGATGTCCTGCAGGGTTGCGAAGGGAATGACCTGGTGGGAACTGCCGGCGGCACTGTCGCTTGCCAGGCTCTGCAGCCACAGGGCGTGCCAGCCCCACCGGCGGCGAATGATGCCGGTTGTGACAATTGCGGCCTGGATGCGCGACAGCGTGATGGCGACGTCGGTCCGGGTGGTCAGTCCACGTGTGCGGCGAAAGGCACGTGGTCCCAGGCTGAGCCTGAAGTCCCAGTTGGTCAGGGTCGTGCGCACGAGGCCGGTGACAACGCCAACCAGCAACAACGTGAGCGTGAGGCCGGTGCCGACAAGCCAGCGGTTCGCATCCGCCCAGGCAAGGACCCCTGTTTCGTCGAGGAGGCGGTCCCAGTCCTTCGTGTCCGTGATGTCGAACGCGATGATGTCGTCGAGCCAGGTTGTCATCGCACCGACGATGCCCAGTGCCGCAAGCGAGAAATTGAAGATCCCCGCAAGGAACAGGTTGCGCGGTGTCAGAGTGAACAGCACCTGGTCGGGTTCTTGCCCTGGCGACACATGTGCGTCGGTGGTGGCGGGGTTTGAACCTACGCGCCAGGCGCGTATGGTTTCGCGCAAGGCGCTGGCTTGCGGCATGCTGATGGCGTCGAGCTTGATGCCTTCCCCGTCCTTGCCGGTCGCTGCACCCGTCTCAAGGCCGACCTTGGCGACATCCATCACGCGCGCGAGCAGACCCTGCTCGATGCTGACGTCCTGGATCCGGTCGAAGGGGATGGTGCGATGCTTGCGCTCGAGGATCCCGCTCTCGATCACGATGGCCGTGCCGGAGATCTTCCAGCGGAAACGGATCCACCACCACCAGAAGATCGCGACATTGGCCATGTGCAGCAGCAGCAGGGCCGGGATCACGTAGATCCAACCGTAGGAAAGTCCAATGGCTGCGAGTGCGGGCACCCACTGCAGCGTGCCCGGCACCCGGTTGATGATGGCGAGCAGCATGGTCAGGGGAGACAGGCGCTGCCAGGGTGGATCTGCCGGGATTTCCGTCATGCGAAGTCAGACAGGATCTGCCGGCGGATGGTGTCGCGCATCGCCGTGGCGACTTCAGTCCTGAGGCCGGGCAGCGTGACCGTGCTGTTGTGCGTGCCGGACGTGTGGACGACGAGGCTCGACAGGCCATACTGTCGCTCGACGGGGCCCTGCTCGAGGTCGATGTGCTGAACGCGGACGAAGGGAACAATCGTGTCGGTGCGGAAGAACAGTCCTTGAGCGACGCGCAGCTCGTCGTCGGTGAGCCGGTAGCCTATTCGCATGTAGCGGCGCGATGGCAGCACGATCGCGCAGGCTGCGAGTACAAGCAAGGCGCCAAGCGAGAGGATACCTGCCGGGACACCCAATGCTGCAACCCAGGCAAAGTCTGCCACCGTCGCGCAGATCGCGACGGGTACGCCTGACAGCAGCGTCATGACGCGCATGACGTCTGCATAGGCAGTTTCGACGCGGTCGAGGCCGGCACCTGTGAGAATGCCAGCGGCAGGAGCAGGTGGGGTGTCGGGTTGCGGATCGGGTAATGTCGACATCGCGTGAGCATAGGTGCTCGCCATGCGTCACTGCAAGGTTGGGTTGGTGCGTGTGGCTGGCTGCAACCGTCCTTGCGCGAAATCTTGATGTGTCCTGATAGTCTGCAAAATCAGGTCAATCCCATGAGGATTTGCGCGTGCGTTGTATTGCGCCAGCGTGCTCCGGGTTTTGCTTGAACAATTGCGGACGTCTGTTTAAGTCAGGTCAGGTTCTTCATCCAGATCGGGCGCTCATGCTGGACAATTCTCACGTGACCAAGCTTACCGTGCAGATGGTCACGGCGTTCCTTGCCAACAATCCGGTGCCTTCCCGTGACGTACCCGACATGATCCAGCATGTCCGCCAGACCCTGCTGTCGCTTCTTGGGGCGGTTGCCGGTGCTGCGCCCCAAGCGGCGGTCAAGCCTGCCGTGCCGGTCAAGAAATCTGTCACCGACGCGTATATCATCTGTCTTGAAGACGGTTTGCGCTTCAAGTCGCTGAAGCGTCACCTGCGTTCTTCCTACGGAATGACGCCGGAGGAGTACCGCGCCAAGTGGGGCTTGCCGCACGACTATCCGATGGTGGCGCCCAACTATGCCAAGCATCGCTCGCAACTGGCCAAGCAGATCGGCCTCGGCAAGCAGCGCGCCGGCAAACGCAAGTAGTCAGGCGGCGTTCGTCCTGCGGCCTTGCCTCGACGGCGCGGTCGTTGCCTGGGGCTTTGCGCGGGCTTCATTCAGCAGCGGGTTGTTGGTTCAGCTGTAATTGCAATTGCACATCTTGCTGCGGCTGTTGCAGCCATGCATGCCACTGCGCGCCCGAACCCGCAGTGGGCAAGGCTGCGGCATTGACCACGCCAGCACGGCGTGTCCACACAGCCTGTTCGGCGGCCACGCTGAGCTGTAATGGTACCTGCGCTTGTTTGACCAACTGACTTGGCAACGGCACGGCGAATTG
>DAISVV010000197.1:0-6109 GCA_036840015.1 Micropepsaceae bacterium
AGCCACTGTAAGCAGACCGCGGCACCAGCCATTTGTGGTTCCCGACGGTCAACCCTGCAGACTAAGGGTAAGTCGCTACTGTCTTGCCCGCGTCACACGGCCTCCGCTAGCATCTGCAACTGCCAAGAGGCGCCCAACCGATGCAACTGAATGCAGGCCTCAAGACCAACGATCTCGCGCGGCGCTTCCGCCAGGACAAGCGCCTCGTCATCCGGGACGTTCTGGCACCGGCCGCTGCCGATCAGGTGTACCACTGCCTGACCCAGGAGGTCAGGTTTGGCCTCGCCTACCAGGATGACAGCGGGCCCCAGTTCATCGACCGCCAGCGCCTGTCGTCAATGCAGCCCGCAGACCTCGCTGCGCTCGACCAGAAGATTGCAGCGCGCGCACGACAGGGTTTCCAGTACCGCTACCGCTGCTACCCGATGCTCGACGCCTATCTCGAGCGGCGCGACCCGGGACTGTTGCTGCACCAGCTGTTCGAGTTCATCAATTCACCGGTGATGCTCGACTTCATTCGCGCGATCACCGGCATGAAGCAGATCGTCCGCGCCGACGCGCAGGCGACCCTGTTTGCCCCCGGTGACTTCCTCACCCTGCACAACGACTTTGACGCTGCCAAGGGACGCCTGGTGGCCTACGTCATGGGCTTCACCCGGAACTGGCGTACCGACTATGGCGGCATGCTTCAGTTCATGGACGACAAGCACAATGTCGAGCAGGGCTTCCTGCCGCACTACAATTCACTCATGCTGTTTACGGTGCCACAGCTCCACGCCGTGACCTACGTGCCGGGGTTTGCGCCTGTCGGCCGCTACTCGGTGACAGGCTGGTTCCAGGATGCAACGGCAGTCCCCAGCGCCACCAAGTCGCGCTACGGCCTCTAAGTCCGCTCGCCCTCAGTGCGAGTCCCGCGCCTCGCCACGCAGCCGGACAATGTCGAGGTAGGGGGTCGCCGGCTCAAAGCACGCCCCCGCCGACAGCTGTCCCGTATGCGCCCGCGCAACCTCCTGCCACGGCGTCTGCGATGTCAGCACCGGCGGCTTCCAGCGAGCCTTGCGGCTGGCCCACGTCGCTTCGTCAACCAGCGCATCCACCCGTCGTGCATTCAGGTCGATCCGGATCATGTCCCCGGTCTGCAGCAGGGCAAGCCCACCACCGACGGCCGCCTCTGGCGAGGCATTGAGGATCGAAGGCGAGGCGCTCGTCCCGCTCTGCCGACCATCGCCGATGCAGGGAAGCGCCGTGATGCCCTGCTTCAGCAGGGCATCGGGCGGCTGCATGTTCACGACTTCGGCTGACCCCGGATAGCCCACCGGGCCCGTATTGCGCATCACAAGGATGCAGTTCGCGTCGATCCTGAGCGAAGGGTCATTGATGCGGTGGTGATAGTCCTCCGGCCCGTCAAACACGATCGCACGTCCCTCGAACACGCCGCCCTTGGACAGATAGCGTTGCCGGAATTCCTCTCCGATCACGCTTGTCTTCATGACGGCGGCATCAAACAGGTTGCCAGACATGACAAGGAAACCTGCATCGGCCTTGAGCGGCGCCTTCACCGACCGGATCACGTCGCGCTCCTGCGTCAGGCGTCCGCGACAGTTCTCGACCATGCTGCGCCCCGTGACAGTCTGGGCACCTGCCTCGATGAGGCCGGCCTCGATCAGCTCCGCAATAACGGCGGGAACACCACCTGCGCGATGGAAACCCTCGCCCAGGTGGGCACCGGCCGGCATGCAGTTCACAAGCAGCGGTACCGCATAGCCGTGCGTCTGCCAGTCCTCGAGCGTCAGCAGAACACCCATGTGGCGCGCAATCGCGATCAGGTGCGGCGGACAGTTGGTCGACGCCCCGATCGCCGCGGCCACGCGGATCGCATTGATGAAGGCCGGCCTCGTCATGATGTCGGAAGGCTTGAGGGCCTCGTGCACCATGCCCACGATGCGAACGCCCGTGGCATGCGCCATCTGCGCCCGCTCGCGATAGGGTGCCGGAATGGAAGCGCAGCCCGGAAGCGACATGCCAAGCGCCTCGGCGACCGAATTCATCGAAAGCGCCGTTCCCATCGTGTTGCAGTGCCCGGCTGACGGCGCACTCGCAGCCGCCATCTCCATGAACTCGCGATAGTCGATCTCGCCCTTCGCCAGCGCCTGCCGGCCCTGCCAGATGATCGTTCCCGAGCCCGCACGCTGTCCCCGCCAGTGACCGTCCAGCATCGGCCCGCCCGACAGCACGATCGCCGGGATATTCACGGTTGCCGCCGCCATCAGGCAGGCCGGCGTTGTCTTGTCACAACCCGTGGTCAGCACGACGCCGTCCAGCGGATAGCCATGCAGCACCTCGACGAGACCCAGATAGGCAAGGTTGCGGTCGCGCGCAGCTGTTGGCCGTTTGCCCGTCTCCTGGATCGGATGGACCGGAAACTCGATCGCGATGCCGCCCGCCTGCGCGATACCCTCGCGCACGCGCTTGGCAAGTTCCAGGTGATGGCGGTTGCAGGGGCTGAGGTCCGATCCGGTCTGCGCAATGCCGATGATGGGCTTGCCCGACTGCAACTCCTCGCGCGTCAATCCATAGTTAAGGTAGCGCTCAAGATAGAGCGCTGTCATGCCCGGATTTTCTGGATTGTCAAACCAGCGGCGTGACCGAAGTGTTCTGGACATGTCGGGCAATAATCCTCGAAGGCCTGCCACTCTTGTGGGCCAAGAAAGGCAACAAATCAACTCGTGGCGAGGCCCTAGGTCCGGTGGTTGACACCCTAACCGGCACCCGGCTCATCGGGCAGGCTCCAGGCTAGCCACAACGCTGGCAAGGCGATCGCAATGAAGAAAATCGACAGCCCCGCAGCGACGACAATCTGCCTTCCATCATCACCAACGCTCGATATCATGAACGCTGAGGCCATCCCAAGCAGCACGCCGGGCCAATAGAGCTTCGCATAGACCGTATTGCGGATCTTTTCCTCCCGCTCGTCGAGGTCCCGGGACCGAAGCTCGGTCATGCCGCGAATGCCTGCATTGAGCATGGCCGCCACGAACATGAGGGGAATTATCAGCAGGAGGATGCCGAGAATTGACCCCGTCATAAGCGGCAAGGTCGGCTGCAGCAGCACCAGGCCCAAAAAAACGACGACAAAGGTCCGGCGCATCCGTCGAGGACGAGCCCACTCCAGCTGGGGGTCATTCATCGTCTTTCGCAACGTCTGCGTGAGTGGATTGTTGGACATTGGCTTGCTCCTAAGAAAATGCTGCAAAAAATGGTCCCGCGTCGTTGACGAAGCCGTTGAAGGACCGGGATCGACATGCGGGTTGGAAAAGGGCCTTCGCCCCGGTTGACATCCATGGGCGCTGTGGCTGCAGGAGTGAAATGCCAACGACAACTGACCTATCCATGCGGACGCCCCCTGGATTTCAGGATCTGGCTCGTCAGTGGTTCAATGGGCCGGAGAGAGAAGACCATCTCGACCGGAACGCCGAAATGGTCGGCAATCCTGAGGGCGAGCTCAAGGGACGGGCTGTAATCTCCGCGCTCAATGTACCCAACGGTCTGGAAATTGACCCCCACGGCTTCAGCCAGATCCTTGCGGGAAACACCCCGCTCCGCCCTCAGCACGTTAAGACGATTGTGTACCATACTCAGACCAGATGACATCTAATGCATGATGATATGTATTTTATAGACAACATTATGAAGGGTTTAAAATACACTTTTTCGTGATCGATCCCGGACCGTCACGACGCACTGAAGTGAGAGAGTTTCGCCGCGCGTTCGAATGCAACGAACATGTGTCATCCCGAAATCGGTGGCCCGGGACAGTCGAAACTCAACCCTTTGCCTCGGTCAGGAAGTCCCGCCCTTCGCGGTCCTCGACCTCCAGGACCCAGAGGTCGCTGTCGCGTGCCACGGCCCGCTGGATATAGCCCTCGGCATCCGCATCGGGTACCGGCGCATCTCCCGTCCCCCGGATCCAGCGCCGCTCCCCCTCTCGCCCGTAACTTGAGGCCCACACGGTTGCCGTACCATTGAGCAGGGACACCTTGACCACGACGGCGCCCGCATCGGCTTCGCCCTTGCGCGCAACAAATGCAGACGCACCGCTCACTTCCGCGCGCCTGATCAGCGCCTGCACCCAGATGCGGGTCTTCAGTTTCGGTTCCATGGCATCCTGATTGTCATGACACGTCCAAATAGCTGGCCTGAGTCTTTCTTGCCACTGGTTGTACGACTCAACTTGCGATTCTCTGGGATTGGCGATTCGGGGCGATTCGCCGAGGGTTCTCGAGGGGCATTCAGGTGGCACATCCGTCGGCTGCGGGTCATCGTTCTTTCCGCTTTTCCTGGCACGTCATTTCCCGGCAAAGGGCATTATTCCTCGGGCTGTGCGCCGCAGGACTGATGCTTCACCTGGTCTGGCGGGTAGACCAGTCCCTTGACGGTCTCTCGGGGGCAGGCTTGACCCTTTCACTCGCCCTTCTCGCCATCGAAGCCTTCATCGTGCTGGCCCTGCTGATGGCCGCCATTTCGGAATTCATCTCGCCCTGGATCAAGGTCGAGCCGATCGGCATCCCGGACTTCGAGTTGCCCAGCGTCGACATCTTTGTCCTCGTGTCCGACCCGCGGCAAGCGCCGAAAGCCACGTACACGCTCGCTGTCGCGTCGCAGATGGACTATCCACGCGAACTGGTGAAGCTCCATCTCGTGGCCCACGGCAAGGCGGTGATTAATGCGGCCGCACTGCAGGCGCTGGCCGAACGGACGGGCGCCTCCTGGCTCCCCACCGCACACGACATTCCCGCAGGCACCGCCCTCAACGCAGCCGTCGCGCGGACAAGCGGAAGCCTGCTGCTCTTTTTGCAGGCCGGAGACGCCCCAACACCCGATCTCGTGCAGCGTGTTTCAGGCGCCTTCGACGGCAATGCAAGCCTGGCATTTTGCGACATCCCGACTTTCTCCATCGACGGCGATCCGATGCTCACCGACATCGACGTCACCCAGCGCCTGCCCAATGACCCGGGCCCATTCTTCAAGTCATGCCTGAAGGCGCCCGCCGGCACCCCCAGCCCGCTTGGCATCGGATTGAAAACGATATGGCTGCGCGCTGCGCTGTCGTCATGCGGTTCGATGAGCCGCACGAATTACCGGCCGGACGCCGTTGCACGCATTCGTGCCGCCGAGCGCAAGTGGAACCGCGGCATCGTCGACCGCCCGATGATTGCCGTGATTGCGCCGGACACTGTTCGCGATCATCTCCACGCGCGCCTCGCACAGAGGATCGGCACCATCGACGCCGCCCTGATCCGGGACCCGTTGTTTGGCGGCGGCCTCTCGGCGCGCGAGCGCCTGGCGTGGACGCCCGCCCTGATGGCCTGCATTCTGCCCTTCGCATGGATGTTGAAGCTGGCAATCCCGGCGCTGGCCGTGCTGCTGAACATACCGCTGATCGCAGGCGACACTGCAATAGGCACCATCGCCGTGACCATCGCCGGCATGATCCTCGCGCTGATGATGTCGGGCGCGCTCTTCTCGGGGATCCGCACGCCCGTCATGGCGAGTTGGACCGAGATGCTGGAATCTTTCCTGAGCATGCCCGCCGTCGTCCACCTGCTGCGCGGCCGCGAAAACCCCGAAGGTACGCCGCGCATCGAGCGCGCCAACACCCTGCTGATCGTGTCGTTCGCGCTTCTCCTCGCCGGCACGACCGTCGGGGTGGCGGCGCTCGGCATCGCGCAGCCGGTACAGACACCGCTTGCAGCGCCCGCCGCGCTGACCATCTTCATGGCCTTCCTGTTCGCATGCCTGATAGGCGCGATTGCCGAGCCGCGCCAGCGGCGCCTGTCGCCGCGGGTGAATCGTCGCCTTCAGGCGCAGCTTCTCCTGGGTGGCGAAACTTTCTTCGGCCGGCTGGCAGACATCTCGGTCCACGGCGCCCGCTTCGTTGCCGACGAGCTTGTCGACATCCCCGCGCGGGCGCTCGCCGGGATCATCACGCTTGACGGCCCAACCGGCCGCACAACCCTCCCGGTTCAACTCTCCCGTCATGTGGAAACAGGCGGCAGGTCTGCCTTCGGCCTGTCTTTCACCGGCAGGACAGTCGGCGAATTCGCCACGG
>DAISVV010000198.1:0-6107 GCA_036840015.1 Micropepsaceae bacterium
CTCTGCAGTGCCGGTCAAAGGGTATATCAATTGCCTGGGCGGGCAAAATCGGGCATAGTGCGACAAATGATTCAGATATTGCAGGGGGAAAGAGATGAGCGGTGGTGAGGCCCAGTCGGGCGAATTCAAGAGGGGTTGGCCCGTCGTCCTGTCGGCGGCCATCGGCATTGCGCTCGGCCTTTCGCCGCTGCCGTTCTACACGATCGGCATCTTCGTGGAGCCGCTGTCGAAAGAGTTTGGTTGGACGACCTCCCAGATCCAGCTTGGTCTCGCTGTGATGACGCTCACGGTGGTCGTGGCAAGTCCGTTCGTCGGCTGGCTTGCCGACCGGATCGGTGCCCGCCCCGTTGCGCTGACGTCGGTGCTTCTGTTTGGCCTCTCGCTTGCCTCGTTCGCCCTGCTCACCGGTGACATCAACCAGTTCTACCTGACCTGGGCGGCCATGGGCATCATGGGGGCGGGTACGCTGCCAATCACCTGGACGCGTGGCGTGAACTCGTGGTTCGTGGCCAATCGCGGACTTGCGCTTGGCTTTGCGCTTGTCGCGACGGGCCTGGGTGGCGCACTGGCAACACAGATTGCAGGCAAGCTCACGGAGGCGGTGGGCTGGCGCCAGGCCTATATCGGGATTGCTGCTTTGCCCTTGCTGGTGTCGCTGCCCATCGCCCTGTTCATGTTCAACGAACGCAAGGATGCAGCCAACGCGCCGGCGCTTGCGCAATCATCTCTTGGCATGACGCTGGGGCAGGCGGTGTTCCACTGGAGGTTCTGGCTGCTGGCCATTGCGTTCGTTCCCATCTCGCTGGCGCTGGGCGGGGTTGTGCCGAACCTTGTGCCCATCCTGACGAGCGAGGGTTTCTCGCGCGAGGAAGCAATCGGCATGGCCAGCCTGATCGGCCTTGTGGTTGCGATCGGACGTGTCGGTGGTGGCTGGCTGATCGACCGGTTCTGGGCGCCGCGCGTCGCCTTCATCATGCTGGCGGCACCGGTGATCGGCCTTGTCGAGCTGTCGCTGCCGGGCAGCATCAGCTACCTGTTTGCCGTTGGCGCGGTTGTGCTGATTGGCCTTGCCCTGGGCGTCGAGTACGACTTCATGGCCTTCATGACGGCCCGCTATTTCGGGATGCGGAGCTATGCTGCCGTCTATGGGGCGCTATACGGCTTCTTTGCGCTTGGAGCGGGGCTTGGTCCGGTCTGGTATGCGCGCATGGCTGAAGCCAATGGCGGTGATTTCGGCGAGGCGCTGCTTCTCGGTGGCCTCATGACGATGGTCGGCGCCGCCCTGCTGCCGATCCTCGGTGCCTATCCCGAATTCAAGAAGTCGGGCGACTAGCGGGGTCAGGCGGACGAGACGGCAACGACGCACTTGCCCGTGTTGTTGCCGTTCATCAGTCGCTCGAACAGGGCGGGGGCGTTCTCGAGACCCGCGACGCGGTCCTCGACATGGCGCAGGCGTCCGGCCTGCACGAGGGGGGCCGCCTCGCGGATGAACGTTTCCCACTGCGGATAGAAGTCATAAACGACGAGGCCCATCACTTGCGCCCGCTTGCCGATTATGGGGCCTACGGGAATGCGCGCGGGGCCATCGGTTGCGTGGTACTGGCCTGCGAGGCCGCAAAGCACAATCCGCCCATAGGGTTTGAGCCTAGCGAGAGCGACCTCAAGCATCGATGTGCTCACGTTCTCGAAGTGCACGGTGGGAGGTGTGGGCAGCGCGCGGTCGAGTTCCTCGAGCCAGCCGGGAGCCTTGTAGTCGATGCAGGCATCGAAGCCGAAGACGTCGCGTACGAGGCGGCACTTTTCCTGGCCGCCTGCGATTCCCACCACGCGCGCGCCTGCGGCCTTTGCGAGTTGGCCTGCGGTTCCGCCGACGGCTCCTGCGGCCGCATCGACCAGAAGGACATCGTCAGGGCCAACCTTCGCCAGTTGCGTGATGCCGGCCCACGCGGTGAGGCCTGGCATGCCCAGCACGGAGAGCCAGGCGCCGGTTGGCACGGTCCCGGTGGCAATGCGGCGCAGGCGGGAAGAATCCAGGCCCACGCGCTCAACCCAGCCAGCTTCCATCGTGTAGGCCATGTCGCCTGCACGGAACGCGGGCGAGGCGCTTTCGAGAACCCTGATGATGGCGTGGCCGGGGATGGGGTCGAGGCCCGGGCGTGGTGGCGGTTCGCCCATGTGGCGGCCACGGATGCGGCTGCCGACATAGGGGTCGAGCGACACGTCGATGACCTGCGCGAGGACGCCGCCTTCCGGGCACTGTGGGTCGGGCACGTCAACGAGCATGAAGTCCGCGGCGCGCGGCATGTCCTCGAGCGCCTGCGCCAGGACGACCTGCTTCAAGGTGCGACGACCTCGAACAGGCTGCCGTCTGGACCGCGTACCGTCGCCGACATGCGGCCGTCATAGACAGGGCCGGGTCTCACGGCTGGTTCCGTTATGAGCCAGTCCTTCAGCGCCTCGATGCGGCTTGCAAAGTCGGGCAGGGTCAGCGTGCCGACCGAGACGCCCGGCGGCAGCATGCCGGCGTGTTGCGGGCGCGGCGTCGCCTGCGGCGGGTACTGGTCGAATTCCAGGAACACATCGCGTTCGTGGATGACGGTTGAGATCGTGTAGAGCTTCTCGTATGGCGTGCCGAAGGCATTGGCCAGCATCGTGTAGACGATCTGCATGTCGCGGCCGAAGGCAAGACCGAGCTTTTCAATGCCAAAGCGGATCGAGGCGTGCATGTCCGAACAGGCCAGAACGAAGATGAACAGGCGGTCGATCGGTGCGGTCGCGCGCGGCAGGTCATAGGCCGGCAGGTCAGAGCGGATCTGCGTGAGGTAGACGATCTCGCCGTCGGGGCCCTTGACCTGCATCGGATAGATGGCGGGCAGGCCATCGATCTCGCGCGGCGGGCCGATGATCTCGAAGGGGCTCTTGAGCATGCGGGCGTTCGCGGCGAGCACGTCCTGCACGCAGATCTCGATCGCGGCCCAGCCATAGGTCTTCAGGGGGGCGTAGTCAGGGTGGGGCGCCTGCTTGACGAGGCGCAGATAGATTGGCGTGTCACTTGCCGGCTTCATCACGACGAAGGGTGCGCCAGCTGCCTTGGGGGCGCCCCAGGATGCTGCGAGGCCGGCGTCGAGGTGACCGCGCTCGACGGTGCGATAGTCCATGAAATCGCGGTAGCGGGCTTCAGCCTTGTCGAGGTCGGCGACCGTCAATGTTGCAGCGCGCAAGAGTTTCATTGCTTCACCCCCGTTGGGAATTGGCATATCATTTTTCTGATATGCCCGATGCTGCGGGTCTCGGCAAGGAGTGCGCATGGCCGCCTACATGATTGTCTTCGCCAAGGTTCACGACCGGGCGAGTTTCCTGGAGACTTATGGCAAGCCGGCTGCGGAACTGGTGGCGCGGTTTGGCGGGCGCTATGTGGTCCGGGCGCCCGGCGGCCGCCTGCTCGAGGGGCAATTCGGAGACGGGCAGGCGGTTGTGATATCCGAATGGCCGGACCGGGCCGCGATCGAGCGGTTCTGGAATTCGCCGGAGTACCAACCCCTGAAGGATGCGCGCCAGAAGCTTGCCGATGTCAACGTCCTGATCGTGGAGCAACCCCAATGATGCGCTTGCTCCTGCTTGTCTTGCTTTGCCTCGGCAGTGCTGCTGCGGCGCAGTCCTTGCCGGACAAGGTTGCGGGGGCGTTGCCCGTGGAGGCGGCGCTGGAAGGGCGTGACATCGTCGCGCGTGCTCACAAGGCGGCGGGCGGGCCCGAATGGGTGCGGCCGAAGTCGCTCTACATGAAGGGCGAGGCGGTGTTCTACACGGCGCAGGGTGTCCGGCGCTGCGAGCAGTACGAGATGTGGCGTGTCTATCCGGCGAAGACCGGGGCTGCGCATGCGGCGAACGGGCGTGTGCGGATCCAGTATTCCTGCGCGGGCAAGCTTGCGATGCTGCTGACCTTCGATGGCGAGAACACCTACACGATGGCGGGCAAGATGCCCAAGTCGGATGCCGACAAGGAGTGGTCCGAAAATTTCGGGTTCGGTGTCATCCGTTATGCGCTGGACGAGGGTTTCCGTGTCGAGCGATTGCCCGATGACGTGCTTGAGGGGCGCGCCGTCTTCATCGTGCGGGTCATCGATCCGCAGGGTGGCAAGACGCTGTTTTCCATTGCCCAGGATGACTATGCGGTACTGCGCGTTGCCTTCGCCACGCCCCGCGGCTGGCATGAGCGGATCTATTCCGACTTCTTCCGCCAGCCCCGCTCGGCCTGGGTGCAGCCCTCGCGCATACGCCTGTTCTACGATGGCGTGAAGCAGAACGAGTTGTTCTGGCAGTCGTTTGCCCTGGGGCAGGAGTATCCCGATACGCTCTTCAGGGTCGAGGCGCCGCGCTAGGTTTCCTGAAGGCTCGCTTCAGTTCTTCGCAAGTTCGTCCGCGAGATCTTCGTTGGTCGACTCGCGTGCGACCAGTGCTTCCCGATCCTGCTGGAGCACGCGCAGGATCCGTGCGAGGTACTCCTGCGTCCAGGCCCCGCGTTCCGCAGCCTCGGCCTTGGTGGGATTGAATGCCTCGATGTCAGCGCGCGAGAACTTGCCGCTGCGTTCCAGGAGACGTTCCACCGTGTCGAGGCGTTCGCGCAGGACAGATACTTCCTGTGCCAGCGCCATGACGATGGTCATCAGGCGCTCGGTGTCCTGGTCCTTGAGGAACCAGGGGCGCTTGCCCTTGGATTTGGCGCCTGCGAGCGCGAGCGGATCGATCTTGCTGTTGCTGCTCATTCCGCTGCTGCCCTTTCAGACCGCGCGCGCGCAGGCTGGCGCGCGCCCACGACATGCCAGGCGGCCTTTCGGCCATAGTCTTCCTGCTTGGTATCCTTCGCTGCCTCCGGGAAGACCTTGGGATCGACAACGGCGGCGACACCGCCATGAATGAGTGTCTCGCGACCGAAACCTGCCTTGCCCATCCACGCGTCGAGGTCGATCTCGTGCATCTTCGTCCAGAAGGGTTCGTTGTTGTAGAAGGCGTCCCAGTCTCGCATGGCCTGCTCGAACAGCGGCATGGCGGCGTCGTATTGCGGTTGCTCGACATGCAGGACGATGCCGCCTGGCTTCAGCAGGCGCTGGGTCTCGGCGAAGATCTCCTGCATCGAGCGATAGCTGGTTTCGTGCAGGAACATGGTTGACTGGATCCAGTCGAAGCTTTCATTCTCGAACTGCTTCAGCTTCGCGACGTCAGCCTGGACGAAGGTGATGTTCTTCACACCCAGCGACCGTGCGCGCGCTGCTCCATAGCGCAGCATCGGGGCGCCGACGTCGACGGCGATCACCTCGGCATCCGGGAAGGCCTCGGCGATGGGAACAACGTTGTGGCCAAGGCCGCAGCCGAGGTCGAGGATGCGCTTCGGGCGGAAACCTTTCAGGTTCTCCTTCACCCATTTTACAACGGCCTGTCCGCCGCCATCGTTCAGGGCGCCAAGCATGCCGCCTGTCGTCGCGAAAAGGCCTACGTCATAGTTCGCAGCACCCGTTGCATCGCCATCGGTCAGTTCGGTGTGATAGCTGCCGGGCATGCAGTGATGGTCGACGCCGGAGACGCTGCGCGGCAGTTCAAGTGCCGGGTCGAGCTGTAGCTGCTTTCCGGTTGCGAGCTTTGCGACGCGTGCGTTGAGTTCGTCTGCCTGGCGCAAGGTCACCCAGCGTCCGGCCTGCTGCCGCTGTTCCATCGTGGCGCGGCGCAGCGCGGACCACCACTGGAACATCGGATCCTGCACGAGTGCCTTGCGTACTTCGTGGCGGTTGGCGAAGGGGCGCTTGTTGGCAGCCCTGAAGGCGGGCTCGGCGCGCTTGTCGAATGCCTCCTTCACGCCGGGCATCACGTTGGTCGCGAGATGCCGGTTCAGGTGGGCAAGGAAGTTGAAGCGTGCGGCCTCGTCATGGCTCACCTCCGGAAAGACGCCGTGCTTGCCGACGACCCTGTAGTCGGGCGGGCCGTCATAGGGACGCGCGGACGCGCGTTTCGCGGGGGTCGCCTTGGCATTGCGCTTGCTGGTCTTCATCTGCCGCTCCTTTGTGCTTCCATCATGCGATAAGTGGTGTATCAATTGATGAAAAGATCAGGGGGGC
>DAISVV010000199.1:0-1357 GCA_036840015.1 Micropepsaceae bacterium
GATCTACAATACCCTTGCGCGCGAGAAGCAGGTCTTCACGCCGATCGATCCGAAGAACGTCCGGATGTATGTGTGCGGGCCGACGGTCTATGACTTCGCCCATATCGGAAATGGTCGTCCGGTCATCGTCTTCGACGTTCTCTTTCGCCTGCTGCGACATGCCTACGGCCCTGGGCATGTGACCTATGTCCGCAACATCACCGATGTCGAGGACAAGATCATCGCGCGTGCGGCCGAGCGGGGCATCCCGATCCGCGAGCTGACGGAAGGCACGGCGAGGATCTACCAGGAGGATGCGCTGGCGCTGGGAAGCCTGCCGCCGACTGTCGAGCCGCGCGTGACCGAGACGATGGATGTGATCATCGACATGATCGCCCGGCTGATTGCGGCGGGACACGCCTACGCGGCAGAAGGCCATGTGCTGTTCGACGTGCCGTCCGATCCGGACTACGGGCAGCTGTCGCGGCGCGCGCTCGACGAGATGCTCGCGGGCGCCCGCGTCGAGGTTGCGCCCTACAAGAAGAGCGCCATGGATTTCGTGCTCTGGAAGCCATCGGATGCGACACAGCCGGGCTGGGACAGTCCGTGGGGGCGCGGCCGTCCGGGCTGGCACATTGAGTGCTCGGCGATGGGCGAAAAGCACCTTGGCGAGACGTTCGACATCCATGCGGGTGGCATCGACCTGATGTTCCCGCATCACGAAAACGAGATTGCGCAGAGCCGTGGCGTTCACCACGGGAAGCATCTTGCCAACTACTGGATGCACAACGGGTTCCTGCAGGTGGAAGGCGAGAAGATGTCGAAGTCGCTCGGCAACTTCTTCACGATCCGCGAGCTTCTGGCTGAAAAGAAGTTTGGCAGCCAGGCCTGGCATGGCCGCGTGCTGCGCCTCGCCATGCTGCAGACGCATTACCGCCAGCCGATCGACTGGACGGTGGAGCGGCTGACGGCTGCGCGGGCGACGCTGATGGACTGGGCGAAGCTGGTCCATGACGTCCCTCCGGCTGCGGATGTTCCTGCCGAGCTGGTGGCGGCGCTTTCGGATGACCTCAATACGCCGGCGGCGATGTCCGTCCTGCATGAGCTGACTGCGCTCGCCCGCAAGAGTGCCGAGGGGCGCGCCTCGCTGCGGCGGGCGCTCACGTTCATTGGCGTCCTGGGTGAGGAGAGGTTCTCGGATTTCGCGGTTGGAGTTGACAGCGCAGTGGTCGACCGGCTCATCGCCGCGCGCAATGCTGCTCGAAAAGCCAAGGACTTTGCCGAGGCGGACCGGCTGCGTGGCGAACTCAAGGGCATGGGTGTCGTGATCGAGGATGGGCCGCAGGGTACCTCGTGGAGGATGATGGCATGAGCCGCG
>DAISVV010000199.1:1367-6099 GCA_036840015.1 Micropepsaceae bacterium
CTGTTCTGGGTGGAGCCCGCATGATCGGCATCATCGATACGACCCTGCGCGACGGGGCCCAGACACAGGGTGTTGACTTCAGCGTCGAGGACAAGCGGCAGATCGCGCTGGCGCTTGATGCCTTCGGCCTTGACTACATCGAAGGAGGCTGGCCCGGGGCCAATCCGACCGATACGGCCTTCTTCGCACAGGAGCTGCCTCTCAAGCATGCCAGGCGCGTGGCCTTCGGGATGACAAAGCGTGCCGGCCGCAGCGCCGGCAATGATCCGGGGCTAGCAAGCGTGCTTGATGCGAAGGCTGCTGCCTGCTGCCTTGTGGGCAAGTCCTGGGACTACCATGTCGACAAGGTGCTCGAGGTGCCGCGCGAGGAAAACCTCGATGCCATCCGCGAGAGCATGCAGGAGGTGGCGCGGCGCGCGCGCGAGGCCATGTTCGATGCGGAGCATTTCTTCGATGGCTACAAGTCAAACCCGGACTACGCCGTTGCCTGCCTGAAGGCGGCGCTGGATGGCGGGGCGCGCTGGATCGTGTTGTGCGACACGAATGGCGGGACGCTGCCGCATGAGGTCGAGCGCATCGTGGGCGAGGTGGCGAAGATGGTGCCGGGCGACAGGCTTGGCATCCATGCCCACAATGACACGGAGAATGCCGTTGCCAACACCCTTGCGGCGATCCGGGCTGGCGTGCGCCAGGTTCAGGGAACGCTGAACGGACTGGGAGAGCGCTGCGGGAATGCGAACCTTGTGTCGCTGATCCCGACGCTCCTGCTGAAAGCGGACTATTCCCGTCACTTCGAAACCGGTATCAGCGAGGCAAGGCTGAGGCAGATCACCCAGCTGTCACGCACGCTTGACGAGATCCTCAACCGTGCCCCCAACCGGCATGCGCCCTATGTCGGCAGTTCGGCGTTCTCGCACAAGGGAGGGCTGCATGCATCGGCGGTGCTGAAGGATCCGCGGACCTATGAGCACGTACCGCCGGAGGCGATCGGCAATGAGCGGCGTATTCCCGTGTCTGACCAGGCTGGTCGCGGCAACCTCATCAACCGGCTGAACGAAATGGGCCTTGAGGTCAATCCCAAGGATCCGCGGGTGGCTGGCCTGCTCGAGCGGGTCAAGGAGCAGGAGTTCCTTGGCTATGCCTATGACGGGGCGGATGCCTCGCTTGAGCTGCTGGCGCGTCGTGCGCTGGGGCTGGTCGAGCCCTTCTTCAAGGTCGAAGGTTTCCGCGTTTCTGTCGAGCGGCGGCACAATGCACTTGGTCAGGAGATCTCGGTCTCCGAGGCGGTCGTGAAGGTGGTCGTCGATGGCGAGCGCATCATGAATGTGGGCGAGTGCAACGGTCCGGTTAACGCGCTCGACAATGCGCTGCGCAAGGACCTTGGGCGTTTCTCGAAGTGGCTCGAGGACCTGAGGCTGGTCGATTACAAGGTACGGATCCTGACGGGTGGTACGGAGGCCGTGACGCGTGTCATGATCGAGAGCGCGGATGAAACCGGGCACCGCTGGTCGACAGTGGGTGTCTCGGCCAACATCGTCGATGCCTCGTTCGAAGCGCTTATCGACTCCATCACCTACAAGCTGCTGCGGGACCGTGTGCAGGTTTCCGGCGGGAGGACATGAAGATGAGAATTCCGGCGCATGGCCGATCGGCCGAAGAGATCAAGCGCTCGCTCGAGGCCTTTTCCGAGCGGGACCTGCCGTGGCGCGATGGCAGGACGCTTGCCTACATCTACGACCCGGGCCCGGAGATCGAGGAAATCGGCAAGTGGGCCTATATGCGCTACCTGACGGAAAACGGGCTGGACCCTACGGTCTATCCGTCGATGATGCTGATCGAGAACGAGCTCATCGCGATGGCGTCGGCGCATCTGGGCGGTGTTGCCGGTGTTGTCGGCAGCTTTACGAGCGGCGGTACGGAAAGTTGCATGCTTGCGGTGAAGACGGCACGCGACCGCGCACGCGCGATGAAGCCGCACATCAAGGAGCCGGAGGTTATCCTGCCCGTTACCGCGCATGCCGCGTTCCACAAGGCTTGCCACTATCTGGACGTGAAGAAGGTGCTGGTGCCTGTCGACACGAAGAGCTTCAAGGCCGATCCTGCCGCCATCGAGAGGGCGATCACGCCGAACACGATCCAGATCGTGGCATCGGCGGTGTCCTATGGGCACGGCGTGCTCGATCCGATTTCCGAGATCGGCGCGATTGCGGCGCGCCACGGGTTGCTGTTCCACGTCGATGGCTGCATCGGCGGCTTCCTGCTGCCCTATTACAGGCGGCTGGGTGCAAAGCTTGGTGACTTCGATTTCACGGTGCCGGGCGTGACGTCGATGTCGATGGACTATCACAAGTATGCCTATTGCCCGAAGGGGGCATCGGTCATCTTGCACCGGGACAAGGACCTGCGAAGGTTCCAGATGTACGCGACGGCCGACTGGACGGGCTATACGATCATCAATCCGACGATCCAGTCGTCGAAGACCGGCGGGCCCATGGCTGCGGCGTGGGCCGTGCTGAATGCACTTGGCGATGACGGATACATGGAGTTCGCGCGACGGATCAAGCACGCGACGGACGCCATCGTCGCCGGGATCCGGAAGACTCCTGGCCTCAGGCTGCTGGGCGAACCCGACCTCAATCTCGTGGCTTTCACGTCGGACGCGTTCTCATGCTTCCACATCATCGACGAGATGAAGGCGCGTGGCTGGTACGTGCAGCCGCAATTCGGTTATCACGGGTCAGAGCCCAATGTGCACCTGTCGATCGGGCAGAATGTCCATCAACGTGCCGACGAGTTCGTGGCAGCGCTCGGCGAGGCTGTCGAGGCTGCGCGCCCCAGGGGCTTCAGCCAGACAGCTGCCCGCGTGAAGGCTGAGCTTTCTCGCATGAATCCCGCCGATTTCAAGCCGTCGATGCTTGCGGACCTGATGCGCGCAGCAGGGATCGAGGACGGGCAATTGCCGCGCAAGTCAGCGGAACTCAACCAGATCCTGAACGTATTGCCGCCAGCCGTGACAGAATATGCACTGATCCAGTTCATGAATGAGCGCTATGTCTATCGCGAGAAGAAGTGAACTGACGCACGAGCATTCATGACCAGATCCGCGCCGGACCGTACCGGCATGCTTTATGCCGCCGGCGCCCATGTGCTCTGGGGTTTCATACCCATCTACTGGAAGCAGATCGAATCTGCGGGCGCGATCGAGATCGTCGCCCACCGGATCGTCTGGACCGTCGTGTTCACGGTCATCATCATAGCGCTGCAACGTCGGCTTGGGCGCCTTTGGACTGCATTGCGCGATCCACGTGCCATGCTTGCGCTTGCCGCGAGCTCGCTTCTGATTGCACTCAACTGGGGGCTTTTCATCTGGGCCGTGATGGAAGACCGCATCATCGACACGAGCCTCGGGTATTTCATCAATCCGTTGCTGAGCATCGTACTGGGCGTCGTGATGCTGCAGGAACGTTTGTCCCTTCTACAGAAGATTGCAGTGGGTGTTGCGGCGCTGGGGGTGGCGAACCAGACACTGACGGTCGGCTATCTGCCCTGGATCTCGCTGCTCCTGGCGATGAGCTTTGCCCTTTATGGCTTCATCCGGAAGACGATCCATGTGGAGTCGATCGAGGGTGTGTCTGTCGAAACAATCCTGATGCTGCCGATGGCTGGCGGGTTTCTGGTGTTCCTGTTTGTGACAGGAGATGCGGCGTTTGGCAGCCATGGCTGGCTCAATGATTTCTACCTTGTGCTTGCGGGTCCGCTCACGGCCATTCCGCTGATGCTGTTTGCTGCGGGGGCGAGGCGCCTGCCGATGTTCATGATGGGTTTCATGCAGTACGTGACGCCGACGCTCAGCCTCTCAGTGGCGGTCTTCATGTATGGCGAGACGTTCACGCAGGCGCATGCGGTGACCTTCGGGCTGATCTGGAGCGCGCTGGCGCTTGTGTCGTGGGAAGCTTTCCGGCGCGAGCGCTACTCGACGGCCTGACGGCTGAAACTACGGATTGCAGCCATCGTGTCTTCCGGGTGGCTGACGACCGTGTAGAGCTCCTTCAGTCCGTAGCGCGCGAAATTGTGCGTGTGCACGCGGTCGAAGGTCTCGAACAGCGGATCCCAGAAGCCCTTGGTGTTCACGAACACGATTGGTTTCCGGTGCAGTCCGAGTTGGGACCATGTCATGGCCTCAAGCACTTCCTCAAGGGTGCCGATCCCACCCGGCAGGATCACGAAGGCGTCGGCAAGCCCGTGCATGCGCTCCTTGCGCTCGTGCATGTTGGGCGTGATCACGAGTTCGGTGAGGCTTGAGAGTTCGATTTCGCGGGCGCGCAGGAATTGCGGGATGATGCCGATGACCTCGCCCCCTGCCTCGAGAGCGGCCTTGGCCACTTCGCCCATCAGGCCGATCGAGGCCCCGCCATAGATCAAACGGGCCTTGGCCTCGGCGATGTGCCGGCCGAGCGCGCGGGCGGCGTCGGCGTAGGCCGGGTCGCTGCCCTCGGACGAGCCACAGAATACGCAGACCCCAAGCAGTTGGTGCATGGTTCTTTCCCGGTTTCTCCCCTTATGGACTGTCATCATACAGGCTGTCTGTAAAAAAGCTTGGGTTCTGTCTGTCGCGAGCTCGTGACGTAAACGTGATGATTTTGCGACCATGGCTGAAATTCGGCCTTGGCGGCGGGCTCGCAATGGGTACCGATAGGTAAGACAGTTGTTTAGGCCATGCCGGGGAGGTGCT
>DAISVV010000200.1:0-6082 GCA_036840015.1 Micropepsaceae bacterium
GTTCTTTGCGGAAGACCATAATCGTGAGGAAGTGGGGCGGCGTCTTGCGCTGGTCGTTGTCGAGGATGCTGAAAAACCAAAGACCGACACAATGGTGTCCGGCAAGACCATCGTATTCACGGGAACGCTCGAGAAGATGACGCGTAACGAAGCCAAGGCGCGGGCGGAAGCGCTTGGGGCCAAGGTGGCAGGATCGGTGTCAGCGAAGACGGACCTGGTGGTCGCCGGTCCTGGTGCGGGGTCGAAGCTGAAGGACGCGGAGAAGCACGGGGTCAAGGTCATCAGCGAGGATGAGTGGCTGGCGATGATCGGCGGCTGCGGGTTTCCGCCGCGGAAACCGGCCGCATTCCGCCCAAACGTAAAGGGTTCCGCAACGCCGCCGCCTTAAAGTGTCCCCTTTCAGTCCTCATGAAGGGAATGACACCGGATGGGCACCGAGACCTTGCCGCCGGCCCTCGAGATCCGCGGGCTCACCAAGTGCTTTGACCGGCTAGCGGTCGCGGGGCTGGACCTGACTGTCCGGCGCGGCGAGTTCTACATGCTGCTTGGGCCCAATGGCGCGGGCAAGACGACGACGCTGCGCATGGTGAGTGGCCTGCTGCAGGCGGACGAGGGATCGATCCACATCTTCGGTGTCGATGCGCGGCGTGACCAGGTTGCCGCCAAGCAGATCGTCGGCTGGGTCTCTGACGAGCCCATGATCTATGACAAGCTGACGCCGCTCGAGTATCTCGAGTTTGTGGCCGGGCTCTGGGGCGTCGAGCCTGACGTGGCCGAGGCGCGGGCGCTCGAGCTTGTTGCGCTGCTCGGGCGTGAACACGTGCAGCATTCCCATTGTGAAGGTTTCTCGCGCGGCATGCGCCAGAAGGTGGCGCTGGCGGGTGCGCTCGTGCACGATCCGCAGCTCATCATCCTCGATGAGCCACTCACGGGGCTTGATGCAGGCAGCGCGCGGCTGGTGAAGTCCGTGCTGGCTGATCGTGTGCGACGGGGCTGCACCGTCATCATGACGACCCACATCCTCGAGATCGCCGAGCGCATGGGTGACCGGATCGGCGTAATCTCGGGTGGGCGGCTTGTCGCCGAGGGTACGCTCAATGAACTGCGCGAGCGCGTCGGGCGTGGTGATTCCTGTCTTGAAGAACTGTTCCTTGCGATCGTCGAGCAGGACGCAAACGTCGCATGAGCACGCCCGGATCGATCGTCTGGTTCCTGCGCCACGAGACGCGGCTTGCCTGGCGCGATGTCTTCTCGGTGGTGGGCGCTGACAGGCCGGGCCGGCTGCGCGGGATCCTCATTGCGGTCGCTATCTTCCTTTCCGTCATGCATCTTGTTGCGCACTTCGTGGTCGGGCCGCTGGCCGGGCTTGCGCTCGAGGATGACCTTGCCACGCTGGTTGGCGTGTCGGCAGGCCTTGTGCTCTCGGCCTCGGCAGTCCTTTCGCAGGCCATGGAGAGCGTGACGCGGACGTTCTATACGCGCTCCGACCTTGAGCTCATTCTCAGTTCGCCGGTCCGGGCGCAGCGCCTGTTTGCCGTGCGGGTGGGTGGGATCGTCATGTCGGTCAGCCTGATGTCGCTGCTCTTTGTCGGTCCCTTCATCAACATGCTGGCGTGGAATGGCGGGGTGCACTGGCTTGCGGCCTATGGCGTGATCCCGGCGCTTGCCATGGCTGCGACGGCGGTTGCGATCCTGCTCACGGTGGCGCTGTTCAGGGGCATCGGTCCGAAGCGGACGCGGCTGGTCGCGCAGATTGTTGCGGCGATCGTGGGTGGCCTGTTTGCCGTCGGGCTGCAAATGGCGGCGCTGTTCTCGACGGGGACGCTTTCACGCCTTGCTTACCTCGGATCGGATGCGGTGCTTCAGCGCATGCCAGATGCTGAGAGCCTTGCGTGGCTGCCTGCACGGGCGGTGCTGGGCGACAGCGTGGCGCTGCTGGCCGTGCTGGGTCTCAGCCTTGTCTTCTTCATCTTGACGGCAGCCCTGAATGTTCCCCGCTTTGCCACCTATGCGCTGGCCGCGTCGAGCGCGCCACAGGGGCGGGTTGCGCCGGAGCGTGCCACGCGGCGCTTCCAGGTGGGGTCGGCCAGTTCGTCGTTGCGACGCAAGGAGATCCTTCTGATCCTGCGTGATCCGTGGCTGCTGTCGCAGTCGCTCATGCAGCTGCTCTATCTGCTGCCGCCAGCGGCCATGCTGTGGCACAGCTATGCGCTCGATGGGGGCGTTGCGGTCGTGGTGGTGCCGGTGCTCGTCATGGCGGCGGGACAACTGGCGGGCGGGCTCGCGTGGCTGACGATCTGCGGTGAAGATGCGCCTGACCTGGTGCTGACCGCGCCTGTCGGGCCGCAGCGCCTCATGCGCAGCAAGCTTGAGGCGGTGGGCGTGTGCGTTGCGGTCGTCTTTGCGCCGCTG
This sequence comes from Micropepsaceae bacterium, assembly GCA_036840015.1. Taxonomy (GTDB): domain Bacteria; phylum Pseudomonadota; class Alphaproteobacteria; order Micropepsales; family Micropepsaceae; genus SZUA-430. Next base: position 2,413 of record DAISVV010000200.1, read on the forward strand.
GTGGCAGGCCTTGCCTTGTATTCGCCGAGTGCTGCGGTTCTCGCGAGCGCTGGGATTGCGGCGTCGGCTGCGTCGGCGACAGCCATCCAGTTCTGGTTTCGCGCGCAGGCGCGGCGCAGCCAGTTCCGGCGCCGGCATACCTCTTCGCGGTTCGCCACGCTGTCGGAGGCCTTCGCCTCGATCATGTGGGCGGCGGCGGCCGGCCTTGCAGTGGCCGGAAGCGGGCTTGTCCTGCCCGTTGTCGGGATCGTGCTCGTGTTCCTGGCCATCGTGCGGGCGTGGAGCCCGGCGCGTGGCCGGGCAATCGCCTGAGGTCAGTCCTCGGCCAGCACCAGCGCGACGCCGTGGGTTGCGGTGGCGGGGACGATCACGCAGTCACGGCGTTCTTCGTGGGGAATGCGTCCCATCGACAGCATTGCCGCGGCGGCGTCGAGTTCATTGACACGCAGGGACAGGGCCACGATGCCATCGCGCGGGGCCCCGGTGAGTGCCTTGGCGCCGAGCTTGCCTTCAATGGTGCTGCGGCTTGAGAGCGTGATCGTCGTGTTCGAAGGCTTTGCCTCGACCAGTTGCGTGCGGGCAGCGGTCTCGTCGTCGACGGCAATCATGATTTCTGCAATGCCGGTTGCCCCGCTCGGATGCAGCATCCATTCGCGACGCGCGCGGGTCAGTTCCGGGGTCAGGTGGGTGCAGACGAACTGCATCGTGCCTGGCAGGTCGAGCTTCGGCAGCATCACGTTGCGGAAGCGGACCATGTCCTGCCGGCCGTCGAGATCGAGGGGGCGGGAGAGGTCGTTCGGGTCCTCGGCGTCGATGCCGGCGGCGCGCAGGGCGGCACAGGCGCGGCCTGCATCATCGGCGCCCCAGGCCAGCCCCATGCCGCCTTCGCCACGGGTGCGCACACGCTCGGCAAGCCTGCCTTGCGCGCCTGTCGCGTCGACGATGCCCAGCAGCTCGACATAGCTGTCGGGGAACATGATGCAGTGATTGCCGGTTCCCTTGCCTTCGTGCAGGCCGCGGGGCGTGAGGGTCAGGCCCAGCTTGCGCCAGGCGCCGGCCGCGGCCTCGAGGTCGCGGACAGCAATGATCACATGGTCGAGGCGGTCAATCGGGGCCATCGTGCGGTCAGACGGGACGCGTGGCGTCGAGCAGCCACGCCTTCGCGCTGCCGCCGAGGCCGGGGGCGATCTTATCGCGCACGCGGGCGTGATAGTCGTTCAGCCACTTGCGCTCGGCGTCTGACAGCATGCCGGGTTCCACGAGGTTCAGGTCGATGGGGGCGAGCGTGATGGTTTCGAATTCCATCATCTTGCGTTCGCCGCCCACGTCCTTCGGTTCCGTAACCACGATCAGGTTCTCGATCCGGATGCCGTAGTGGCCGACCTTGTAGTAGCCAGGCTCGTTCGAGATGATCATGCCGGGCTTCAGCGCGACATTCACCTGCTTCTTGGAGATGTTCTGCGGACCCTCATGGACGCTCAGGTAAGCGCCTACGCCATGGCCCGTGCCGTGGTCATAGTCGTAGCCGCCCTCCCAGAGCGACATGCGGGCGAGCGTGTCGAGCTGCACGCCTGTCGTTCCTTCAGGAAAGCGGGCGCGGGCGAGGGCAATGTGTCCCTTGAGGACGCGGGTGAAGCGGTCCTTCATCTCGGCTGTCGGCGTGCCCACGACGATGGTGCGGGTGACGTCGGTCGTGCCGTCGAGATACTGGCCGCCGGAGTCGACGAGATAGATCTCGCCCGAACGCAGCTTGCGGTTCGACTTGGACGTGACGCGGTAGTGCGGCAGGGCCGCGTTGGGGCCTGCGCCGGAGATGGAGCCGAAGCTCAGGTCCTTGAGGATGCCGGTCTCGAGGCGGAAATTCTCGAGCACGCGGCAGGCCTCGATCTCGTCCACGCCGCCCTTGGGCGCTTCGGTCGCGAGCCAGGCGAGGAACTTCGACAGGGCGATGCCATCGCGCTCGTGGGCGCGCCTTGTGCCGGCAAGCTCGGTTGCGTTCTTGCAGGCCTTGGGCAGGAGGACCGGATCATTGGCGCGCTGGATCGTGGCGCCTGCTTCCTTCAGGCGGTCGAAGAGCCAGGCAGCGGCGGTGGCCGGGTCGACCTGGACCTTGCGGCCCTTGAGGGTTTTCAGGTGGGGGCCAAGTTCGGCCGGTGGCCGCACCGTGACCTTGTTGCCCAGCCATTCGTCGAGGCCGGGGGTGAATTTCCCGCGGTCGATGAAGAGATCGACATGCGCGTCACTGCCGAGGATCGCGTAGGCGTGCGGGAAGGGCGTGTGGGGGACGTCGCTGCCGCGGATGTTGAGAAGCCAGGCAATCGACTCGGGCAGAGTCAGCATGGCGGCGTCGGCGCCGGCCTTGCGCAGGCCCTCGGCGATGCGCTCGCGCTTGGCTTCGGCGGTTTCGCCGGCGTGCTCGAGCGGGTGGGCCGAGACGGCGCCCATCGGCGGGGCAGGCTGGTCGTCCCAGACGGCGTCGAGCGGATTATCCGTGCACGGAACAAGTGTTCCACCAGCCTTTGCGACGGCGGATTGAAGCGCCTCGACGCCTGAGGCCGTGTGCATCCACGGGTCGTAGGCGAGCTTGCCGCCCTTGGGCAGGTTGTCTGCGATCCAGTCCGGCGGCGGCTCGTCGACCAGCGAGCGGTATTCGAAGGCCTTGCCGTCGACCTGCTCGGGTGTCTGCACGGTGTATCGTCCGTCGGTGAAGATGGCGGCCTTGTCGAGGAGGACGACGGCGGCGCCGGCCGATCCGGTGAAGCCCGTCAGCCAGGCCAGGCGTTCGGCCCGCGGGGGGACATATTCGCCCTGATATTCATCGGCGCGCGGGACGACGAAGCCGTCGAGGCCGCGGCGCTTCAGTTCGGCGCGGAGGGCAGCAAGGCGCGGGGCGCCCTGCAGGGGTGAGGTTGTCTCGGTGAAAGACTGGAACTTGGTCTGGTGCAGCATGGGGCCGGAGCCTAGTCGGGGGACGGGCCGGGCTCAAGTGGGCGGTTGGTGCCATGAGGGCTGATCCGGGACGCCTGTGGCGGGTTCCGGCAGGCTTGCGGGCCTGTTATCTGTGGCGCACCGGCGTTGCAGAGGCACCCTCATGACCCAGTCCTTTCACATCGGCTTCCTGCTCTACCCCAACCTGACGCAGCTCGACCTGACGGGCCCGGCGCAGTTCCTGTCGCGGGCGCCGGGCGCGCAGGTGCATCATGTCTGGAAGACGCTCGATCCGGTGCCCTCGGACTCGGGCTTTGCCCTTGTGCCAACGGCGACATTCGAAACATGCCCTCCGCTCGACATGATCTGCGTGCCCGGTGGCGCGGGACAGGTTGCGCTGATGGGCGACGAGGAGACGCTCTCGTTCCTGCGCCGGCAGGCCGAGGGTGCGCGCTATGTGACTTCGGAGTGCACGGGCTCGCTGGTCCTCGGTGCGGCCGGGCTGCTCAAGGGCCATCGGGCAACGTGTCACTGGATGTGGCTTGACTGGCTTTCATCGTTCGGCGCCATTCCTGAGGCGGCGCGCGTGGTGAAGGATCGCAACCGCATCACGGGTGGCGGTGTGACGGCGGGCATCGACTTTGCGCTCATCGAGATAGCCGAGGTCTGGGGGAGGAGGTGGCCAAGCGGCAACAGCTGTTTCTGGAGTATGATCAGAAAACGCCGAATGCGTGTGGCTCGC
>DAISVV010000201.1:0-6081 GCA_036840015.1 Micropepsaceae bacterium
GCGAGCCGTGCGGCGGCACAGGGGCCGAGCCCGGAACGAAGCCGCAGACCTGCACGACGTGTTCGGGCATCGGCAAGGTGCGCGCGCAGCAGGGCTTCTTCACGATCGCACGGACGTGCCCGACATGCCAGGGGCTTGGCCGCATGGTCAAGAACCCGTGCCGCGCCTGCTCGGGCGCGGGGCGCGTGCAGAAAGAGCGCACGATCAACGTCAACATCCCGCAGGGTGTTGCGGATGGCAATCGCATCCGCCTGCCCAACGAGGGCGAGGCGGGCCTTCGCGGCGGGCCGAAGGGCGACCTTTACATCTTCCTGTCGGTCTCGCCCCACCCGCTCTTCAAGCGCGAGGAAGAAAACCTGCATTGCCGCGTGCCTGTCAGCCTGACGACGGCGGCGCTGGGCGGGCATGTCGAGGTGCCGACGCTTGGCGGTGGCCGGGCGCGGATCTCGATCCCCGAGGGCACGCAGTCCGGCAAGCAGTTCCGCCTGCGCGGCAAGGGCATGCCGGGCCTGCGCGGCCAGGGGCCGAGCGGCGACCTGTTCGTCGAGGTGATGGTCGAGACGCCGGTGAACCTGAACAAGAAGCAGCAGGAGCTGCTGCGCGAGTTCGAGAAGGCTGGCAGCGAGAAGAACTCACCCGAGACGACGAACTTCTTCGCGCGGCTCAAGGAATTCTTCAACGATTCGAAGGAATGAGGCCGTCAGGCCGCATCCAGCACGGCCGCGTAGCCTGTCTCGGTTCCCACGGCGAGGCTTGAGCCGTCGGGAGCGAAGGCCATGCAGGTGACGGGCGGCAGGTCGCGTGCGACCGTGCCGGCTTCCTCCTCGCCGATCCACTGCATCCATACCCGGCCGTCGGCGGTGCCGGCGGCGACGAGGTCGAACTCGGGGTGGGTTGCAACGACCTGGATGATCGCCTCGCCCTCGGGGCCGACCTGCAGCGGTTCGCGACCCATCGGGCCGTTGCGGCCGGTGAAAGGCCAGCCGATCACCTGCGGGGCGCCGGCCGTCATGAGGACCTTGCCGCGGTGCTCCCAGGCCATCGACTTGACCTTTGAGGGATAGCCGGTCATGCGCATGTCGGCGGCGTCCTCGATGCGCCAGCCGTGCAAGGCACTTTCCTGCATGGTGGTGACAAGGAACTTGCCGTCGGGGCTCCAGGTGACGCCGAGATGCGAGCCCTTCCAGTTCAGCACGGTCGGTGTCTGGGTCGAGGACTTTGTCCACCAGAGCGAGGCGCCGTTGTAGTGCGAGACGGCGATGCGCCTACCCTTCGGGTCGAAGGCCACGCCGGTTGCTGTCGTGGGATGGGTGAAGCGCCCGATGACCTGGCTGGCGTCGAGGACCACCGCTTCCTTGCCGAGGGTGAAGGCGCCGCGGCCCGATGCATCGGACACGGCGAGGGACTCGATCCACTTGCCCTTCTGCTCGAAGAGGATGCGGCTCTCGCCGCCGGGGATCGTGTGCACGAGGCGTCCGTCATCGCCGCCGGTCAGGAAGCCGCCCCCCGGGTGGATGCCGAGCGCGAGGATGGCGCCCGCGTGCAGGCTGATTGAAGCGGGCTCCTGCTCGTCGACGAAAAACCTCAGCGTGCCGTCACCGCAGGCGAAGGCGCCGATGCCGGTCCTGTCGAAGCCACAGGCGATAACCGGCGCGTCGAATGTCCAGGCGCGACCGCCTGCGATGGTGGGATCTGCCATCGGGGTCAGGCCACGCAGGCGGCGAAGCCGGCTTGCAGCTCGGCCTCGTCGAGGTTGCGCCCGATGAAGACGATGCGGCTGAAGCGCTTCTCGCCTTCCTTCCAGGGACGCTGGAAGTCGCCCTCCATGACCATGTGCACGGCCTGGAAGACGAGGCGCTCGTCGCGGCCGCGGATATCGAGGATACCCTTCATGCGCAGGATGTCCTGGCCCTTCTGCTGCAGGAGGCCCTGGAGCCAGCTGGTCACGCGGTTGGCGTCGAGGGGCTGGTTGGTCGACAGCGACACGGAGTGGATGTCGATCTCGTGTTCGTGGTCGTGCTCACCGGTGTCGAGCAGATGCGGCTCGAGCTCGAGCGCGCGGGAGAGGTCGAAGGCGCCGCGGTCGAGGACCTTGTCGAGTTCGATCGCGCATCGCTGGGTGTAGTGGATCGGCGCGATGGGGTTTATCTGGCGGATCACGCGTTCCACGCGCGCGAGCTCTTCCTGCGTGACGAGGTCGGTCTTGTTCAGGATGAGCTGGTCGGCGAAGGCAACCTGTTCATGCGCCTCCTTTGAATCCTTGAGGCGCTGGAGGATGTGCTTGGCGTCGATGACGGTCGTGACCGAGTCGAGGCGCGTGCGGGCCTTCACGTCGTCGTCGACGAGGAAGGTCTGGACCACGGGCGAGGGATCGGCGAGGCCCGTCGTCTCGACGAGGATGGCGTCGAATTTCTCCTTGCGCTTCATCAGGCCGCCGAGGATGCGGATCAGGTCGCCGCGCACGGTGCAGCAGATGCAGCCGTTGTTCATCTCGAAGACTTCCTCGTCGGTGTCGACGACGAGGTCGTTGTCGATGCCGATCTCGCCGAACTCGTTGACGATCACGGCGTAGCGCTTGCCGTGCTGCTCGGTGAGGATGCGGTTCAGCAGTGTGGTCTTGCCGGCACCGAGGTAGCCGGTCAGGACGGTCACAGGCACTTGAGATGACATGTCAGACTCCGGAACTTTCCGGCGTCATGAACCCTCAGCCATCGCGCCAGTCAAGAGGCGTGTGTTGTGGCGCATCATCCCGATGTAAGTCGGGGCCGGCCCTTGGGCGCCTGACAGCGCGTCGGAGTAGAGCTGGCCACCAATCCTGGCGCCCGTCTCGCGGGCGAGCTGCTCGATCAGCCGTGGATCGGTGATGTTTTCCACGAAAAGCGTCCTGATCTTTTCCCGACGGATCTGCTCGATCAGGCGCGCGACGCCCTTGGCAGAGGCCTGGGCTTCCGTCGATGTCCCGAGGGGAGCCAGGAAGGTCACGTCGTAGGCGCTGCCAAAATAGCCGAAGGCGTCGTGCGAGGTGATCACGCGGCGCCGTGCCTGCGGGATCGCGCTGAGGCTCTTGCGGATGTCGGCGTCGAGCAGCCGGAGCTCGGCTTCATATTCCTTGGCGCGCGACCTGTAGGCCGCGGCGTTGGCGGGGTCGGCCTTGGCCAAAGCGCCGGCGATGTTGGACACATAAACGACAGCATTGCGAGCGTCCTGCCAGGCGTGGGGGTCGAAGCCGCCGTCATGGTTGTGCTTGTGAGCGTGGCTGTGGCCATGGCCAGCATGCTTCAGCGGCAGCGGCCTGACAGATTTCGAGACCTCGATGATCGGCGCCTTTGCCCCGGATGATTGCGTGAGACGTTTCAGCCAAGGTTCGAACCCGAGGCCGTTGGCCAGAATGATGTCGGCGGCGGCAAGCCTGCGGGCGTCGGCGGGCGTGGGTTCAAACCCATGCGCGTCGCTATCAGGGCCGATGAGCACTGTCAGCTTAATGTCCTCGCCGCCCACGCGCTCGGTCATGTCGCCCAGAATTGAGAAGCTGGCGACAACTTCGAGAGGTTTGGCGCCTGCGGGCGCGATCCAGGTCAACAGCCAGCCCAGAAACAAACAGGTGATGCGTATCATCGTCGCGCCTCCTTCGGGTCGTGATAATGGGGACGTCGCAGCAGCCTTGCCAGAAGACCAGAGCGGGTGCCCAGAATGATCGAACTGACATAGATCGCAGCTGCGGTCATGACGATGGACGGGCCCGAGGCGAGCTCGACATGGAAAGACACGAGCAGGCCGGTCAGGCTTGCCATCATGGCAAAGACCGTGGCCGTGACGATGATCGTTCCCAGGTTCTCGGACCAGAAGCGCGCGGCCAAAGCCGGCAGCATCATCAGGCCACCGGCCATCAGCGTGCCGAGGGCCTGGAAGGCTGCCACAAGGTTCAACACAACAAGACCCATGAAGATCGCGTAGGCCCAGCCACCGCCCGCCCCTACCGCGCGCGCAAAGATGGGGTCAAAACATTCCAGCGCGAGTGGCCTGAATATGGCGGCCATGAGCAACATCGAGAGCGTGCCCACGCTCACTACCAGCAGCAGGCCCTCGTCGTCGACGGCAAGGATCGAGCCGAAGAGGATGTGAAGAAGATCAACCGACGATCCTGCGGCCGAGACGATCAGCACACCAAGGGCAAGGCTTGCAAGATAAAAGCCGGCCAGGCTTGCGTCTTCCTTTATTCCCGTCGAGCGCGCCGTTGCGCCGGCAAGAAGGGCTACCACAAGACCGGCGACAACGCCGCCAAGGCTCATCGCCCAGACCGACAGGCCCGACAGCAGATAGCCGATTGCAACGCCCGGCAGGACGGCGTGAACGATGGCGTCTCCACTCAGGCTCATACGCCTCAGCACGAGAAAGACGCCGATCGGGCCCGCGCCGGTGATCAGCGCGAAGCATGCCACCAGCGCGCGGCGCATGAACTCGAAGTCCATGAATGGCGACACCAGGAGGTCGTAATAGGCGCTCATGCGTGGGCGTGGCCCGTGTGATCGTGATGGTGCTGCGGCGCGCGCTCTCCATCGCGGGCCCAGCGGTCGGTCATCGCCTTGGCCTTGACCAGGTTGTCCTGCGAGCGGGTCTCGGCTGTCGGACCCCAGGCAACGCGCTCGCGCGCGAGCAACAATGTCTGCGGGAAATGTTGCCGGATGAAGGCAAGGTCGTGCAGCACCGCGATCACGCTGCGACCATCCTTGTGCCAGCCATGCACCAGAGCCATGAGCTCGTCGGTCGTCCGCTCGTCCAGCGAGGCAAAGGGTTCGTCGAGCAGGATCACGCGGGCGTCCTGCAGGATGAGGCGCGCGAAAAGCGTGCGCTGCCACTGTCCCGTCGAGAGCGCTGCAATGGGAGCGTGCTCGTAGCCATCAAGGCCCACATTCGCGATGCCGGCCCGGGCACATTCCCGGTCAAGCTTCGAGACCGCGCGGAAGGCCCCGGCGCGCGGCCAGGCGCCGAACATGACGGTCTGCAGCACCGAGATGGGGAAGCTGCGGTCGATCTCGGGGGCCTGCTGCAAATAGGCGAAGCGCGTCGGCTGCGTGCCTCCGGTGTCGATCCGTCCGCTGCTCAAAGGCAGGAAACCCATGATGGCTTTCAGAAGCGTGCTCTTGCCGGCGCCGTTGGGGCCAGCAATGGCCGTCAGCGAGCCTGGCGCAAATGTGCCGGACAGGTGATGCACGGCCGGAACCCTGCGATAGGCAACCACAACGTCTTTAAGGGTTATCGCCGGGGTCATGCTACAGCCCAGACCATTGCCAGCCACAGCATCGCTGCCGCAACGGAAACCGGGGCGAGCCGCTGGATCAGGCCTGCCGTAAGGGCATCGAACTGGCGCTTCATATGCACATCTGCCAAGGGATCGATGATGCTAGCATGTCACGCCTGCGTAGCAGAATCCTTTTTTGCCAGCATCCTCGCGGCGCTATAGGCTTGTGGTTCTGTCGATTCCCGACATGTATCCGGGGCCACCATGCATCCCTTCGACCATTTGTTCAGCCAGGTCACGAGCCGCAAGGCTGCCGATCCGTCCCAGTCCTACACGGCCAAGCTGCTGGTGGAAGGTACGGCGAAGTGTGCCAAGAAGGTCGGTGAGGAAGCCGTCGAGGTTGCCATTGCGTGCCTTGGCAGCGACTACAAGGCAAAGGTCGAGGAGTCGGCTGACCTGCTCTATCACCTTTGCGTGTTGTGGGCTTCGAGCGACGTGAAGCCTGAGGATGTGTATGCCGAGCTGCAAGCCCGCGAAAACCGCTCGGGGCTGGACAGCAAGGCGGCGCGCAAGGGTGTGGTGAAGTAGGCGAGCGCTGGCCCCCATCCCTCACGCCGCGCGAGCGGCTCCCCCTTGGGGCCCCCCTGGGGGGGCCCCCCCCGGCCCCCCGCGCCCCCCCCCCCCCCCCCCCCCGCTTGGGGGTTCTCGTTGGGGGCCACGGCGTGTCAGGCTTGCAGCGCCAGCCACGGCCAGGCGATGAGGGTGCCGATGGCGAGCTCGACGACGATGCCACCGATATTGGCGGGCGTGATGGCGTGCTCGAGGAGGGCCGAGAGGATGCG
>DAISVV010000202.1:0-2246 GCA_036840015.1 Micropepsaceae bacterium
CGGCCTGCTCGATGATTACCGGGCCCGCCTGATGGCGCTGCTCGACCTGCTGCCGGGCGGCTTCGAGATCGAGGGCGCGGTCAGCGCAAGGAGGACGGATCGACGATCTATCCCTTCCTCCCCTCGCTGTCCGCCTCCAACATCGCCGAGGCGCGCGATGACCGTTTCGTTGCAACCTTCGACATCGGCTCGAGCTACCAGTCCACCGATCCGAAGGACAACACGGCCCGCCTCAAGCCCAGGTTCAGCTTCGCCTACATCGTGCGCGCCACGGTGCCGGGCAGCTACACGGTGCCTGCGGCCCTGGTCGAGGACATGTACGCGCCACGCGTTCGTGCGCGCACCGGCATGGGACAGTTGACGATTGCAACCCCCTGAAGACGGCAAGCATCCCGGAACAGTTACCCTGCGCCAGCATCTGGCGCAGGGGCTCGCCTCCCGCCTCGCACGTAGCCCCTGGCTCTTGGTCGCGGCCTTCGCCGCAATAGGCCTCGTCTTTTCGCTGGCCGTCCTTGATCGCGTCTTTCCGCTCGAGAAGTCGCGCATCGACGACCGCTCCGTGATCGTCACCTCGGCGAAGGGCACGCTGCTTCGCGCCTTTGCATCATCAGACGGCCGCTGGCGCCTGCCAGTAAAGCCCGCCGACGTTGACGCGCGCTACATCGAGATGCTGCTGGCCTGGGAAGACCAGCGCTTCCGCGAGCACGCTGGCGTCGACCCCTTCGCCGTCCTGCGCTCCGCCTACCAGCTGGCAGCCAACGCACGCGTCGTCTCGGGCGCATCGACGATCACCATGCAGGTCGCCCGCCTGATGGAGCCGCGGGAACGCACCCTGTCCGCCAAGGCCCTCCAGGTCGCCCGCGCGCTCCAGCTGGACTGGCACTATTCCAAGGAGGAGATCCTCGAACTCTACCTGACCCTGGCGCCCTATGGCGGCAATCTCGAGGGCATCAGGGCAGCAAGCCTCGCCTGGTTCGGCAAGGAACCCGCTCGCCTGACCGTGGGCGAGGCGGCGCTGCTCGTCTGCCTGCCGCAATCGCCCGAGCGCCGTCGGCCGGACCGCTTCCCGCAGGCCGCCCGCAAGGCGCGCGACCGCGTCATTGCAGTCCTCGCCGAGCGCGGCGTCATCACCCGCCGCGAGGCCAGCGACGCCCGCGAGGAACCGATCCCCGAGCGCCGCCTGCGCTTTCCCTTCAACGCGCCGCATGCGGCGCAGGAACTCTTCGCCGGCAACAAGGGCAAGGACCCGGTCATCACCACGACCCTGCGCGCCGACATCCAGGTGATGCTCGAGGACCTCGCCCGGCGCGAGCGCGCCTATTTCGACGATGACGCCAATATTGCCGCGATCGTGGTCGACAACGAAACGCGTGATGTCGTGGCATATCTCGGGGGAGCAAATTTCTGGGCCGCGGCGGGGCAGGTTGACCTCGCGACGGCCACCCGTTCGCCCGGCTCGACATTGAAGCCCTTCATCTATGCCATGGCCTTCGACGAACTCATCGTGCATCCCCAGACCCTGATCGACGACAAGCCGACTGCCTTCGGCGACTATGAACCGCGCAACTTCGACCGGGGCTTCCAGGGTACCGTCTCGATGGAGACGGCCTTGCAGCTTTCGCTCAACGTGCCGGCCGTCGCCTTGCTCGACCGCATCGGCCCGCTGCGCTTCGCCGCCGCGCTGCGCAATTCAGGCGCCACGCTCCATTTCCCCAGGAAGGGTGCCCTGCCATCCCTGCCCATGGCCCTCGGTGGCGTCGGCATGACGCTGAGGGACCTTACCATGCTCTACGCCGCCATCCCCAACGGCGGCGAGGTCGCGCCCCTCAACTTCCTGCCCCGCACGACGCCCGCGCCAACCACGCGCATGTTCGGCCCCGCGCCGGCCTGGTATCTCGGCCAGATCCTGAAGGAAGCAAATCTCCCCGATGGCTGGTCGATGGGCCAGGGCATCGAGCGCGCACGCACGGTCGCGTTCAAGACGGGCACCTCCTATGGATATCGCGATGCCTGGTCGCTCGGTTTTTCGCGCAGGTACACCGTGGGCCTCTGGGTGGGACGGGCAGACGGGTCGACGCGCCCCGGCCACATCGGACGCAACGATGCTGCGCCCTTGCTCCTCAAGGTCTTCGATCTCCTGCCACCCGAGGGAAAGGCCCCCGCCACCCCCCACCACCACACCAAGTGCATGCAAAAAAGCCAACAAAAATCCACCAGACTGCACCAAATACCATAAACAACACACC
>DAISVV010000202.1:2256-5998 GCA_036840015.1 Micropepsaceae bacterium
TGGTGGGTGCAGAACGCCGAGCAATTGCCACCCGGCCTCCAGCGCTTCCGTTCAAGCACGCGCATGGCGGCAGGCCTGAGGCGCGTCCAGCCCCCGCGCATCTCGTTCCCGCCGAACGGTGCGACCGTGTCGATCACCGACCGCGCAAACCCCGAACCCATGCCCCTCAAGGCGACCGGCGGCCGTGCGCCGCTGCAGTGGGTGGTCAACGGCACGCCGCTCCCCGACAGCGCGAGCCCCTGGTGGACGCCCGACGCGGAGGGATTTGCCCAGATCACGGTGGTGGACGCGGACGGACGCAGCGACACGGCGCAAGTCCGCCTCAAGGCCGAGAACTGAGGCGCGAGGAAGAAGACCTGTCCGCAGCGCCCTTTTGTCACGCTCCCGTCTCGATCCGGCGGGTGCATATCGGCCCTTGTTTCCAGAACAGGCCACAGCAACGTCCATGTCCATGACCCCGCCCGTGCAGCCGCCGCAGAAGACCGGCTGGCTCGAGCGGCTGCGAACATCCTTCGCGCCCGAAGAGGCAGAAACCGGGATCACCACGGAACGCGGTCGCAAGCGTGCGATTGCACTGCTGTTCGTCTGCCTGATCGGCAACGGCCTCGGCCAGACCCTGATGTTCGCGATCCTGCCGCCATTGGCGCGCGAACTGGGTCTCACCGAATTCCAGGTCGGCTCCATCTTCGCAGTGTCGGCCACGATCTGGGTCTTCTCGTCGGCCTATTGGGGCGCGCGCAGTGACCGATGGGGACGAAGGCCCGTCATCCTCATTGGCCTCGCCGCCTTCGGCATCTCCACGATCACCTTCGCCGGCGTGATGATGTTCGGCCTGTGGGGCATGCTCACCCCACTGGCGACCTACGCGCTGCTCATCGCCGCACGCTGCATCTTCGGCATCTTCGGTTCGGGCGCTTATCCCGCATCCCAGGCCTACATTGCCGACCGCACCACGCCCGACAAGCGCACCGAGGGCATGGCCACGCTGAACGCCGCCTTCGGTCTTGGCGCCGCCGTAGGCCCTGGCATCGGTGCGGCGCTGACGGTGTTTGGTGTCGTCGCACCGATCTTCTTCGTGGGCATCATCGGCCTGCTTTCGGCCGTGGCGATCTGGCTTCTCCTGCCCGAGCGCACCGCCCCCCACCAGCGCCAGGAACTCAAGCCCCTGTCCTGGCGCGACCCGCGCGTCCTGCCTTTCGTGATCTTTGCCGTCATGCAGGGAACCGCTGGCGCGATCCCGATCCAGACCATTGCCTTCGTCATCCGCGACACGCTGAACCCGTCGGTCTCCGATACCCAGCAGCTCGCCGGCGTTGGCCTGATGTGTTCGGCCATCGCCTCTCTGTTTGCACAATTCGTCCTGGTGCAGCGCTTCCGCCTGGGAACATCGTTCCTCGTGCACGCCGGCATCTGGGTGGCACTGGTTTCGAACCTGCTCGTGATCCTGGCGATCGTCGCGCCGAACTACGGGCTCATCGCCTTTGCGCTTGTCCTGTCCGGCCTCGGCTTCGGCATGCTCCGTCCGGGGTTTGCCGGCGCCTCGTCGCTCGCCGTGTCGCCGGACGAGCAGGGGGCCATGGCAGGGCTGACGGGCGGTGCGGGCGCCGCAGGCTTCATCTTTGCCCCGCTCATCGGCAATGCCCTCTACGGCGTCGACCCGATACTGCCCTATATCCTGGCAACGGTGCTGATGGGAACGCTCGCAGCCTACCTGCTGCGCAGCCGGACGCTGAAGGAAGCCATGCTGCGCGAGCGCCAGGACATCGTCGACCCGCCGCCGCCGGCCTAGCCGGGCTGGCGAAGGCTCTGCAGAAGTGTCACCGTCGCAAAGCCGTCGGCGGGAACGCCGATCTTCTTCTGGAACGCCCGGATGGCCTCGCGCGACCTCTTGCCGATCACGCCATCGGGTTCGCCCACGTCAAAGCCGCGCTGGTTGAGCAGCATCTGCAGCTCAAGCCGGTCGGTCCGCGACAGGATGGGGGCCTCCCCGCGCGGCCAGTCGGTGGAGAACGAAGCCCCGCCCTCGAAGCGCCGCGACAGCTGGCAGATCGCCAGCGCATAGGAAATCGCATTGTTGTAGGCCAGCACCGCCTTGAAATTCGGATAGGCGATGAACGCAGGTCCCTTGTGGCCGCCGGGCAGGATGACCGCGGCCGGCGAGTCCACGCGAAGCCCCGTGCGGCCCTGCAGGCTGTTGCCATTCGTCAGCGTGACCCCGAGCCCCGCCCATTCCCGAACGCTCTTCTCGATCGAGATGTCGGCCAGCGAAAGGTCGAAACCCGCCGGCAGGCGAACCTCGTCGAAGCATGGTGCATCCTGTTGCCAGCCCTTGTTCGAAAGGTAATTCGCGGTCGAGTTGAACACATCGGCCTTCGTGTCCCACAGGTCACGCCGTCCATCGCCGTTTCCATCTTCGGCATATTGCAGGAACGCCGTCGGGATGAATTGCGTCTGCCCCATGGCCCCGGCCCATGACCCGACCATGCGCCGCGGCTCCACGTCACCCGACTGGATGATCCGCAGCGCCGCAAGCAGCTGCTCGCGCCCGAAACTTGCGCGGCGGCCCTCGAAGGCAAGCGTGGCGAGCGCCTCGATGACGTTGAAGCCGCCCATGTTGTTGCCGAAATTGCTCTCGAGGCTCCAGATCGCCGTGATGATGCTCGGCGGCACGCCATGCTTGTCCTCGGCCCGGCCGAGGGTGTTGCGGAAACGCTGAAGGTGCTCGCGGCCCTTTTCCACCCGGATCGCGGACACGGCGCTGTCCATGTAGTCCCAGATCGCGCGGCTGAACTCGGGCTGGTTCTCGTTGAGATCGACCACGCGTGCATTGAGCCGCACGCCGGCAAACGACCTGTCGAACGTCTCTGCCGAGATCCCCTGCGCCAGCGCCTCGGCGCGGAACCGCACCACCCACGCCTGGAAGTCCGCGGTCCGGTCCACGGGATCATCCGGCACGGGGGACGACATGCGCACCGCCGGATCGGCGCTTGCGGCATTTGACCCCAGGCATACCGGCACCAGGGCCACGGCTGCGGCAGCAAGCCCAATACGAACAAAACTCAGCAAGGCAGCACCTCGTTCACCACGCACCGATGCCACGAGGCAGGCGCGCAAATCAAGGGAAACAGCCGCTCGGGCCGCGCTTTGCGCGTTGACAATACGCGCCGGTCACACTATTCGTCCGCCCTTCGAATTTGGCCCTTGAGGGCCGCACGCCGCGGGTAAAGCCAATGAAAATCCGGAATTCTCTGAAATCTCTCAAGGGCCGCGACAAGGATTGCCGCGTTATCCGCCGCAAGGGACGCGTCTACGTAATCAACAAGAAGAATCCGCGATTCAAGGCCCGCCAGGGCTGATTGCCCGTCCTCCGGACCGCTTGAGGACATTCAGCACGCGCCGGGCGACCTGCCGGCCGCTGTCATAGGCACCATTGACCGTCTGCACGGATTTCTCGCCCAGCGCCTCACCCGCCAGATGGATCCCGCCATGGATCGGCGCCCGCAGGGCGTCGCGGGCCCGCAGCTGACCAGGTTTCGCCCCGGCAACTGACCCCAGCACCAGGGGATTGCGACCCCAGTTGGTCGAGGCACTCGCAACCAGCCCGCGCGCGGCGGTTGCGCCCATCATCGAAGTCAGCGCTTCCATCGCAAACTCGAGGTGCGTGCGGGCGCTTCGGGATTCCAGGTCCAGCGCCAGCGAACCACCGACACAGCACACGACCAAAGGAAGCCAGAAGCGGCGC
>DAISVV010000203.1:0-5912 GCA_036840015.1 Micropepsaceae bacterium
GATCACCTTGCCGAGGGGATTGTTGCGGGACATGCGAGCGCGGTGCTTGCGGCGTCGATCTTCCACTTCGGCGAGGTTTCCATCGCGCAAGCCAAGGCGCGGCTGAAGGCGTGTGGCATTCCGGTCCGCGCATAGCGAAAGAGTTTTCCACAGGGCCTGATGGATGTGGGGATACCGCGAGGTATACCACCAGATGCTGCGTCGATGACACTTTTGTGAATGAAACATGACATTTGCGTTGCCGGGGTCGGCTGTCGAGAATTCCGGTGCCATTGCCGTGGAAACAGACGCCCATGCATCAGGAATCCGAACTCAAGTTCGTCGGGGACGATGGCGCACTCAGCGCCTTGCGCCAGTCTTCCGCCTTCCTGGGCTTTGCGGGCCACCGAAACGCGAGCACCGTCACGCGCCGGGCGACCTATTTTGACTCGGCAGACCATGTGCTGCGCCGTGCGGGCTATGTGCTGCGCGTGAGGGGCGAGGGCAATGTGCAGTGCCAGACCCTGAAGAAGATCGGATCGGGCGAACTTGTCACGCGGCCGGAGTACAAGTCTGAGATTGCCGGCACGCGGCCGGAGCTTTCCTCCATTCCCGACAGCCGGGCGCGGTGGAAGGTCACCCATCTGCTGTCGGGTCGGCCGCTCGAGCCGATCTTCGAGGTCGATACGCGCCGGACCCGGGTGGTGCTCACGCCGGCCCGCAATGTGGAACTGGAAGCGGCCATCGATACGGGCGAGATCCGGCTGGCGCGGGACACGACACGGACGCTGACCATCAGCGAGGTCGAATTCGAACTGGTCCGCGGCAGCATGAACGACCTGCTGTCGACGGCGCGCGTGCTGACGCGCGGGTTGCCCCTGACGCTCTCGTTCCTGTCCAAGCCGGAGCGAGGCTTCCGGCTGGCTGCGGACGAGGCGCTTGAACCCTGGCGCCCCTCGAAAATCAGCCTGCGTGGCGCGCAGACAGCAGATGATGCGATGGCCACCATCATCGGCAGCTGCCTGAAGCACCTTCTGAACAACCATGATGCGGTCGTCCTCGGGCACAGGAGCGAGGGCATCCACCAGATGCGGGTTGCGCTGCGCAAGCTTCGCGTCGCGTTCTCCATGCTTTCGGCGGAGCAGCGCGCGCAGCAGGCTGTGCTGATCGGCGAGGTGAAGCGGGTGGCCTCGGAGCTTGGTGCCTGTCGCGACAAGGAGATCCTGCTTTCCGAGATGACGCTGCCGGTGGCGCGACAGCTTGGGCGGGAAGACGAGTTTGTCCCGCTAGTGCAGCGCATGGAGCGCGCGCGCGAGGAGACGTGGCGGGGGGCGCTGGAGTGCCTCGCGTCGGACCGCTTCCGGGCGCTGGTGCTTGACCTTGCCTCGATCACGCAGCAGCGGCCGTGGCTTTCAAATCCCTCGTCCCATCGCGACCTCGAGGTTGATGTGCGCGGCTTTGCTGCCGCACAGACCGGGCGGCGACTGAAGCAGTGCCGCAAGGCCCTGAAGCGTGCCCGCAAGCTCAAGGCCAGCGAACTGCATGATTTGCGCATCGGGCTGAAGAAGCTGCGCTACACGCTCGAGTTCTTCGAGACCGTCGAGGAGCGGCGCGCATCGAAGGTGCTGCTGAAGCGGGTCAGCCGGCTACAGGACCTGCTCGGCGAGATGAATGACGTGCTCGTGGCGCGCCCGCAGCTCAGGGCGATGATTGCCGACAGCAAGGCGAGCGAGGAGGCCTCGGCCGTGTCGCTTGCCGGCGGGATGCTGCTTGGCTGGCACGGGCGACGCTATGTGACGCGGCGCAAGCGCGTGCGTGCGCGGCTGCGCTCGCTTGCACGGCTGAAGCAGATCGCTACGTCGTCCTAGACATTCAGCAAGAGGTGCTGGCGTTCCCAGGGACTGATGACCTGCTGGTAGGCGTCGTGTTCGGAGGCCTTCACGTCGGAGTATAGGTCGACGAAAGCGGGGCCAAGAAGCTCGCGAATGTCGGCCGAGCCGCGGAAGCGCTGGATGGCGTCGAGAAGATGCCTGGGGAGCTGGTACTTCATCGACTCGTAGGCGTTTCCTTCCATGGCCTTGGTCGGCATGAGGTTCTGGGTCATGCCCATGTAGCCGCAGGCGAGGGTTGCGGCGATGGCGAGGTACGGGTTGGCGTCGGCGCCGGGCACGCGGTTCTCGATGCGGCGGTTCTTCTGCTCGGACTCCGGCACGCGCAGGCCGACGGTCCGGTTCTCGTGGCCCCAATGAGTGTTCACGGGTGCCGAGAGATAGCGCACCAGCCTGCGATAGGAGTTCACGTAGGGCGCGATGAGGGGCATCGAGGCGGGCAGGTATTTCTGCAAGCCCGCGATGTAGGCAAGGAAAAGCCTCGTGTCCTTGCCGTTCTTGTTGGCAAAGAGGTTCTTGCCTGTCCTCGCATCGACCACGCTCTGGTGGATGTGCATGGCGCTGCCGGGTTCCTGCTCGTAGGGCTTGGCCATGAATGTCGCGTAGATGTCATGGCGCAGGGCGGCCTGGCGCACGGTGCGTTTGAAGAGGAAGGACTGGTCGGCGAGCTGCAGGGGATCGCCGTGATAGAAATTGATCTCGCACTGGGCGACGCCTTCCTCGTGGATCAGGCTGTCGATGCCGATCTCCTGCGCATCACAATAGTCGTAGACGTCCTCGAACATCGGATCGAATTCGTTGACGGCATCTATGGCGTAGGCCTGGCGGCCGGTCTGGGGACGGCCTGACTTGCCGGCGGGCGGCAACAGCGGATAGTCGGGGTCGATGTTCTTCTGCGAGAGGTAGAACTCGAGTTCAGGCGCGACCACGGGCTTCCAGTTGCGTTCCTTGAACCTGGCGAGGATCGACTTGAGGACCTGTCGCGGGGCAGCGGGATTTGGCTTCCCGTTCCGGTCCGTACAGTCGCAGATCACCTGCGCTGTCGGCTCGCGGTACCATGGCACAACGCAGATCGTGTCAGCATCCGGGACAAGGATCATGTCCGGCGCCTGATAGGTGAGGGCGTCCGTTTCGGCGTCGGCGCCGGTGACCATCTGGCCAAAGACGCTCTCAGGCAGGCGCAGCGTGTCGTTGTCGAGCCCGGAGAGGAACTTGCTTGTCGGAAGGATCTTGCCGCGTGCGATGCCGGCCATGTCGGGGACGAGGAGTTCCACCTCGGTAATGCGGCGTTCTTTCAGCCACTCCTTCAGTTCTGCGCGGTTCCTGCTCATCTTGCTGCCCCAGCCCCTTGTGCCTGTCCTGCGAGGGCCTGCCCGAATGCGCCGAAGATCGATGCCGAGAAGGCATCCTCCCAGAACTTCCATTCGGGATGCCATTGAACGCCCAGCGCGAATGCGCGGGCGTCGGCTGCCCTGATTGCCTCTATTGTTCCATCCGGTGCCGTGGCCTCGACAATGAGGCCCTCACCGAGGCGGTCGACGCCCTGTCCGTGCAGCGAGTTGACGCGCACCGTTGGCCTGCCTGCCAGTCGCCCGAGAAAGCCGTCGGGGGCGAGGGCCACGTCGTGGGCAGGCGCGTACTGGATGTCGAGCGGCGCTGCCTTGTCTTCCCTGTGATCGACGCGGCCTGGAACCTCCTCGAGATGCTGGTGGAGGGTTCCGCCGAAGGCGACGTTCATTTCCTGAAAGCCCCGGCAGACGGCGAGGAAGGGCTTGCCGCTTGCGATCACGTGCCGGATCAGGGGCAGGGTCGTGTTGTCCCGGCGGCGGTCCTGGAGGACGCCCTCGCGGGGCTTCTGGCCGCCGTAGAGATCCGGGGCCACGTTCGAGGGTGAGCCTGTCAGGAACACGCCGTCGACGATCGACAGGATCTCGTCCATGGCGATCGGGTCCTCGAGGACCGGGATGAGGAGCGGGATGGCACGGGCCCCGTCGCGCACGGCCACGACGTATTTTTCGCCGACGGCATGAAAGGGGTGGGCCCCGATCATGCGATGGTCGCACGGTATGCCTACGACGGGACGGTCTCTGCGGGTCATCGGCTTTCGCTAGCACCGCCCCGCAGGCTTCAGCAAGGAGCGGCGAAATTAATCATCTTTGCGGCCGAAACGGTCAACATCGCGCAGGACAAAGAGTTCCGGCGACAACTGGATTTCCGTCTGGGGGCCCTTAAGCGCGATGATAGTCTGCAAGCCTTGCGCATCGGTAATGATCCACTGCGCAATCTCGATGGAGGGGTACCTGAAGATCAGGGTTACCTGTCCCTTAAGGGGACCGGACTTCTCGGTTGCGGTGACACGGAGCGTGCCCGCCTGGCGGTCGACCGCCGTAATCCGCGGGTCGCGGCTCAGGTCCATGTTCTCGCGCAGGATGATGTTCAACGGGTTGTCAACCAACGGGTAACGATCGACCGTGCGCAGCTTGTTGTTTGCAACCGCGATGGTCACGCCGTCGGAGACGATCAGGTAGGGGCTTGGCGGGGCGTACTCGAACCGCAGCCGGCCGGGCTTCCTTGCGTAAAGAACACCCTGGTCGAGCTCGCCATTCGGCCCGACCTGGACGAAGCTTGATTTCAGCGAGGTGATGCCGTTCAGGTATTCCGACACCTTCGCGAGGTCGGCAATGTCCTGCGGCTTGAGCGGGGCAGCAGACGCGGCTCCGGCGACAAGGAAAAGGGCTGAAAACAGGATTGCTCTGAGCGTCATCGGTCAAACAAGGCTTGGTTTTGCTCGTGCCTTCTTAGGCGTGAAGTTTGTCAAAAGGAAGGACAAAGGCGGCTTGCCCCTTGCGCCGGGAAGCGGTTTCCTGCTGTCCGGGCATTAATTGCACGACATGATCGAGGGGTGAGGCGCAACATGGACAGTCTTCAGCAACTTGTGTTTGACCCGGCAGGTCCCATGGGGCTTCGCGAGTAATTCCTTCTCAATGCGATTGTGGAGGGTGGCGGTTTCATCCTTGGCGCCGTTGTCTTCTCGATCCTCGTGCCGCTGATGATCGAGACGCGCCAGAGCATACGATGGCGTCCGGCGCGGCAGAACCTGGGGCAGGAACTGACCCTGCTGCACATGGAATTCGGCGACGCGCTGGCGAGGTTCCTCAATTCGCCCGAAGGACCTTCGCGGGTGCGGGCCGCGGATGCGGTCGATCACGTGTTTCGTGCCGTCCCGGCCATGACGGGGCTGTTCGGCTATGCGCTGACGGCGTCGATCTCGCGGGAGGTCAACGACTACATCCGCAGCCTGCGCGCGATACGGGACTGGGTGCACGAGGCGGCGCATCCGGAAGACATGGTCTTTGCCTCAGCCGAGCGGCGCGTGCCGCAGACGCGTGACATGTTCAGCCGGGCCAGCCACGAGTTCGCGGATGTCGCCAGGGTCCTTGGCCTTGGCTCGCAATCCGACGTGAGCTGGCCCGAGGAACTGGTCAGGTCGCTGGCAGCGGCCTTCGACGCCATGCGGGCGGCTGCACGGGGCTGAGGGAGAAGGGTGGGCCGGCCTCAGCCACCCCGCCCGGAATGATCGCCGACAAGAACATCGCGCTTGCCCGCGTGATTGGGCGCCGAGATAACGCCTTCCTCTTCCATCTTCTCGATGATGCGCGCCGCCCGGTTGTAGCCGATCTGCAGCCGCCTCTGGATGTAGGAGGTGGTCGCCCTGCGGTCGCGCGCCACGATGGCCACGGCCTGGTCGTAGAGGTCGTCGCCGCTGCCTTCACCTTCGGTTTCAAGAAGGTCACCTGCCTCAGGTTCCTCGGGCTCCTGGGTGATGTCCTCGATGTAGACGGGTTCACCCTGGGTGCGCAGGTACTTGACGACTTCCTCGACTTCCTCGTCGGACACGTAAGGTCCGTGGACGCGGCGGATGCGGCCGCCGCCTTCCATCAGCAGCATGTCGCCCTGGCCGAGAAGCTGCTCTGCGCCCTGTTCGCCGAGGATGGTGCGGCTGTCGATCTTGGAGGTCACCTGGAACGAGATGCGGGTCGGGAA
>DAISVV010000204.1:0-5912 GCA_036840015.1 Micropepsaceae bacterium
GCGTGCATCTGTGGCCGCGCGGCAAGGTGCTGGGCGGGTCGTCGTCAATCAACGGCCTGCTCTATATCCGCGGACAGCAGGCCGACTATGACGGGTGGCGACAACTGGGTTGCGAGGGCTGGAGCTGGGAAGACGTGTTTCCCTATTTCCGCCGCTCGCAGAACCAGGAACGCGGGAAGGATCGCTGGCACGCCACAGGTGGCCCGCTGAATGTCTCGGATGTGACCGAGCGCCACCCGGTCTCGGACGCGGTGCTTGACGCCTGCGTGCAGGCCGGCATTCCGCGCAATGACGATGTCAATGGCGAGAGCCAGGAAGGTGCCACCTATTACCAGCTGACGGTGAAGAACGGGCTGCGCCAGTCGGCGGCGGTCGCCTACCTGCACCCCGCGATGAGCCGCCCCAACCTTATGGTTGAATCGCGGGCGCTTGCGCAGCGCGTGGTGCTCGAGGGGCGCAAGGCCACAGGCGTGGTCTATGCGCAGGCGGGCAAGATGGTTTCGGCGCGGGCGCGCCGCGAGGTGATCCTTGCGGGCGGGGCGATCAACTCTCCGCAACTGCTGCAACTCTCGGGTATTGGTGCGGGCGCATTGCTGCAGTCGCATGGCATCGCCGTGGTCCATGAACTTCCGGGCGTGGGCGAGAACCTGCAGGATCATTATGTTGTCGGCGCCACGTTCCGGCTGAAGCCCGGAACGATCTCGATCAACGAGACGAGCCGCGGCCTGCCCTTCGTGCGCGAGGCGTTCAAGTACCTGTTCCAGCGGAAGGGGTTGCTGACGCTGTCGGCCGCGCATATCGCGGCCTTCGTGAAGTCACGCCCGGACCTCGTCTCGCCTGATATCCAGTACCACATCCTGCCGGCGACCGTCGACACGGGGAAACTTGCCGCGGAGGGTTCGATGGAACTAGAGACCGCGCCGGGCCTTACGATCGCGCCCTGCCAGGTGCGCCCGGAAAGCCGCGGCTGGATCCGCATCAAGTCGCCGGATCCTTCTGTCTATCCGGCGATCATGCCCAATTACCTGAGCGACCCGCTGGACCAGGAAGTCATCGTTGCAGGCCTGAAGTGGGCGCGAAAGATCGCGAACCAGAAGGCTCTTGCGCCTTACGTGCAGTCAGAGCTTACACCCGGGGACAGCGTGAAGACGGATGCCGAGTTCCTGGCCTTTGCCCGGGGAGCGGGCGCCACGATCTATCATCCGGTGGGCACGTGCCAGATGGGCCATGGGCCACGCGCGGTCGTCGATCCGCAGCTGCGCGTGCATGGCATCGAGGGTTTGCGCGTGGGCGATGCCTCGATCATGCCGCGGCTGATCTCGGGCAACACCAATGCGCCGACAATCATGATCGCCGAGAAGGCGAGCGACATGATCCTGGGTCGGGCGGCTGCTGCTTAGAGGGCGTGGGTGGTCCGCCTTCGCGGACCATGACAGCCCAGCGCGGACCATGACACGCGAGAATGAGCGTCAGAGCGCTCCGATGAAGTCGCGCTTGCCGACATCGACGCCGTTGTGGCGCAGGATGTTGTAGGCGGTCGTCATGTGGAAGAAGAAGTTCGGTGTGGCGAAGTTGTGCAGGTAGGTAGCGCCCGTCCATGTGAACTTCTGTCCGGCCAGCGTCAGCGTGACGTCGCGCTCGGCAGAGCCTTCGAATTTTTCACGCGGCAATGAGCGGATGAAGTCGAGCGTCCTGCCGATGCGTTGCTGGAGCTCCTCGAAGCTTGCCTCGGTGTCGGCGAAGGCGGGGATGTCTGCGCCGGCAAGCCGGGCGGAGGCGCCCTTGGCGTGGTCGGTTGCGATCTGGACCTGGCGGGCCAGCGGGAACATGTCGGGGGCGATGCGTGCCGTCACGAAGACCTGCGGGTCGATCTTGCGGGCGGCGGCACTCGCTTCCGCCTTCTTCAGGATAACCGACAGGCTGGTGAGGTACTGCACGAAGACGCCGACACTGGCGCCATGGAGGTTCGACGACATGGATGTTCACTCCGGTTGGTTTGACAGGACGCAGGCTAGCACGAAAGGGGACGCGCAGGGCATGGCCCAAAGCCGGGAATCGTGCGATGAGGCGCAGTGATACCGGAGAGTTGCTGCGCCATGCTTCCTGCCCTGATCGTCATTGCCGTCCTGGTCGCGCTGGCCCTCGTCATCCGGTCCCGCGGACGGGGCGAGATCGTCTATGCCGTTTCGGATGCGTTTCCCCAGTGGTTCGTCGCCGTGCGCTTTCGCGAAGGCGAGGCGCGGCGCAGTGTTGCGCTGCCGATCGGCATCACGCTGAAATGGGGCGCCAGCGCGAACTTCACCTTCGTGGGCACGGGTGAGTGCCATTTCGACAGGTTCCTGCTGCTCTCGGGCTCGCCGCGGGACTCGCGCCTGCCCATCTTCCTCGATCCGCACGTTGAAGACGCCTATGTTGCACGGGTCCGCCTCACCCGACCGCCCGTCATGATGCTCGGAGCCCTGCGCTTGCTCAATGACATCGGCTTGAGGCGCATGCCCGAGGGCGAGGTCGAGACCGACCCCTCGCGCATGGGGGCGCGGCCGGATGCCATGCCGACCGGCGAGAGCATCGCAAAACTTTTATCTTGTCCCCGTGATTATCAGCCGGCAATGGTCAACTTCCTGCGCTACCGCCCGCGTGCGGTACATGATGCGGACGGGCGGCCGGAGGAGTCGGGGCGGCGCGCCTATTCGCGTTAAGGCCTGGTGGCGCTAGAGACTGTCTATCGTACGTGCTGGCGGCTTGTGCTCTTCGGCCGGGTCGAGGAAACACTGTTCGAGGCGAAGGCAGGCCCCATGGCGGGCGCGTGGGATGACATCGGCGTGATGCAGTATACCGAGCCCAAGGCCATCCTGACGATGGAGCAGGTTTCGAAATACAGGGACGCCTTGAAGGACCGCGATGCGGGGCTGGATGCGACCGTGATCATCGCCTCGACGCCCGATCCCGGCTGAGGGTGCGGGCGCGCGGCTAGAGGAAGGGCTCGAGCAGGATCTGGATGGCCTGCGGGCCGAACCAGGAGACCGCGGGCAGCAGCGCGATGAGCAGGCACCTGAGAACGTTGGGCCATCCGCCCGGCCAGTTGGCCATGCGCGCGATCTGGTTGCGGATCGTCAGCATGCCCGCCATCGCCGGCAGGGCCACGGCCTCGACGATGCGGCCGTTGGAGTAGGCGCGGCGCCAGATCTCGCGCGAGTAGGCGTTGAGCTCGCCCTGCACCAACTGCTTGGTGGTGCGGATCGCCGTGCGCGCGCCCCACATGCCGCCAAAGCCTGCCACCAGCACGACAAGGATGCCGAAGCCCATCAGCGTGGCGCTCGCCGTGGCGGCGTCAGGACGCGAGAGCACCGGCCCCATGAGCAGCAGCGGGACCGAGAGATAGAGGATCGACAGGCGCATGTGGCGGGCCAGCGGCGCGAGGGCGGAGGCATCGAACAGGTCGACGCGCAGGTGGCGCCCCAGCGCGCCGGACAGGCGGTACTGCAGCAGCGCGACATGCGCGAGGCTCGAGCCCAGCATGCCGAAGACAAGGGCGAGCCTGACATAGAGCCAGATCATGATGAGCCACGTGGCGGCCTGCGGCGCGGCCGTGCCGGCGCTGACAAGGTTGCCGAAGACGGGCGTCATCACGGCTGCCCAGAAGCCGCCGAACACGAGGCGCACGATGATGCCGGGCTCGGCCAGCGCAGCGAGGGTTGCGTCGTATTCCTCGTCGGTCGCCGATAGCGCGCCAGCGGTGTCGGTGCAGGCTGCGACGCTCGCGCGCGCGAGCAGCGTGGGCAGCACCATGCAGAAGGCGATGAGGCCGAGCAGCAGGAGATCGGCTGCAGCCACGGGGTCGAGCAGGAAGAGGACCTCGCCCACGAACACGCCGGACATCGCGCCGGCCAGGTTGAGGATGGCAAGGTGAAGCGCGAGGAGGCCCGTGAAGATCGCAGCCAGCGCCACGAAGGGACGATCCGCAACAAAAGAGACGAGGCGCAGGACGAGGCTGGCCGAGGTGCGTGACCGCGGGGTTGCGCCAGGCGGCGGCAGGGCCGCGCGCGCGGACGGCGCCTCGCGCTCCGCGTCGGTGGCCTGCGGCTGTTTCTGTTCCGGGCGTCCTGCCATGTGTCCCATTGCCCGCGATCCGGCGAGAGGTCCCCTGCCCCCTTGCCGGCGCGTCCCACGTCTTATGACATGAAAGTATGGCTTTGGCGCGCCTGTCGCGTCACGCGCCGAGACGGATTAAGGTTAGGGACGCGCCGTCAGCTCCGGTAGGCCCGGTTGAGCTTGCGCATGCCCCCAATCCAGCGGTTGTAGTCGGCGGACTTGCGTCGCATGTAGTCCAGCACCTGCGGGTGCGGCAGGATCAGGAAGTCCTCGGCCTCGATGCCCTTCACGCAGGCCTCGGCGACGGCTTCGGGCTCGATCATGCCGTCGATGGAGGCGACACCCTCCTCGTTGCCGGCGGTCATGGCGGTGCGGACGGCCTGCGGGCAGAGGACCGAGACGCGGATCCCGTCGTCGCCATGGGTGAGCGCAAGCCACTCGGCGAGGCCCACCGCCGCGTGCTTTGTCACGGCGTAGGAGGCTGAGCCGATCTGCGAAAGGAGGCCCGCGGCCGAGGCCGTGTTGACGAGGTATCCGCCGCCGCGCGCTTTCATTCGCGGGACGAGATGGCGAGCGGCCCAGACATGGGCCATGACGTTGATATCCCAGATGCGCTGCCAGCCGTCGTTGGGTGTCTCCTCGCCGCCCGGGATGCCGATACCGGCGTTCGAGCAGAAGAGGTCGATGGGGCCGTGCTGTGCCTCGACGGCTTCGATCAGGATGCGGATGTCCTCTTCCTTCGAGACATCGGCGCGGAACGCGACGCCGCCGCACAGGGCTGCCGTCTGTTCCGCACCGGCGAGATTGACGTCCGCGCAGACGACACGACGCGCGCCTTCGGCTGCGAAGCGGATGGCCATCGCGCGCCCGATGCCGCTGGCGGCGCCCGTGATGACGATGTTGCGGTCCTTGAGTTTCATGGGCGCTTGCTCCTGATGGATTGAAGGTCGTGATGGACGGACGATGGCATGGCGTTGCGGCTGCCTGCAACGGGTGGGCTGGCGTGCAGGTGCTGTTACAATTGCGCCCTTCTTGTGCCACAGGCATGCGGGAGGATCGCGGCCTCCATTTTGTTGTTACATAATTGGCGGCACTCGTGTATGAATGGGATGAAGACAAGCGGCTGGTGAACCTGCGCAAGCGCGGCGTGGACTTTGCGGCGGTGGAGGAGTTCGCGTGGGAGTACTCCATCACCTTCGAAGACACGCGGGAGCGCTATCCCGAGCGCCGCTGGGTTGCCTTCGGGCCGCTCGGCGATGCGGTCCATGTGGTGGTGTTCACAAAGCTTGAGGATGGCGTCACGCGCATCATCTCGATGCGGCGCGCCACGAAACGCGAGACGAGGTTTTGTGCGAAGGAAATCCGCAGGACGCATCACTGATCCTGACAACCCGGAGTGGACAGCTGCGGACCTCAGGCGCGCGCGCCCCTCGCGCGAGGTGGTGCCTCATGTGGTCGAGGCCCATCTGCGGCGGCGCGGGCGTCCGCCCGAGGGGGCTACGGCGAAGGTACAGGTGACGCTGCGCCTTGATGCGGCCGTGCTGGCACATTTCAAGGCAAAGGGGCCAGGCTGGCAGACGCGGATCAATGCGGCGCTGGTGAAGGCGATCGGCGCCAAGGCGGGCGCGCGCCGCAAGTAGCACGCGGGCGCTTCAGTAGGCGTGTTCGACGAAAAGCTTTGTTAAGTCACGCCCCCACGCGCCGTGATAGCGCTCGAGCAGGTCCTCGGCGCGGGTTCGGCCGGTCTCGACGATCTGGAATAGCGGCTCGATGAAGCCTTCCTCGGTGCCGCCGATCGCGTCGACCTCGGCGCGCCGGCG
>DAISVV010000205.1:0-5896 GCA_036840015.1 Micropepsaceae bacterium
TCGCGGTCGTGATGTGGGTGCTGGTGGCCTTCAACAAGGAGCCGCATGAGCAGTTTCGCCGCTTCGTGGCCGTGGGCGCAAAGTATGTCGGTCAGTGCCTGAGCTACATCCTGCTCATCAGCAACGACAAGCCGTTCCCGCTGGGTCCTTTCCCGTCGGCTGATTATTTCCGGCCTGCGCGGCAGCAGGCAGTGCCTGCTGCCGGCGCGCCTAGAGGATTCCCTCCACATAGACCGGCTTGCCATCCTGGCGGATGGCCTTGATCGCTGCGCGCCCCTTTTCGTCGACGGCGGCGTCGATGCTGATCGTGCCCTTGCGGGCAGCGTCCTCGATGGCAAGGCCCGTGCCTTGCGGTACAAAGTAGCTCTCGATGCCATAGCTGAGCGTGATGAACTGGCTGGCCCCGTTGCCGGGTGCATCCATGCTGAGGACCTGTGCCCTCAGGCTGATCTCGGTGTCGGACGGCTGCTCAAGCGTGTCCGAGAGGGCGATGGCCGTCCAGGCTTCGCCCGTGCGGCGCAGGCGGACATAGATCGTGTTGCCCGGCGCCATCGTGTTGGTGCCGTCCAGCCTGGCGATGTCGAGGCGGGAGATGTCGTAATTCAGCACGACATAGTCGCCGCGGAACAGGTCGCGCGGGTCAACCGGCACGACCTTCAGCGTCACGGAGCGGCTGCTGTCGAGCATCTGCTGGCGGTCGAGGATCATCCAGCCGAGGGCGATGGTCTGGATGGCAACAATGAGAAGGATGCGCAGCTTGCTCATGCGCCGGGTTCTCCCTGCTTGGCCATGCCTGCGAGGAGGCGCCTGCGCAGCGGTTCGAGGCCGAGCGCGAGGAGGATCAGCAGCACGCCGCCAACCGTGAAGAACACGGCCTGGTCCATGAGAGCCGAGAAAAGCTCGAAATAGGTGTAAAGCACCCACCCACCGAAGGCCACGATCGACCAGTTGATCACGAAGCGGTCATCGAGGCGCGCACCGCGCGAGAGGCTCCAGAGGATGACGATGAGCGAGCAGACCAGATAGGGCACCTCGGTGCCGCTGGAATCGCCGCGGGTCTGCGTGACGTAGAAGATTGTTGCCGCGAGGGCAAAGAAGGTCCCGGCGATGTCCGCGCCCGAGGCGCCCTTGCGCTGGAGGGGCAGCATGACTGCGCCAAGCGTCATGAGCGAGGCGATCGCCGCAAAGAAGATCCAGGACAGCGAGGTTCCCACCTCATGGCCGCCAAAGAGATGGACCACCGAGAAGGCGGCGATGAAGGTGAAGAAGGCATAGTGCCCGATCATCAGGCCGATCCCATTCGGCCCTGTCTCCCGGATCTGGGTCACCGACCAGACAAGCAGGGGCAGGAAGACGTAGATCGATGCGATTTCGGCGTCGCTCCAGAAGAGCAGGTGCTGCAGGTTGTCGTTGGAGACGACGAACCA
The DNA here is from genome assembly GCA_036840015.1 of Micropepsaceae bacterium. Lineage (GTDB taxonomy): Bacteria > Pseudomonadota > Alphaproteobacteria > Micropepsales > Micropepsaceae > SZUA-430. The sequence continues at coordinate 1,428 of DAISVV010000205.1, forward strand.
GAGGATAAGGCTGAGGGCTGCGAGGTGAATGCCCGGCCGCCAGCTCGTGCGGGCGGCCTGGGCTGCGCACACGGCCCAGAACACGATGAATTCAACGTGGAGCGGCCCATCGAAGTCGGTGGACTCCTGCACGGTCCAGAGGCTGCCGATCGCAAGGGCGGCGGCGAGGCTGGCACGCGAGGGGGCCAGGAGGGCTGTCACCAGCGCGCCCAGCGCCCAGAGCATCGTCCCGTCGGGATAGTGGGAATTGATGTTGTAGGTCTGGGCGACGAACCAGATGTTTGCGCCGAACAGCAGCACGCCAAGGAGGAGGAAGGCCTCGCCGACGAGATCGCGGCCGGTCCCGCGAGCCCATATTGCCGCGGCGTAGGCGAGCCACATAGAGCCGAACAGGATGACGAGGCGTGCGCCCTTGGACATGTCGGCCCAGTTCGCGCCCACGAAGGAAAGCGCGCCGGCGCCGATCAGGATGGCCCCAAAGATGGCGAGGATGGTCTCAAGGCGGCCCCTTATGGTGGGGACGTCGATGGTGGCGAGGATGCGATCGCGGTTCTCGGCCGGGACCAGCCCCTGGCTGATCCACATGTCGAGGTCACGCTTGAGCTGTGTGACGTAGAAGGGTGGGCGCATGGCCGGTCCGGCTCCGCAGCTTTCGACATGGAGGATCTTCGTCTTCAACTATGCCCGAATTGCGGCCTTGCGCAAAACGACGGCAAAGAACCCGTCCGTGCCGTTTTGTGCGGGAGAGAGCTGCAGGTATTCCGCGCTGCCGGAGGGCCAGGGCGCGTCTGTGAGGGTCGACCAGTGCTGGCGTGCCTCGATGCGATGGAAGCCCGGGTTTGCCGCGAGGAAGGCCTCGACCTGGCGTTCGTTCTCCTGGGGCAGCAGCGAGCACGTGGCATAGATGAGCAGGCCATCCGGCTGCACATAGTTGCTGGCGCGGGCAAGGATCGATGCCTGCAGCGCCGTCAGTTCGGCGAGGTTGGCTGCATGGGTGGACCAGCGGACATCCGGATTGCGCCGCCATGATCCCGTGCCCGAGCAGGGTGCGTCGACCAGCACGCGGTGGAAGCGACCGTGGAGGCGTTTCATGTCCTTGGTGTCGGTCGGGGGCAGCTTGATGCGCTCGGCGTTCTCGGCGCCGGCGCGCTTCATGCGGATTTTCGCGCGTGCAAGCCGCACCTCGCTGATGTCGCAAGCCACGATGTGTCCGCGGTTCTGCATCGCTGCGGCCAGCGCGAGCGTCTTGCCGCCCGTTCCCGAGCAGAAGTCCATGACCTGCATGCCGGGCCTCGCGTCGCAGAGAAGGGCTGCGAGCTGGGAGGCTTCATCCTGGAACTCGACCAGACCATCGCGGAACGCACGCGTGGCCGAGACGTTGGTCTCGGGCGCGCAGCGCAGGCCCCAGGGGCTTGTTGCCATGGGCCTTGCCTCGACCTTGTCCCAGTGCAGGCGCTCGATGGCGACCTCGCGCGTGGCCTTCAGCGTGTTGACCCTGAGGTCGACAGGTGGGGGCGTGATGGCTGCGGCCATCTCTGCGGCAAAACGTTTGCCGAGCGCCGCGCCGAGGAGGTTGTCCCAGGGGGCGGGGCACTCAAGGCGCACGGCCTCAGGCATATCGGGGTCGTCGAGGGGGCGGCGCGCCAGCTTGCGCATCAGGGCAATGTCTTCGACGCCGGCGGTGTCTTCCCAGCGTTGGCCGCGACGCGCAAACACGGTCCAGGCCGACATCAGTGCCGCGGGCGAGGCCTCTGCGGCCGCCTGGGCAAGGTGCCAGCTAAGGCGCGCGCGATGGCGGTTTATGGCGCCTAGTGTCTGGACCACCTCGCGGCGGCCCTGCGGCGAAAGCCCTGCGGCCGACTTGAGGGTGCGGGTGATCGCCTGGTCGAGCGAGGCGCCTGCTGCCTGCTGGATCAGTCCATCGGCCACGGCAGCTGCGATTGCGTCCCATGTTTCGGCCCGCGGATGCGTAGGGGTTGGGCGACGCGGCGGTCGGTTGCCGGTTTTCCGGGGTTTTCTGGAGGCACCGGCACTTTTGTTCGTTTGCAAGGGCAGGGCTCCCGAATTAGAAACACGGTTTCGCAGACCGATGCGTCGCCGGGCAAGCCCCTTGATTGCTCGCGGCCCCACACACTGGATCCAAGCTTAAAATCCATGGCGAACAAACTTCTGCAGGAAGCTGCGGTCAACCACCGCCTGACGTCCAAGCGCGGCCTCCTGGAACGCATGTTTACGATGATGTTCCAGGGTTTCGTCTACAACCAGATCTGGGAAGACCCGGATGTCGACATGGCGGCCCTTCGCGTTCGCCCCGACAGCCGCATCATCACCATCGCCTCGGGCGGGTGCAACGTGGTCAATTACCTGTCAGGGGACCCGGCGAAGATCATCGCGGTCGACCTGAACCCGAACCATATCGCCCTTACGCGGCTGAAGCTGGCGGCGCTGCGCTATCTTCCGAGCTACGAGGATTTCTTCGCCTTTTTCGGTGTCGCCAATTCAAAGACGAACCGCGAGAACTTCGACAAATACCTGGCGCATCGCCTGGACGAGAGCACGCGGCGCTACTGGCGCCACACCGCGCCCCTGCGCGGGCAACGCATCGACATGTTTGCGCGTGACCTCTATCGCTTCAGCCTGCTGGGGCGCTTCCTTGGGGTGCTGCAGACGGTGGCCAAGCTGCATGGCAAGCAGCTCAACGAGATGCTGACCGCGCGCTCGCCGGCCGAGCAGCGGGCCATCTTCGACCGCGTGATCGCGCCCCTGTTCGATTCCAAGCTGGTGAAGGCGCTCTCGAAGCTGCCGGTATCGTTCTATGCGCTGGGCATTCCGCCGGCGCAGTATGATGAACTCGCCAAGGACTCGAAGGGTGATCCGGCGGGCCTCATCCGGCAGCGGATCGAGAAGCTGGCGTGCGACTTCCCGCTCCAGACCAATTATTTCGCCTGGCAGGCCTTTGGCCGTCGCTATGACACCGAGGATCGCCGTGGCGTGCCGCCCTATCTGCAGCAGCAGATCTATGACGTGGTGCGCACGCGCACCGACCGGGTCGAGACGCACCTTGCCTCGATGACCGACTTCCTGGCCAAGCAGCCCGAGCGCGGCCTCGACTGCTATGTGCTGCTGGATGCGCAGGACTGGATGAACGAGCAGCAGATCACGGCGCTCTGGCAGCAGATCACGCGCACGGCCGCACCGGGTGCACGCGTGATCTTCCGCACCGCGGGTGCCGAAAGCCCGCTCGAGCGCAAGCTGCCGGCGGATCTCATCGGCCGCTGGAACTATCTGGGCGAAGAATCGCGGGCTTTCCACGACAAGGATCGCTCGTCGATCTATGGCGGCTTCCACATCTATGAGCTGAAGGGCAACTGATGTCGGCTCCGGGCGCCTCGTCGAACGCGCATTCCGCGATGGACCAGATGTACCGCTACACGCGGCACGTCTATGACCTGACGCGCAAGTACTACCTGTTCGGTCGCGACAAGCTGATCGAAGAGCTGCCGGTGCGCGACGGCGACCATGTGTGCGAGGTGGGCTGTGGCACGGCGCGCAACCTTGTCGTGCTGGCGCAGAAGCGCGGCAACCTCCACCTTTATGGCATCGACGCCTCGGCCGAGATGCTTAAGACTGCGCAGGCCTCGGTTGACGGGGCCGGCCTGTCGGGCCGCATCCGGCTTGGCACGGCCCTGTCGACCGACTTCACGGCGGCCAAGCTTGGCCATGACCGGCCGTTCGACCGGCTTATCTATTCCTATTCGCTGTCGATGATGGATGACTGGCGCGAGGCGCTGGAGCACGGGATTGCCCAGCTCAAGCCCGGCGGCACGATCCATGTGGTCGATTTCGGCAACCAGGAAGGCCTGCCCGGCTGGTTCCGCAGTCTGCTGAAGGGCTGGCTCGACCAGTTCCACGTGCGCTTCCGCCCCGAGGTCCGGGCCTGGTTCGAAGCGCAGGAGAAGGCCGGCCGGGGCAAGATGACCTACAAGGACGTGATGCGCGGATATGCCTATCGGCTGGATTTCGAGCTGAAGGGCTGAGGCGGGCGCCCTCAAGGAGGGTTGCAAGGGCGCGCCCGAAAGGGCAAAAGAACGGCCCCCGCCGCCTCTCCGGCGGGGCATGTGACTGGCAGGGAGCTGTGGCCGAGAGGCTGAAGGCGGCGGTTTGCTAAACCGTTATACAGTTGAAAAGCTGTATCGAGGGTTCGAATCCCTCCGGCTCCGCCATTTCCCATTGAATTCATTGGATAATTTCCGCTTTTTCCCGGCCGCTCATAAGCCCGCTCATAAACTCTCTGGCGGCTTGAAAGGGACGCTTTGGGCGGGAATGCCATTAAATATGCGCTAAGCCATTGAATTCACTTCATTTTTCTCCTTCGGCGCCGTCCACGAGCCTTGCTTGCAGTTGTAAGTCATTGAAAAAGCTATGAAATTCTCGGTGCAGTGTTTCTGCATGGAATTCCTGGTTTTTGC
>DAISVV010000206.1:0-5875 GCA_036840015.1 Micropepsaceae bacterium
GCCGCATCAGGTACTCCTGACTCGCGCCTGTTCTTGCGCGACCCGCTGGCGTGGGATGACTTTGATGTTTCGACTGAAGGCTTCTTCCGCTCGTTTGGCGCCATCCTGCTGATCCTTCCGCTCAACATCATGTCCGACCTGTTCGCCATGCGGCTTTCGCAGGAGCGTCCGGATGTCGAGACGACGATCCCGCTCGAGGGTGGCTACGGGCCCGGCGAGATGTTCTTCTCCACCTTTGTCCTTGGCGTCGAGTGGCTGCTGTTTCCGGTGTTCGCCTACTTCCTCCTGCGTGTTCTGGGGCTGACCGGCCGGTTCGTGCACTACGTGGTCGCGCATAACTGGGGGCGCGTGATCATCGAGCTCTTCAGCCTGCCGGCGATCCTGCTGTTTGCGACGGGCCTCGTGTCGGCTTCGGTGGCGCTGGACCTGCTGCTCGTGGCGCTTGGCTTTTCGCTCTATTACCGCGCGCAGATCGCGCGGTCGGCGCTCGAGACGGGGTGGGGGCTTGCCATCGGCATTGCGCTGCTCGAGATCCTGCTGACCATCTTCTTTGCCGTCAGCGTGTCGCAGATATCGTCCTTGTGGGTTCGATGATGAGCGAGGCTGCCGGTCCGATCGCGATCTTCGACTCGGGCGTCGGCGGGCTGACGGTTGCCGCGGCCATCGCGCGTGCGTGTCCTGAGGAAGGCTTCGTCTATCTGGGCGATACGGCGCGGCTTCCCTATGGAACGAAAAGCCCCGAGACCGTCACCCGGTATGCCGTGCAGGCCACGCGGGCGCTGATGCGCTTCCAGCCCAAGATGATCGTGGTGGCGTGCAACACGGCGTCGGCGGTGGCGCTTCCGGTGCTGGCTGCGGCCTATGCACCGCTGCCGGTCGTCGGTGTCGTGGAGCCCGGCGCGCGTGCGGCTGTGTCTGCCAGCCGGCGGGGGCGCATTGCGGTCATCGCCACGGAAGGAACCGTGAGGGGGGGCGCCTATGTCCGGGCGATCCATGCGATTGATGCGCAGGCGAAGGTGGTGCAGCGCGCCTGCCCGCTGTTCGTGGCGCTGGCCGAGGAAGGCTGGACGCATGGCGACGTGCCAGAACTCGCTGCACGCAAGTACCTGAGTGACATCTTCGAGGGCGAGACCCCGCCGGATACGCTGGTGCTGGGATGCACGCATTTTCCGGTTCTTGTCGATGCGATCCGCAAGGCGGTGGGACCGTTGGTTGTGCTGGTGGACAGCGCAGAGACTGTCGCGCGCGAGATCGCCTCGATCGTCCGGGCGTCGGGTGGTGGCGCAGGCCCTGCCGCGCATCGTTTCCTGAGCACGGATGCGCCCGAGCGCTTTGCGCGGGTCGGCTCGCAGTTCTTCGGGGCAATGATCGATCCGGCTCAGGTCGAGCTTGTCGACCTGTCGGTGTAGTCCACTTTCATCAGATAGAGGCCGTCTGGCGGTGCAACGGGACCGCAGGCCTTGCGGTCGCGGGCCTCGAGGGCGTGGCGCATGTCGAGCGGCCTCCACTTGCCCGTGCCAACGAGCCTGAGCGAGCCTACCATCGACCTTACCTGGTGGTGGAGGAACGAGCGGGCCGAAGCACGGATCTCGATCGCCTCGCCGAGACGCGAGACGCGCAGGACGTCGAGCGTCTTCATTGGTGATTTTGCCTGGCACTCGGCGGCGCGGAAGGTGGTGAAGTCGTGATGCCCGATGAGGTGGCGGGCGGCCTCATGCATCGCGTCGGCGTCGAGGTCGCCGGAGACCAGCCAAGCCAAGCCGGCGTCGAAGGTGAGGGGGCTCCTGCGGTTCACGATCCGGTAGAGGTAGTGGCGGGCGGTCGCGTCGAAGCGGGCGTGGAAAGTGTCTGCGACGGGTTCGGCCGCGAGGATGGCGACGGGGTGTGGCCTGAGGTGCGCGTTCAGGGCCTCCTGCAGGCGGAACGCATCGAAGGGCTTGGCGATGTCGGCGTGGGCGACCTGGCCGCAGCCGTGGACGCCGGCGTCGGTGCGGCCGGCTGCGCCGATGGTGACGTGCTCGGCGGTCAGCTTGAGGATCGCGTGCTCGATCGTTGCCTGCACCGAAGGGCCGTTGTCCTGGCGCTGCCAGCCCACGAAGGGACGACCGTCATACTCGATGGTCAGCTTCCATCGCGGCATCGCTAGGCGAGCCTTGCGCCGGGGGCGAGCGGATAGCCGCGCAGGAATTCGGCTGCGGACTGGGCGCCACGGCCGGCGCGCTGCACCTCAGCTATTTCGATGGCGCCCTCGCCGCAGGCAATGCGCAGCGTGCCTTCAAGAACGGTGCCGGGCTCGCCCTTGCCTTCGGTTGTGGTCGCCCTGAGGAGACGGATGCGGGTCTCGCCGTGCATGGTCCATGCGCCGGGTGCCGGGTTCAGGCCATGAATGAAGCGGACGATGTGGCGGGCGGGCCTTGTCCAGTCGACGCGCGTTTCGGTTGGCAGGATCTTCTTCGCGTAGGTTACGCCCTCGGCCTCCTGTGGTGTCAGGGTGGCGGTGCCGGCGGCGAGTGATGCCATGGCCTCGACCATGAGGCGGGCGCCATTGGTTGACAGGCGGTGCTGCAGGTCGCCGGTGGTCGTCGTATCGTCTATGTGCGTTCGCCAGGCCGAGAGAACTGGGCCTGTGTCGAGGCCCACATCCATCTTCATCACCATCACGCCGGTCTCGGTGTCTCCTGCCATGATCGCGCGGTGGATCGGGGCGGCACCGCGCCAGCGTGGCAGGAGCGAGGCGTGGAGGTTGAAGCAGCCCAGCCGCGGGGCCTCAAGGATGGGCTTCGGCAGGAGCAGGCCATAGGCCACGACCACGGCGGCGTCGAGGTCGAGGGCCGCGAAGGCCTGCTGGTCGGCTGTGTTCTTCAGCGTGAGCGGTGTGCGGACCTCGATGCCGTGGCGGAGGGCGGTCTCGTGCACGGGCGTGTCCTGAAGCTTGTGGCCGCGTCCTGAAGGGCGTGGGGGCTGCGCATAGACGCAGGCGATCTCGTGGCCCGCAGCGATGAGAGCCTCGAGGACGGGAACGGCAAAGACGGGAGTTCCGAGAAAGGCGAGGCGCACGAGCCCTGGTCCCGCCGCTATTCGGCGGGTTCGCGGACGTTGCCGCGCCGGGACTTCGCCAGCTTCTTCAGCATCATGTTGCGCTTGAGGCTGGACAGGTGATCGATGAAGAGAATGCCTTCGAGATGGTCCATCTCGTGCTGGATGCAGACGGCGAGCAGGCCTTCGCAGTCGATCTCCTGCGGCTTGCCGTGATAGTCGAGGAACTTCACCCTCACGCGCGCCGGGCGTTCGACGTCCTCGTAGAGGTCGGGAACCGAGAGGCAGCCTTCCTGGCACGCGACCATTTCGTCGGAGGACCAGGTGATCTCGGGGTTCACGAAGTACATCGGCTTGCGGGCCGCGAGGATCTGTTCCTTTGTCGGCTCCTCGAGGTCTTCGCCGTTCTCGTCCACCGGGCGGGCGACGTCGATGACGAGGATGCGCTTGGGCACGCCGATCTGGATCGCGGCGAGGCCGATGCCCGGTGCGTCGTACATGGTCTCGAGCATGTCATCCATCAGCGCGCGCAGGTCGTCCGTTACTTCCTTCACGGGTTCGGAGACCTGCTTGAGGCGCGGGTCGGGCGCGATGAGGATGGGCCTGAGGGTCATGGAATTTCAGGTAAGGTACGAGGCTTGCGACGTCAAGGCGACGAAGGTGCTGGCCCGCGGCTGTTAACCGCGGGCGGGCGCTCAATAGCGCAGGAATGGCTGGCGTTCTGCGGCCCAGGCGCTTTCGTCGGGCAAGGTGATGGCATCGAGGTCCGCCGGGGTGGCGGCCCTGTCGTCGACCCACTGGCGTAGAAGGGGGCTTGCGTTGATCACGTCGATGGCCAGCTTCCCGATCTCGTACTCGTAGGGGAAGTCGCGCCAGAGCGGGTAGCCGGGTGCGAGGTTGCGGATCGCCTTGAAGGCGAGTGCCTGCAGGCGCCAGGGCCTGAAGGCCTCGTGGTCGTAGGCGTTGTTTTCGGTGTGGATCTGCACCCCGTTGCAGAGCTTGCCGACGTGCTTGTGGAACGTCGGCTCGAACCAGCAGTCGCGCAGGATGCAGCCCTTGAGCCATTGCGGGGCGAGGCGCTGCATCTCGGTGATGATGGCGCGGGCGTCGATGTCGGGGGCGCCGAAAAGTTCGAGCGGCCGTGTCGTGCCGCGGCCCTCGGAGAGGGTCGTGCCTTCGAGCATCACGGTGCCGGCATAGGCGCGGGCCATCCAGAGGTTCGGGGCATTGGGGCTCGGGTTGATCCAGACGCGATCCTCGAGGGGCCAGCCATAGCCGGGGCCCGTGTCGGGCTGCCAGCCTTCCATCGCGATCATGCGGTAGTCGACGTCGAGCCTGAGGTGTTTGATGAACCAGTGGCCAAGCTCGCCGAGTGTGAGGCCATGGCGCATCGGCATGGGTCCGGCGCCCACGAAGCTTTCCCAGCCCTCGCGCAGTGTCAGGCCCTCGACCGGGCGGCCTGCGGGGTTCGGGCGGTCGAGCACCCAGACTTGCTTGCCGTGGCGCGCGGCCTCTTCCAGCATGTAGCGCAGCGTCGTGATGAAGGTGTAGATGCGGCAGCCCAGGTCCTGCAGGTCGATGAGGACGGTGTCAAAGGTGTCCATCATCTGCGGGGTGGGCCTGCGGACCTCACCGTAGAGGCTGAAGACGGGAATGCCGAGCAGGGGGTCAGTGAAGTCGGGCGACTCCACCATGTTGTCCTGCTTGTCGCCGCGCAGGCCATGCTGGGGGCCGAAGGCGGCCGTCAGCTTCAGTCCTGCGGATTGGTGCAGGGCGTCGAGGCTGTGCATCAGGTTGCGCGTCACAGAGGCCGGGTGGGCCAGCAGCGCGACGCGGCGGCCTTCAAGTGGGGCGCGCAGGGTGCGGTCTTCGAGCAGGCGGTCGATGCCGAACTTCATGGGACCTTGTTCCGGTTCAGGGGGCAGGCAGTGTCAGGACGAAGCCGCCGGGGTGGTGGAACTCCGGCTTTGGCTGCGGGTGGTGCAGGGACCAGAAGGACTTGTGGCCGGATTTCTCCTCGACCACGGTCGTGACGGCCAGTCGCCAGGGCCCGGACACCGGCAGATGTGGCGTCATGGTCGCCTTGAGTTCCAGCGTGCTCGCCGTCTGCGTGAAAGCGATCGTCGGTGGGTGGGGCTGGTCGAGGTTTGCCATGCCCTCGCGAAAGCCCGTGAAGCGGTAGGCAGCCCAGCGGGTGGACGGCGAGAGGTTGAACTCGCGGTAGGCGGCGTGCTCGCCGGGCGCGATGAAGACCTCGAAGCAGGTGTGGTGCCATAGGTTGTCGGTGCGCGCCGGACCGTCGCGCCCGGGGATGAGCAGGCTTTCGATTTCGCCATCGAGGCGATAGTGCAGGTGCAAGAGGCCCGCCTGGTCGCGCCTTGCTTCAACCGAGAGGCTGCGTACGGTCGTGCAGGGGATTGCCGGGTGGGGCTTGAGCGCGTGGTGCATCGTGGCAGAGTAGCACCGATTGGTTGCGAAAAAGAAAGCCGGAACTTGCCGACATCCAGCCTTTCGCGGACGGTGCTTTCGTCGTATGTAGCCTGCCTCGAGGGCACCCGTAGCTCAGCTGGATAGAGCACCAGACTTCGAATCTGGGGGTCGGAGGTTCGAATCCTTCCGGGTGCGCCAATGCCAGGTTATCTCATCTAGCGCGGACGGTCCTGGCCACGAGTTGGTCACGCAGCCCGCACCTTGGAATAGCGCGTTCGGCAGCCCGCAGGCTCAATGAACACGCGCCATCCGGGCGTTGAGGCGTCATGTGTCCGGGTTGTTTCAAAGCTGCCGATCGACACGTTTCAATGGGGCGACTGGAAATTGCCGGAAGGCGACGGTCCCGCTA
>DAISVV010000207.1:0-1369 GCA_036840015.1 Micropepsaceae bacterium
ATTGCATTGGCTGCAGCGGCGATCAGGACGGCCGTGAGCAGTGGCCAGAGCGTGAACTCCAGCATCGGCTTGAAACCGACAGGCGCCTGGATGAGGACCACCAGCACCGCGACAAACAGCAGATAGCCTCCAAAGAGCTTCGCCAGCCAGCTCTGCAGCGGTTCCGCCGCGATGAGGTCGCGCGAGCGCACCAGCCAGTTCCCGATACCGAACAACGGATGCCCCGCCCCTGCCCGGATGCCGAGCACCAGCCACACCGCGAGGAGAACGACAGCGATCGGCCCCGCAAACCAGAGCCGTGAAAGGGCGAACCGTAGAGCATCGTCCTCGTTGCTCAACGGGATTTCGACGCCAGGCGGAAAATGCTGGAACAGGAAGGCGAACAGGAAGAAGCCAAACAGATATCCCGCCACGGTACCGGCCGCCCAGGCGAGCGCACGGCGCCCCAGCGCGACCGCCAGGACGGTGAGGAGCAACGAAACCGACAGGCACGCCCAGTAGATTTGGTCGAGCGGAAAGAAGCCGGCGAGCATCTGTGAGACGTCGTTGGGCCGATAGGGACCCAGGAAGGCGACACCGCCAGCCCAGGCAAGCGCCGCAAGGAAAACAAGCATGGCCCAGCGCATGGCGCCAGCGCCCTCGACGCCAAGGAATGAAAAGACGGAATGGTCTCTGGTCTCTTCCGGCGAAAGCATCTTCATGGATCTACTCCCCTTTCGCGGCGGACTTGACGCGGGCATAGGTCCGGAGCACCGCCTCGGCTCCGCCTGACTCGTTTGCCTCGAGCAGCCTGAGGGCCGACTGGCTCCACGCAATCCGCGCGGCAGCCGCGTGCTGGCCATTGAGGATTGTGATCAGCGAGTAGGTGAGGTGTTTCGAGGCGCGATCTTCGCGCAGCACGAGGGCCTCGGCCGCCTTCATTGCCTCGAGGCGACGTGCCGCCTGTGCACCGGCCTCCATGATGAAGCGACGAACCGTCGAAGGGTCCGCGGAGGCACCGAAGAAGACTTTCAGGAGCAGTTCGCTTCGCGGCCGCTCCGACACCGGGGGCGCGTCCAGCCACTTGCGCAACGCGGTCCGCCCGGCGGGTGTGATGCGGTAGCGCTTGACGTCGCGCCCCTTCCCTTCCGGCGCCAGTGGCTTGATCAGCCCGTCCTTCGCCAGGCGCTTCAACTCCGGATAGATCTGCCCGAAGCTTTCGGACCAGAAATAGCCGATCGCCTGCTCGATCCACTGCCGGATGTCGTAGCCTGAAAGATCCCCGCCCGAAGCGAGGATGCCGAGAATGACGAAGCCTGTGCTTTTTTCACGCATACATATCTAGTAGATATATCTTCCAGATATGTCAAGACCGGAAAATGGCGCCGGG
>DAISVV010000207.1:1379-5695 GCA_036840015.1 Micropepsaceae bacterium
CAGTTCGATCTTCAGGCCGCCTTCTTCGCCGGAGTGAACCGGCCATAGAAGGTCTCGCCCTTCTCGGCCATGTCACGCAGCAGCTTGCCGGGCAGGAACCGCTTGCCATACTTCTGGGCAAGCCGGTCGCATTCCTCGACGAACTTCTTCGTGCCAACCGTATCGATCAGCGACAGCGGGCCACCGGTATAGGGCGCAAAGCCCCAGCCCAGGATGGCGCCGACGTCGGCCTCACGGGGATCCGTCACCACGTTCTCCTCGAAGCAGCGCGCCGCCTCGATCGCCTGGCGATAGAGGAAGCGCGTCTTCAGCTCGTCCACCAGCTCCGGCGTCGACGTCGTGATCTTGAACTTCACGATGTCCTTGAGCCCCGGCCACAGGCGCTTCTTCCCGCCATCGGCCGGATAGTCATAGAAGCCCTTGCCGTTCTTGCGCCCGAAGCGGCCAAGCTTTGCCACCATGTTCTCGATCAGCGTGTCGGCAGGACCCGCCTCATACTTGTCGCCGAGGTCCTTCTTCGTCTGCTCGCGCACCTTGTAGGCAAGGTCAAGCGCCACGTCATCGGCAAGCTCCAGAGGCCCGCGCGGCATGCCCGTCATGCGCCCCACATTGTCGACCAGCGCCGGCGTGATGCCCTCCGCCAGCATCTCCTGCCCTTCGGCAACATAGGTGCCGAAGCAGCGCGATGTGTAGAAGCCGCGCGAGTCGTTGACCACGATCGGCGTCTTCTTGATCTGCTTCACATAGTCGACCGCCATGGCCAGGGCATACGGGCCGGTCTTCTTGCCGGTGATGATCTCGACAAGCTGCATCTTGTCGACGGGCGAGAAGAAGTGGATGCCCACGAAGTTCTCCGGACGCACGCTGGCTTCCGAAAGACCCGAGATCGGCAGGGTCGACGTGTTCGATCCGAACACGGCCTTGTCGGTAAGCTGCGCCTCGGCCTTCTTCGTCACGTCCGCCTTGATCTCGCGGTTCTCGAACACCGCCTCGATCACAAGGTCGCAACCCTTCAGGTCCTCATAGCTCGTCGTCGCCTTGATCAGCGACAGGAGCTTCTCCTTCTTCTCCGGCGTCGAGCGACCCTTCGCGATCTGCCCGTCGAGCAGCTTCGTCGAATAGGCCTTGCCCTTGTCGGCCGCTTCCTGCGTGGTATCGAGCAGCACGACCTCCATGCCGGCCTGTGCCGACACATAGGCGATGCCCGCACCCATCATGCCCGCACCCAGGACGCCCAGCTTCTTGACAACCGTCGGCGCGACATTGGCCGGACGCCGCGCACCTTTGCCCAGGTCCTGCATCGACAGGAACAGCGAGCGGATCATGTTGCGCGAGGCCGGATCCATCAGGAGCTTCGTGAAGTAACGCGCCTCGATCCTCAGGCCCGCATCGATCGGGACCTGCAGGCCCTCATAGACGCAAGACAGGATGTAGCGCTGCGCCGGATAGTTGTTGAACGAGTTCTTGCGATAGAGCGCATTGCCCATCGTGAACGCAGTCGACGCCCCCTTGTCGTTGGGCAGGCCACCGGGAACCTCGAAGCCCTTCTTGTCCCACGGCTGCACGGCGCTGGGCGTCTCCTTGATCCAGCGCTTCGCCTCGGCAATCAGCTCCTCGGCCGGCACAACCTTGTGAACGACCTTCTTGGCCAGCGCCGTCTTCGGGTCAAGCGAGTTGCCCTGCATGATGAGGCCCATCGCCTCCTGCGCACCCATCAGGCGCGGCAGGCGCTGCGTGCCACCGCCACCCGGCAGCAGGCCGACCTTCGATTCCGGAAGGCCCAGCTGGATGCGCGGATTGTCGGCCACGACGCGGTAATGACAGGCCAGCGTCACCTCGAGCCCGCCACCGAGCGCAAGACCATTGATGGCAGCAACCACCGGCTTGCCACACGTCTCGAGCTTGCGCAGCAGCATGTTGAACTGCAGCACGCCCTCATAGCGCTGCCTGACGCGCTCTTCCTCGCTCTTGGGCGCACCGACACCGGCAGCCCCGCTCTCCATCTCGTCAAGCGCCGCACCGGCGCAGAAGCCGTTCGCCTTGCCCGACGTGATGATGAGACCCTTCACCGCCGCGTCAGCCGCAACCTTCTGGATCACTGCCGCGATGTCGGCCATCGCCTTGTTCGAAAGCACATTCATGCTGCGCTCCGGATCGTCCCACGTCAGGGTCACGATCCCGTCAGCATCCTGGTTCCACTTGAATACCTTGAGTTCCATGTTCTTCAATCCTTGTTCTCCTCCCCCGCCCCGCGGGGGAGGTGTCTGCGGCAAAGCCGCAGACGGAGGGGTGTGTATGACCTTAGGTGCCGCGGTATCAGACGCGCTCGATGATCGTCGCTGTTCCCATGCCCGCACCCACGCAAAGCGTGACCAGAGCCGTGTTCAGGTTGCGCCGCTCAAGCTCGTCGAGCACCGTGCCGAGGATCATCGCCCCCGTCGCACCCAGCGGATGGCCCATCGCGATCGCGCCGCCATTCACGTTGATCTTGTCATGCGGGATGTCGAGCACCTTCATGAAGCGCAGCACCACCGAGGCAAAGGCCTCGTTGAGCTCGAACAGGTCGATGTCCTTCACCGTCATGCCGGCTCGCTTCAGCGCCTTCTCGGTCACATAGGACGGACCCGTCAGCATGATCGACGGCTCCGAGCCGATCGAGGCAAAGCCGCGGATGCGCGCGCGCGGCTTCAGGCCCTGCGCACGACCCGCTTCCTTCGTGCCCATCAGAACCGCCGCCGCACCGTCCACGATGCCCGACGAGTTGCCGGCATGGTGCACGTGGTTCAGCGCCTCGACTTCCGGATAGCGCTGCTGCACCACCGCGTCGAAGGCAAACTCGCCCGGCATCGCAAACGACGGCTGGAGTGCCGCCAGCGACTGCATCGTCGTGTCGGCGCGCATGTGTTCGTCCCGGTCGAGGATCGTCAGGCCGTTGATGTCCTTCACCGGGATGACCGACTTCTTGAAGTAGCCGTTCTTCCAGGCATTCGCCGCGCGCTTCTGGCTCTCGACGGAATAGGCGTCGACGTCATCGCGCGAGAAGCCCTCGATCGTCGCGATCAGGTCGGCACCGATGCCCTGCGGCGCGAAATAGCTCTTGATGGCAATCGAAGGATCCGTCGCCCACGCGCCACCCGAGGCGCCCATGCCCACGCGGCTCATCGACTCGACCCCGCCGCCGATCGTCATGTCCGACTGGCCCGACATCACCTGCGCGGCTGCCATGTTGCAGGCTTCCAGGCCCGAGGCGCAGAAGCGGTTGATCTGCACGCCGGCCGTCGTCTCGGCATAGTCGGCATTCAAGACCGCAATGCGCGCGATGTTCGAGCCCTGCTCGCCGACCGGATCGACGCAACCGAACACGACGTCGTCGACGATCTTCGTGTCGAGGTTGTTGCGGTCACGCACGGCCTTGAGCACCTGCGTGCCAAGCTCGAGCGCCGTCACCTCGTGCAGCGCGCCGTCCTTGCGTCCCTTGCCGCGCGGCGTGCGCACGGTGTCGTAGATGAAGCAGTCAGTCATCGGTAGTCCTCCATTTGTCTGAAATCAGATCCTGTCCAGATTGCCCTGCATGAGGCTGGCAACGCCATGCGCACCATCAGCCTTCAGCCCGGCAATCACCCGCTCGCGCTCGAGGCGCGGCTTGTTCTGTGAAAGCTTGCAGATACCCTCGATGTGGCGGATCTCCATGCGCAGCGCAAACACGCCTGCTGCAAGGCTCTCTCGCGCGCGGGGATCAAGCTCATCCATGCCCCATCCGCCCGTCCGGCCACGTTCGTGCGCCTCCGCCATCGAGCCGAGGAGCTCGACCGCAGGCCCCGGACAGGCCTCCATCACCCCGCGACAGTGCACGGCCGTATAGTTCCAGGTCGGTACGTTGATCGCCCGCTCGAGAAACCACGACGGCGACACATAGCCATGCGGCCCGGAGAAGATGGCCATCATCTCGCGACCCTCGAGCCGCGCCTGCGCATTGACCCGCGCGATATGCGTATAGAGCGTGCCCAGCCGTCCTTCGTCCCGCTTCAGCATCATGGGCACATGCGTCGCCAGCAGCCCGTCATCACCCTGCGCCACGAGCACGCCAAAATGGTTGGCCTCGATCAGCGCGTGCTGGTCGGCAAGCTCGTCCATAGCGAAGTGGCTGGGCTTGTACATGAAGGCGTCCGGTCAGAGGCTGCGCGCAATGAGCAGCTTCATGATCTCGTTCGTGCCGCCATAGATCTTCTGCACGCGGCTGTCCGCATACATGCGCGCGATCGGATACTCGTTCATGTAGCCATAGCCGCCATGCAGCTGCAGGCATTCATCAACGA
>DAISVV010000208.1:0-5657 GCA_036840015.1 Micropepsaceae bacterium
TTCCATGCCGCCCGTCAGGACATCGAGATCTTCTACCACATGGCCGGCGTCATCCCGGCCCCGCTCTTCGACACCCAGGTCGCCGCCATGGTCTGCGGGTTCGGGGACGCCGCCGCTTACGAGCCCCTTGTCCGGGAACTGGTCCACGTCCAGGTCGACAAGTCATCCCGCTTCACCGACTGGGCCCGCCGCCCCCTCACCGACCGCCAGATCGACTATGCGCTCTCCGACGTGGTCCACCTGTGCCGGGTCTACGAGGCCCTGACACGCCAGCTCGAGAAGAGCGGCCGCTCCGCCTGGCTGGAAGAGGAACTCGGCGTCCTCCGCGCCCCCGAGACCTACGACCTGAAGCCCGAGGACTCATGGCGCAGGCTCAAGCTGCGCAGCGGCAACCGGCGCTTCACAGCCGTGCTGATGGAAGTCGCCGCCTGGCGCGAGCGCCTGGCCCAGGAGCGTGACGTCCCCCGCAGCCGCGTCCTCAAGGATGACGCCCTCTTCGAGATCGCAGCCCAGGCCCCCGCAACGTCTGGCGATCTCGAGGCCTTGCGCGGCGTTCCCCGAGGCTTTGCCGGCTCGCGCGCAGCCGCCACGCTGATCGACGCCGTGAAGGCAGGCCTCGCGCTGCCCGCGTCCGCCGTGCCGGAAATCGAACGCGGCACGCCGGTTTCCGTGCCTCCCATCCTCGGCGACATGCTGCGGGTTCTGCTCAAGATCCTCTGCGACCAGCACGGCGTGGCCCAGAAACTCATTGCCTCGTCATCCGACCTCGACCTGATCGCGGCCGACGACAACGCCGACGTGCCTGCACTGACAGGCTGGCGGCGCGACATCTTTGGCAATGCAGCGCTTGAACTAAAGCACGGCCGGATCGCGCTCAGCATCCGCAACCGCAAGCCCATCGTGGTCGCCACGCAGGCCTGATCGGTCAGATAGCGCGGCCCTTTGAGCACAACAGCGTCTTAAGCGCGCTGAACGAGTGGTCGATATAGGAATTGGCCAGCGCCGGGCTCAAGCCCTTCGGTCCGAACAGGTTCCGGTCGACGAGCACGTGCACCAGCGGAGCATCCAGCATCTTCTGCACGACGGCCACTTCAAGCGGTGCGCATTCGCCCGCCTTGATCGCGGCAGACACGACGCGGCGCGAGGCCTCCGACGCGGGGATCGCATATTTCGTGACGAATGCATCGGTGAGCCCCGAAAGCTGCCCGCCCTCCCGGATCAGCAGGTTGAACGCGTCGACGCTGCGTGGGGTTGCCAGTACGCGTTTGTGGCCATCGGCCATCTCATCAAGGAACACCGGAAAGGGCCGCGGCGCTTCGACCGCGCGTTCCAGCCAGCCCAGGTCGACATCGCCGGCCACCGAATTGAAAACGGCATCCATAAGCAGGTCCTTGCTGCGGAAGGCCTCGTATACCGTCGGCTTGGACACGCCGAGCGTCCGCCCGAGATCGGCCATGGATGTGCGGCTGACACCCTTTTCCAGGAACAGGCGCCGCGCGGTCTCGATCACCCGGGCCCTGAAATCATCCTTTTGCCTGGCACGTACGACAGGTTTCGTCTCAGTCATCAGTCCCCAGTCTTCCCCGTGGATCTGCCGAGTCCACAAGCACCAGTTAGCCCTTCTGCCCCGGAGCACCCTGCCACTATAGGCAGGATTAAGCAGTAACATCTGTCTGAACCACTACAACCTGTATTTCAAAGCAATAAATACCTGCCACCTATGTCTACCGACAGGTAGGCGTTTTACTGATGATTATTGGTCACATTTCCCTTCAGTCATCCGGGGTGTTCTCGCTGAAACGTGTCGCCCACTTGTGCAGCGCGGCAACCGCCGCGACCTCGCGTTGATTTCCCTTGTCCGGAAGCGCTACACCGCTCGCCGTTGCCTCATTCGAACCAAAGGATCCTGCCCCCATGTCCATTCGCTTCGACGGAAAAGTTGCCATCGTGACCGGCGCCGGCGGCGGCCTGGGGCGAAGCCACGCTCTGGAATTGGCCCGCAGGGGCGCCAAGGTGGTGGTCAACGACCTCGGCGGCACAGTGGATGGTTCGGGCGGCTCTTCCGAGGCCGCCCGCAAGGTCGTCGAGGAAATCAAGGCCTTCGGCGGCGAGGCCATTGCCAACGGCGCCTCCGTGACAGATGACGCCGGCGTCGCGGGCCTCGTGAAGCAGACGCTGGACGCCTATGGGCGCATCGACATCCTCATCAACAATGCCGGCGTCCTGCGCGACAAGAGCTTCACGAAAATGGAGGTCAAGGACTTCCAGTTCGTGCTCGACGTGCACCTGATCGGATCCGTCAAGGTCACCAAGGCCTGCTGGGAGACCATGAAAGCCCAGCAATACGGCCGCATCGTGATGACATCGTCCTCATCGGGACTCTACGGCAATTTCGGCCAGACGAACTATGGCGACGCCAAGCTCGGCCTCGTCGGCTTCATGAATACGCTCAAGCTCGAAGGCCAGAAGGACAACATCAAGGTCAACTCGCTGGCACCCGTCGCTGGCACCCGCATGACCGAGAACCTGATGCCGCCACAAGCGCTCGAGGCGCTCCAGCCCGAGTACGTCACACCCGGCGTGATCTACCTTGTCAGCGAAGATGCGCCCAACGGCGTGATCCTCGCCGCCGGCGGCGGCGCCTTTGCGGTTGCGCAGATCGTCGAAGCCAATGGCGCATTCCTCGGCCACAACGACCTGACGGCCGAAAAGGTCGCCGAGAACTGGGGCAAGATCTCCGACATGACGGGCGCCAAGGCCTATTTCATGGGCGGCGAGCAGACCCAGAAGTTCTTCGCCCGCATCAGCGGGAACTGAAGGCCAGGAACTGCCCGGCGAGAGGCGCGTTGGTCTCAGGCCGCCTCGCCCGGCATCGGACCCACATAGCGCGACTGCGGCCTGATCAAGCGGCCGCTCGCCTCCTGCTCGCGCACATGGGCAATCCACCCGACCGCGCGTCCGGCCGCGAAGACCGGCGTGAATGCGGCACGCGGAATATCAAGCGCCTCCAGCAGCAGGGCTGTGTAGAACTCGACATTCGTATCGAGCCGCCTCTGGGACTTGAACCCCTTCAACGCACGCAGGGCGGCTGCTTCGACCTGTTCGGCAAAGGCGATCCGGTTCTCGCGCCCCCTGAGCTTCTGCACAACGGACTTGAGCACGTTCGCCCGCGGATCACGCACGCGATAGACGCGGTGCCCAAATCCCATCAACCGCTCACCCCGTTGCAGCGCCCGTGATATCCATTCCTCTGCGCGCGAGACGTCACCGATCTCGTCCAGCATGTCGAGGACCGGCCCCGGAGCCCCTCCGTGCAGCGGCCCCTTCAAGGCACACAGGCCCGCCAGCACCGACGAGGGCAGTCCCGCCGCCGTTGACGCCACCACGCGGGCCGCGAACGTCGATGCATTGAAGCCGTGGTCCATCACCGTGACAAGATAGGTCTCGAATGCCCGCACCTCGGCAGCATCACCCTCCCGGCCGCGCAACATGCGCAGGACGTCATCGGCGTGAGCCCGCCTCGGATCCGGCGCCACCATGGCTTGCCCCGAAACAAGCCGGCAGGCATGGGCAGCCGCCGTGCCTGATGCTGCCAGCATCAGGACAGGCTCCCGCTCGGGCACCCCATCCGCAATGCCGGACATGAGGCAACGCATCGCCTCGATGGCCTTCATCTGCGTCCAGGGCGCTGACATTGACGAAAACAGGCGGTGCGCTTCGACACGCGCGGCACCAAGCTCTGCCCTCAGGTCAGTCCCATCGTGAAAAGCACGCCACAGCAGGCCCGTTGCATCCTCGAAGCCAAAGCGCTCGACAAGAGCCTCGAGGTCGAACCCGCTCACAATCAAGCGACCGGCTTCACCATCGACATGGCTCAAAACCGTGTCCGCTGCAATGACATCATCCAGCCCGGCCTTCATGGAACAGCTCCTTCCTGCTTGCATCACCTGCGCCCATATGAAATCGTCAGCCCTATTCGTCAATCTTGAATCAACATATCAACATGAAAACCCGATCCCGTCGCGGGAATGTGCCTAAATCAAGGGATGCACTGCTCGACGCCGGCGCCGCCACGCGCCTGCTCGGCGTCAGCAGGAATACGCTCTACGCCTATGTCAGCCGCGGCCTCGTGCGCGCGACCGACAACCCCGAGAATCCCAAGGCCAGCCTCTATGTTGCAGCCGACATCCACGCGCTCGTCGACCGGAAAACGCGGCTCAGGCGCCCGCGGACAGCCGCAGCAACCGCCCTCGACTTCGGCCTGCCCGTGCTCAAGACCCGGCTGACCCATTTCGAGGATGGCAGGCTCTTCTACCGATCGATGGATGCCATCGAACTGTCCCGCACGGCCTCGCTCGAGGACGCAGCCCGCCTCATCTGGAACACGCACGGCTTTGACCCCTTCGCCGGCCTGTCCTTCGACACCGCATCAATCACGGGCTGGGACGCCCTCGCGAGCCAGTTCGCCGACGCCCCGGCAACGGACCGCGCAGCAGCGCTCCTTCCCCTCCTTACGCTCAATGCAAACCCCTACGCAGGACAGGCAGGACAGACCGCCTTTCGCGCCGCCGCGCGCCTGCTGCTCGCCGTCACAGCCGCCTGCACCGGCATCCAGGGAAAGATTGCGCCCCCCGTGCACAAGGCCGTCACACGCGGTCTCGGCAAGCCACGCGAGGCTGACCACATCCGCCGCGCCCTCGTGCTCCTGGCCGACCACGAGCTGAATGCCTCGACCTTTGCCGTGCGGGTGGTCGCCTCCACAGGCGCGCGCCTGACCAACTGCGTCCTCGGTGGCCTCGCAGCCCTGAGCGGCCCGCGCCATGGCGCCGCCAGCGAGAGGGCAAGGTCGTTTGTCGCCCAGCCAACATGTGCAGCACAAGCCTTCCGTCTCGTCGGCGAAAGGCTGGAAGCGGGCGAGCACGTGCCGGGATTCGGCCACACGCTTTACGGCGAAGGGGACCCACGCGCACGAGAGCTTCTGGCCCACATCAGCCCTGACCCGATCGCAACAGCCGTGGAACAGGCCGTCCGCGACCTGTCAGGCATCGAACCGAACATTGACTTCGCGCTCGTCGCGCTTGAACGCGCGCGGGGCCTGCCGTCCGGCACGGCCCGCATGCTGTTCGCCATCGCCCGGACCGTAGGATGGCTGGCCCACGCCTTCGAACAGCGCGCTGCGGGCAATATCATCCGCCCCAGGGCCGAATACGTGAACGAATAGCAGCAACACCGCGCAAACGGGCGTCGGGGCCCTAGCCCTGCCCCGGCTGGCTCGACTCGAATAGCGCAAACGGGCTCGTCCGCACGCCGGCTTCGCCCACGCGCGTGGCGCGGACCCGGCCAACCATGAAGCCCGCGATCGCGAGCAACACGCTTGCGATCTGCGCAAGGAACACCAGGCGCTCGGTATCCACGACAAGCTCGGTCGAGCCCGCAACACGCGTATCCGCCTTCATCAGGGCAAGGAAGTCGCCCGCAAAGCTGGTCGCCAGCGTATAGGCGTCGGCAAAGACCCCCACATACCCCGCATATACAAACGACTCCGTGGCGAAAGACTGCCCGGAGATGAATCCGTAGCCAAGGAAGCCCAGCACCATCCCGAAGGGCAGGAACGGCAGCAGCGCGATGTTGATGAGGCGCCCCAGCGCCAGCACGAA
>DAISVV010000209.1:0-5654 GCA_036840015.1 Micropepsaceae bacterium
CGTCATGCGGCAGACCGATCCAGCCCATGGAACTCTCCCTTGATCGACAGGCACCATCGGCGGCGTCCGGGCGACGGAGCATTGACACAGGTCAAGAATGGCAGGTGAAACTTGATCAGGCTCAAGGCAGCCGGACCGCCGATACCTTAGGTTTTCCGCCAAAGGAGGTGGTCCCATGAGCTTCAGGAAGATCCTCGTACCCCTTGTCGGCGCAGAAAACGACCGGGTTTCCCTCGCAGCAGGCTTCGGCCTGGCGCATCGGCACGGTTCTCACGTCGAGGCGCTGTTCATCCGTTCAGACCCGGTCCGTTCCATCCCCTATGGCTACGCTACGGGGGATGTCAGCGGCTACGCGGCCGAGTATGCCATCGCCGCGGCGATCCGCGCCGCCGACGAGGCACAAAAAATCGCGACCAGGGCATTCGACGAATGCGCCGCGCGCGAAGCCATCGAGATCGTCGCCAGGCCGGGCTTGCGGTCGAAGCCGACGGCGCACCTGCGCATCGTGCAGGGCCTGTTCGCCCGGGAAGTCGAGCAGGCCAGTCGACTGGCAGATATCGTTGTCTTTGGGGTCGTGCCCGGCGATGAATCCCGGGAAGGCGCGCGCGAAGGGGTCGAGGCGGCGCTGCTCGGCGGCGCGCGGCCAGTCCTGCTGGTGCCGCGCGAGCTTGCGTCCGGTTTCGGTGCGGATGTGGCCGTCGCTTTCGACGGCAGCGCGACGGCGTCCCATGCCGCAACGGCGGCGATCCCGCTGCTGCGTGCCGCCAAGTCGGTGCACACAATCGAGGTTACCGAAGCCACGGGCGCAGCAACAAACCTCGTAGACCTGCGGGGCTATCTGGCGCTGCATGGCCTGATCCCCGTCGAGCACGTTGTCGATCCGGGTAACCGCTCGGTCGGGGCAGCCATCGCAGAAGCCGTGAAGGCAAGCCATTGTGATACGCTCGTGCTCGGCGGCTATGGTCACGGCCGCTTCGAAGAGTTTCTCCTCGGCGGCGTCACGCGCCACCTGCTGCGCAGCCCCATGCCATTCGCTCTTTTCCTGACGCATTGAGGAGGCTGCCGGCCCTTGCGCCGGATCAAGGTGCACAATGCCGCCCCGCGCTACGGATCACGTGCTGATCATGTTCAACCCAAAGGAGGATGACATGGAGAACCGAACCTCACTCCCAAGCCTGTTCCGCCGCACGGGTGCGTCGCTCGGCGACCACATGACCGATCTCCAGCGCCAGATCGATCGCCTGTTCGAAGACTTTGCCGGACGCTGGGCCACGACACACCTCCCCACTGGTGGCTACTGGCCGGCGCTTGAAATGGTCGAGCCCGGCGATGGCATCGACATCACGGCCGAACTTCCCGGCGTCGACCCCAAGGACATCGACGTCTCCGCGGTGGGTGACATCCTGACCATTCGCGGCGAGAAGAAGTCCGAGAAGCAGGTAAAGGAGAAGGACTATTTCTGTGCCGAGCGATCCTACGGCGCCTTCTCCCGTACGCTGCAGCTTCCCTTCGAGATCGATACGTCAAAGGTCGAGGCCGGCTTCGAGAAGGGTGTCCTGAAGCTGCATGTCACAAGGCCCATGGGCGCCCGCAAGGAAGCGCGCAAGATCGCAATCAAGTCAACTTGAACCGGCCTTCGACTGGCAGCGCGATGCGTTGCCGGTAGCCACGCCGGGTTGGAGCGGCGAATGACACCTCTTCTGACAGGTCTCATGCGACGGCTGATCCGCCGGGGTCGTCTGAAGCTGATCACCGCAGGCGGGAGAACCTTCAGCATCGGTGACCCGGGATCGCCGCCGGTCACCATAAGGCTCCACGACTGGCGTGTCTCATGGGACCTCCTGCGAAATCCGCAGCTGAAGCTCGGCGAGGCATACATGGACGGTCGCCTGACGGTGGAGCAGGGCGACATAGCAGACCTTCTCGACCTGCTGACGCGCAATCTCGGCACAGGTTTTGGCGGAGGATATCTCGATTGGCTGGCGCGCGCCCGCTTCGTCCTTGGGCACCTTGCGCCATCCAATCGGCGCGGTCGCTCGCGTCGCAATGTTGCCCACCATTATGACTTGTCCGGCGACCTCTATCGACTGTTCCTAGATGCTGACAGGCAATACTCATGTGCCTTCTTTGAGCGTTCTGACGATACGCTTGAGGTCGCGCAATCCAACAAGAAGAAGCGGATTGCCGCAAAGCTCTCTCTCAGGCGCGGCATGCGCGTCCTGGACATCGGATCGGGCTGGGGAGGCCTCGGATTGTACCTCGCCGAGACCCACGGCGCCGAGGTCCGTGGCATCACGCTTTCAGGCGAGCAGCTCGACCTGGCGCGGGCGCGGGCGGCGGGCGCAGGCCTCGCGTCGCGGGTGCACTTCAGTCTCGAGGACTATCGTGAGACCACAGGACGCTTCGATCGCATCGTCTCCGTAGGCATGCTCGAACATGTCGGTGTCGGAAACT
Organism: Micropepsaceae bacterium; assembly: GCA_036840015.1. Lineage (GTDB taxonomy): Bacteria > Pseudomonadota > Alphaproteobacteria > Micropepsales > Micropepsaceae > SZUA-430. Next base: position 2,455 of record DAISVV010000209.1, read on the forward strand.
ATGACACCTATTTCAGCAAGATCGCAGCCCTCCTTGCCGATGACGGCGTGGCACTGGTCCATTCCATCGGGCGCAGCGATGGGCCCGGCGTCACCAATCCGTGGATCGAAAAGTACATTTTCCCCGGGGGGTATTCGCCCGCGCTGAGTGAGGTACTGCCTGCTGTAGAGAGGGCAGGTCTGATCGTGACCGACATCGAGATCCTGCGACTGCACTATGCGCAAACGCTCAAGGAGTGGCGGCGGCGCTTCGTTGCGAACCGTGATGCCGCCCGTGCACTCTATGACGAACGCTTTTGCCGGATGTGGGAATTCTATCTTGCAGGTGCGGAAATGGCATTCCGCTGGCAGGGGCATGTTGTCTTTCAGCTCCAGGTGGCAAAGCGCCTTGATGCGCTGCCCTTCGCGCGGGACTACATGACACCAAAGCCGGCGCCGCTGAACCAGGCGAGTATTGCAGCCGTTGCCGCAAGCGGATCCGCGTCTTGCGATGCGCCCGCCGGACGTCTCGCGACGGCAGTCGGCCGCCTTATGCCCAGCTGAATTGCCGCGTCGTTCCTGATACCGTCGGCCGAGTCGCGCGGGCGGGGAGCATGGGAACGCAATGACGATGGACATCCAGTTTCTGGGCGCAGCCGGGACCGTGACGGGGTCGAAGTACCTTGTGCGTGCCGGCAACCACCGCCTGCTGGTGGATTGCGGTCTCTTCCAGGGCTTCAAGCCACTGAGGCTTCGCAACTGGGCCGACCCGCCCTTCGACCCTGCGGGGATATCGGCGGTCGTCCTGACCCACGCGCACATCGACCATTCTGGCTATCTCCCGCTTCTGGTGAAGAAGGGGTTCCGGGGCAGGGTCTATTGCAGCGAGGCAACGGCCGATCTCTGCCACATCCTTCTGCCGGACAGCGCCAGGCTTGCCGAGGAAGACGCCGAGCGGGCAAACCGCGTAGGATACTCGAAGCACCGTCCCGCGCTTCCGCTTTACACGGAACTGGACGCCGAAGCTGCCTTGCGCCACCTCGTCACGGTTCCCTTCGGCCATGCCTTCGAGCCCGTTGAGGGCCTGCGCATTACCCTTGCGCGTGCGGGTCACATCCTTGGCGCATCAACAGTCAGTGTCTCCGATGGCAGGATGACACTTGCCTTCAGCGGTGACCTCGGCCGCGAGCGCGACACGATCATGCGCCCGCCCGAGCCCATCCGGCGCGCCGATTTCCTCGTCGTCGAGTCCACCTATGGAAACCGCATCCACGAGAATCATGATCCCGACGCGCATCTCGCCGACATCATCGACCGTACGCTCAAGCGCGGCGGCACCGTCGTGATCCCGGCCTTCGCGGTGGGCCGGACGCAGACCCTTCTGCTGGCCATTGCCACCATGAAGCGTCGCGGGCGCATCGCCGCCGACACGCCCGTCTACCTCAACAGCCCCATGGCGCAGGATGCAACGGGAATCTATCGCAGGCACCACAGCGAGCACCGCCTCAACGAGAAGGAGTGCGAGGCGATGTGCCGGGCCGCCAGCATCGTCAACTCGGTCGAAGAGTCCCGCAAGCTCAATCTCTCGCGCGAGCCCAAGATCATCATCGCAGGCAGCGGCATGGCAACGGGCGGACGCGTGATCCACCACATTGCCGCCTTCGGGCCGCATCCGGAAAACACCATTGTCTTCGCGGGCTTCCAGGCCGGCGGCACGCGCGGCGCCGCCATGCTGGCCGGCGCGAAGGAAGTGAAGATCCACGGCAGCTATGTGCCGATCCGCGCCGAGGTCGTGGCACTTGGAAACCTCTCGGCGCATGCAGACGCAAATGAGCTTATGGCGTGGCTGCGCGCCTTCGAGAAGCCGCCACGCTGCACCTTCATAACCCACGGCGAACCCGCTGCATCCGATGCCCTGCGCATGCGCATCAAGGACGAACTCGGCTGGCAGGTCCAGGTCCCCGACCACCTCGAGAAGGTCGAACTCCGACGCATCTGACGCAGGCGCGCTCAGTGATCCGTGCCGTTGCGTCGACGGTCTGGCGGAGACCCTCTTGAATGGTACAGCCTGCAATCGGCCTCCCGTCCCCGCACGACGCGCTTGCCCGCTAGCGCGCCCTGCGTCTGGGTGACTACGGTTCGCTGCGCTTGCGCACCCTTGGCTGCGTGGAAATAGATCACGACCCAGTCATGCGTCCGGCCCAGTTCGTGGGCCCGGGCGGTGTTCGAGTACAGCGCCGTGAAGTGCCAGCCGTTGCGCGTTGCATGCAGAACCGGAAGCCACGCCTCGCCCGACGGGTTGAAGCGATGGGGCGCGATGCGGCGCAGCGATCCCGCACGGGCCTTCTGCCGGTACTCTTCATCCACGGAGAGGAGCATGTCCACGCTGGGCTCCTGCGGGCCCGGCATCCGCGGCACGCGGATTCGCGCCAGCATCTGCGCCACGTGGCCGAGCAGCGCGGCCCGGCGCCGCTCTCCAAGCCCCGGTACGCGCGCACAGTCAGGATTGCTGAGCGCAGCCTCGAGCTGCTCGAGACTGTCGACATGAAGAACATCATGCAGTCGTTGGGCGAGGGCGGAACCCACCCCTGGCACGGCGTTGAAGAGCGCGGCAGGGCTTGTCTCGCCGCGCAGGCGTTCAAGGTAGGACCATTGTCCGGTGGCAGCCATCTCGGCGAGCGAAGTGGCAATGCTCTCGCCAACGCCCGGTATGTCCTGCAGCGCCCCGATGCCGCCGCTGTCGAGAAGTGCGCGAAGATCGGTATCAAGAGCCTCGACCGCCTCGGCTGCGCGCCGATACGCCCTCACGCGAAACGGAGTGTCTCCCTGTTCCTCGATCAACACGGCCGCTTCGCGCAGGCGCTGGGCCGCGAGCATGTTGAGGCTTGTCTTGCGTCTGCCGCGTCCGCGGTCCGGCTTCGTTACGGGCATCGAGGGCACGCTCCCGGCGGCGCCCTGGATTGGGCTCGATCCATGTGCCGCACATGGGTTTGACGGTCGTTGACGTGGGTCATGGTCATGGCCCGTGCCCGGGTCAAACTCTCCGGCGACCATGATCAACACGTAACGGGAGTTCACATGACACGACTAGCCCTGATCCTCGTGGCCTTTGTCGTGGCCTCGGCCTGCGCACAGGCGCACCCACGGCCAGGACCAAATCCCCCGCCCTGCGGCGGACCAGACCTGCCACCTTGCGGGCCGTATCAACCGCCGCCACCACCG
>DAISVV010000210.1:0-5634 GCA_036840015.1 Micropepsaceae bacterium
TACACGCTGTCGGCCAACTATGCCTCGCCGCAGGCGTGGCTGGGCGGCCTCACCGGCACCGGCTATGTCGGTTACTCGTTCCGCGATGACCAGATCGACGCCACGACGGGCCTCGTCTCGGGCAAGCTCGACGATCTCACGCTGCGCGCCGGTGTTGCCGGTGACTTCTGGAAGATCGAAGGCTTCGTGCTGAACGCGCTTGACGACACTGATCCGGCGGTCGTGAGCTCGACGTCGGTGCAGATCATGTATCCGCGCCGGATCGGCATCATGGCGACGGTCAATTTCTGATCCGGAAACCGGGCAGCCTCCCCACCTGAAACTGGGCCGCTGGAAACAGCGGCCTATTTTTTTCTGGCAGGCTTTCCGATGCCTTCCCAGATCACGGATGTGAAGGCTTTCTGGAAACGGCTCCACATGTGCGGTTCATAGGTTGAGTGGCCGTAGATTGACTTGATGAAGGGGTCCATGACAATCGGACCCATGAGAACGAACATGTAGATCACTGGCAGCCAGACGCGATCGACGTCGGGCTTCAGCCGGCCGTCGGCATCAAGACGATCGATCATGCGCCGGATGGAGTCGTGGTAGCGCTTCAGCAGTGACTGGCCCCACGGACTTGCCTCAACGATGGCGCGTCGGAAATAGGAGACGAATTCCGGCCATTCGTCCTGGTAGCGGATGATCCACTTGCGCTGGAACTCGCCCAGGAGCTCCGGATCCAGGCTGTCGGATGCTTCAAGGGCGCGCTCGATGGCGGCGCCTGTCCGGTTGATGAAATAGTCGTCGACGGCCTTTCGCAGGCCGTCCTTCGAGCGGAAATGGTGATTGATCAGGCCGACCGACACGTTGGCGGCCGACGAGATGTCGCGCACGGTGACACTGTCGAAGCCCTGCTCGGCGAAGAGCTTCATCGCGACCAGCAGCAACCGGTCCCGGCCGGCCGCAGAGCGGGCGTCGGGCTTTGTCTTTCCTGCCTTGACGGGTTCAACCATTCCCGTTCCCACCTGGCGCCATGGCCGCGCCGCTGTCCCTGAAATGCCCGAAGGCTGCGGTCGGTGCAATCGTGCCATGTTGTACTGAACGTACGTGCAGTGCATAAGGGCAGCGGGGCCAATCTCTTGAAACAGGGTTAATCTTCATGTCCATCCGGTTTGACCAGCGGGTTGCCATCGTGACGGGTGCGGGGGCGGGGCTTGGGCGATCGCATGCGATCGAACTGGCGCGGCGCGGCGCGCGTGTCGTGGTCAACGACTTTGGCGGCGGGGTTGATGGCACGGGTGGCTCTTCGGCGCCTGCCGAGCGGGTCGCGGCCGAGATCAATGCGCTTGGCGGCGAGGCGATCGCACATGGCGCCGACGTGACCAACACCGCGCAGGTCGAGGACATGGTCAACGCGGCGCGCACCCGCTGGGGCCGGGTCGACATCCTCATCAACAATGCTGGCATCCTGCGCGACGCCAGCTTCGCGAAGATGACGCTGGCCGATTTCGAGAAGGTGGTCGCTGTCCACCTGACGGGTTCGGTCGTCTGTTCGAAGGCCGTCTGGCAGATCATGAAGGATCAGGGTTATGGCCGCATCCTGATGACGACGTCGTCATCAGGGCTCTACGGGAATTTCGGGCAGTCGAACTATGGCGCGGCGAAGATGGGCGTGATCGGGCTCATGAATGTGCTGCAGATCGAAGGCGAGAAGAATGACATCCGCGTCAATGCGCTGGGCCCTGGTGCGGCGACGCGCATGACCGAGGCGCTGCTGCCCAAGCCTGTGCTCGGGCTCATGACGCCGGAAGCGGTGACGCCGGCCGCGCTGTTCCTGGTGAGCGAGGATGCGCCGCGCCGGACGATCCTGAATGCGACCGCCGGCGGGTTCTCGCGCACGCTGGTGCACGAGACCGAAGGCGTCTATCTCAACGAGAACGAGCGCACGCCCGAGCGCATCGCCGCGCTTTTCGGGCAGATCTCCGACGAGGCGGGTCAGCATCTCTATCGCGATGGCGGCGGGCAGGTGATGAAGTTCATCACCAAGGCAGCCCGGGCGCACGGCGTGTCGCTGGGGTGATCTGTGCCCTGCGGGGCCCTTCATTCCTTGCGTTCAGGCTTGCCCATCACCGTATCGAGGGTTCGGACCGAGGGCTTGCCGTTGCGGTCCACGGTGCGGATCTTCACGGTCTTGCCCTTGAACGTGTTTGCCTGCAGGTGCTGCAGGAGTTCCTTCACATAGGCGGGCTGGCCGGGCACGACAATCAGCCAGATGATGTCGCCGCTCTTCCATTCGGCAGGCTTGAGCACCAGGGGCTTGTCGATGTTTGCAGACAGGCGGGCGTCGACTTCGGCCGAGACGCTGGCCCAGAGAGCGGCGGCCACGGGGAACAAGCGGCCGCCCTCATTCATGTTGCCCCCCTTCTTGGCCGGCATGGCGCCCTGCGCGACCTTCCACTGTCCGGCTAGGATGGGCGGCATGACCAGCCATTCGAGATCGGCGATCCTGACCTCGCGGAAGCGCCGGTCACGCATCATCAGGGCCACGATCTGGGCGAGCCCATCGGTCATGCGGCGCTGGCGGGCGTTTGCCGCCTGGCCGGGACTTGCCTTGGGCGCCTTCTGCTTCTTGTCTGACATCTGCTGCCTGCCTTTGCTGGGTGCTGGTTTGCGTAGGGGGACCATGCTGTAGCAGGCACATGGCAATCAAGTCCCCCAAAGGTGATTGTGCGGTTGTTGACAAGGTCCGGTGAATGGCGCAACCGACCGGTGTAATGTTTCGAGACACCGTGCGGGTCCGACAGGATGAGTTCAGGCGCAGTTGCAGGCGAGGTCGAGCAATGGCTGACGGGCGGGGGAGCCTGGGCCGCTCCCGTGCGCGTGATCCACACCCATGCGGCGGTCGTGTTCCTTGTGGGCGAGCGGGCGTTCAAGATGAAGCGGGCGGTAGCGCTTGGCTATCTGGACTTCAGCACGCTCGAGGCGCGCCATGAGGCGCTCTCGCGGGAGCTCGCGCTCAACCAGCGCACGGCACCGGGGTACTACCTGCGGCTTGTTCCGGTGACGCGAGAGGCGCAGGGCCTTGCCCTTGCGGGGCGCGGTCCTGTCGTCGAGTGGCTTCTCGAGATGCGACGCTTTGCGGATGGCAGCCTGCTCAGCGAGCGGCTTGCGCGGGGCTTGTGTGGCGAGGCGGAGATCGAGCGGCTGGCGCGTGCGGTCGCCTTGTTCCACGAGCGTGAGCCGGTGCTTGGCGGGGTGGACTGGCCTGCCGCGGTTCAGCGCATTGCGCGCGAAAACGCGGCTGACCTTGCCTCGCTCGGCCACGTCTTCGCGGTGGAGGATGTCGAAGCTGAGGGCGTGGGATGTCGCGCGCTGCTTGCGGGACTGGCTGGTGTCCTTTCGGCACAGTCTGCGGATGTCCGGCGCTGCCACGGCGACCTGCATCTGGCCAATGTGTTCCTGGACGGGGAGGAGCCCACGCTCTTCGACTGCATCGAGTTCAATGACTTCTACGCCTGCATCCCGCCACTCTATGATTTCTCTTTCCTGCTGATGGACCTGCTCGACAAGCAGCAGCCGCAGCTTGCGAACCGGGCTCTGAATGCGTGGGTGCTGGAGCGGGCCGTGGCGCAGTGGCCGGACGTGATTGCGAGCCTGCCGGCGCTGGGGCTCTACCTGGCGCTGCGTGCCGAGATCCGCGCCAAGGTCGAGGCGCGGCGTCCGGGTGGGGCGGTGTCGGCGCGCCACTACCTTGTGCTGGCTGCGGGGTTTGCACGTGCTTCGTCTCCGCGCATCGTGGCGATTGGCGGGTATTCGGGTACGGGCAAGTCGACCCTGGCACGGGCGCTTGCGCCTCTTCTGGGTGGGCCATGCGGCGCGCTGCACCTGAGAAGCGACGAGGTCCGCAAGCGGCTTGCAGGCGTCCCGCTCGACCAGCGGCTGCCGGCCGAAGCCTATGCACCGGGGATGACGGCGCGGGTCTATGCGATGCTGATGGATCTGGCGCGCCGGGCGGCACGGGCCGGCATGAGCGTGGTCGTCGATGCCGTGCTTGCGCGGGAGAGCGAGCGTGACGAGGTCTCAGCCATTGCGCAGTCGGCAGGCGTGCGCTGCGACGGGCTGTGGCTCGAGGCCCCGCCTGATGTCCTGCGGGCCCGCGTTGCAGGGCGCAGGGGGGATGTGTCGGACGCGGATGTGGGCGTGCTCGAGCGCCAGCTTGGCTATGAGCCCGGCGCCATCAGCTGGCGCCGGCTCGACGTGAGAGGCTCTTCGGCGGATGCGGTGCGGCAGGCGCTTGGCGCACTCATGCCCTGAGGTGCTGCTTCAGGCTTCCTTCGGGATCACCTCGCGCGTGGCGTCCATCGCAAGTCCGAGCACGGCGACCACCGCGTAGGCGAGGAGGCCGAGTGAGGCGAACTCGACGGTCGAGGCCGGTGGTGCGCCAAGCCAGTTGAAGACCTGCGCGCCGACAAGCACGACAACGAAGATCCACGGCGTGATGTTGCCGAGCCAGTTCCGGGGCCTTGTTGCGCCGATATAGATCGCCATGGCGCCGCCGAACACCGCGAGCTCGAGCGGTGCGGCAATGAGTGGCCAGTTCCAGAGGCTGAAGCCGTACTTGTGCGCGTCATCGCCGATAAGGCCCAGGTCGGGCCGGTGGACCGGCAGGTCCAGAAGCCAGTGCGAAACGACCAGGGCAAAGATGATGATGCCCCCGGCAAGGCGCTTGCCTGCGGGCACGAACAGCGCGTAGGCGAGGCCGAACGCCAGTCCCCACAGGGCTGTTGCCAGGAGGCTGTGCGTATAGGGCATGTAGTAGAAGTCGAGCGGGTTCAGTCCCGGCAGGGTCAGGTTGACCGCCCACTTCTCGATGCCGAGAAGCGTCAGCGTCATGAAGCCGACATCGATGAGCTGAACGGCGATGAAGCCGGCGGCGAGGCCGGGCGCGTTGGGCAGGGCCCGGGCGGCGAGGGCTGGGGCGTAGTGACCGATGAACATTCGCTGTTTCCTCCAGTGACGGGGGGATCATGCCATTGCGGCATGTATTATTAAATTGCCGATAATGGACTTTCAGATATACATTTTTGCATGGCTCTGGATCCGATCGACTGGACATTGTTGCGCTCGTTCCTGGCCGTGGCCGACCATGGCAGCCTGTCGGGCGCGGCGCGCGCGCTGCGACTGACGCAGCCCACGCTGGGGCGGCATGTGCGGCAGCTCGAGGCCCAGCTGCGCGCAAAGCTGTTCACCCGCTCGGCGCGCGGCCTGCTGCCGACGGAGGCCGCGGGCGAGCTGCTGCCGCATGCAAGGCTGATGGCCTCGACGGTGGCCGCGCTCGAGCGCGCGGCCTCGGCCGGGGCCGAGGTCGATCGCGGGACGGTGCGCATCTCGGCGAGCGAGATCGTCGGTGCCGAGATCCTGCCGCCGCTCGTGGCTGCCTTCCGGCGAACCCATCCGCTGGTCGAGGTGGAGCTCGTGCTTTCAAACCGCAATGAAAACCTGCTGCAGCGCGAGGCCGACATCGCGGTGCGCATGGTGCGGCCCACGCAGCAGCAACTGGTCGCGCGCAAGATCGGGGATGTTCCGGTCCGCCTGTTTGCGCATCGATCCTATGTGAAGCGCCGCGGGATGCCGGCTGTGCCGGAAGACCTC
>DAISVV010000211.1:0-5582 GCA_036840015.1 Micropepsaceae bacterium
AGTGGAACTTCGCCTGGCAGGGCATTGCGGGTCTTTCCTTTGCCCTTTCGAAGGATCTCGACCTGACGCTGGACTATCGCTACCTGCGGGTCAGTGGCCCTGACCTGTCGTCGCGGATCACGACCCCGGCGGGGCTGGACACCTACCAGCTCGACGACCTGGGCAAGCACACGGTGAGTGTTGGCCTGCGCTTTGCGCTGGGTGGCGAGGCTGCTCCCCCGCCGCCACCGCCGCCCCCTCCCCCGCCGCCGCCGCCCAAGGCACCGACGGACTTCATCATCTTCTTCGGCCATGACAGCGCCGAACTGTTGCCGGAGGCGCTTCAGGTCATTCGCCAGGCTGCGGGCGTTGCCAAGGAACAGGGCAGCGCGCGGATCTCGGTTGTGGGCCATGCCGACCGCTCGGGCTCGGACAGCTACAACGACGCGCTCTCGCTGCGCCGTGCGAGCAACGTGAAGGGTGCGCTGGTGGCCGAGGGTATCGCCGAGGCTGCAATCGGCGTGACGGCGAAGGGCGAAACAAGCCCGCTGGTGCCGACCGATGACGGCGTGCGCGAACCGCAGAACCGCCGCGTGGACATCGCGCTGCCGTAATCCACAGGATCTTCAGGACCTGACAGTCGAAGGCGGGGGCGCGCAACTCCCGCCTTTTTTCATGGGCGCAGCGCCGGCGCACACCTGCGCGGCGGCATGGCGGGCGGGCCTGCGCGCGCCGCGCGTAACAGGAACAGATTCCTCACCCCTACCATCACCCCATGACCTGATTCGCCCTGCCCCATCGGGACCGGCGGACGGGACGCAATAAAAACAGAACTTGAGGCCGGGGTGTCCTGCATGTTGTCGAGAACCTTGATCCGGAACGGATCCATACTGTCCCTTTTTCTTGCGATGACCCCCGCGGCGCTTGCCGGCGAGGGCTGGTATGTGAGCCTCGAGGGTGGCGGGTCGAAGGTCGATTCCTGGGACTATGTGCACGGCTCCGCGGCAGCACCGGGCACGCCCTCGGTCGCGAACCGGTCGCCCTTCGATGGGGGCTGGGCGGCGCTGGGCAGCGTGGGGTTTGCGCGGCAGAACTGGCGGCTCGAGCTTGAGGGCTCGTTCCGGCGCAACGGGCTTGCACGCCACGAGAACGGCGGCCTTGTCGTCGACGCGGATGGCCACCTGACCGAGTATGCAGCGATGTTCAACGTGATCCACGACGTGACGCTGGCGCAGGGCCTTTCGCTGGCGGTCGGGCTTGGCGCCGGTGGCGACCATGCCAATCTCGAGACCGCGGTGGCGGACGGACCGATTGACGCCGACGCGTGGCGCTTTGCCTACCAGGGTGTGCTGGGGCTGAATGTCGACGTGACGGACCGGCTGTCGCTCTTTGCAACCTATCGCTACCTGAATGTCTCCGACGGCGGGTTCGAAGCCGGCGGCGGGCTTGGCGTGGAGGGCGAGGAACTGCAGAAGCACACGGCCAGCCTTGGCGTGCGCTTCTTCCTGGACCAGCCTGCGCCGCCGCCACAGGTGGAGCCGCAAGGCCCGTCGCTGCCGCCCGCGCCCGAGCCGCGCGAGTTCCTCGTCTTCTTCAGCTTCAACAGCGCGACCCTGACACCGGCGGCCCTGGCCACCGTGCAACAGGCTGCAACAGCCGCCACGCAGCTTGGCACCGCCAATATCCGCATAGTGGGCCACGCTGACCGAGCCGGCTCGCCTGCCTACAACAAGGCGCTGTCGATGCGCCGGGCGCAGGCTGTCCGGACGGTGATGGTGCAGGAGGGCGTGTCGGGATCGGCAATCACGCTGCGCGGCGCGGGCGAGAGCGACCCGCTGGTGCCTACCGCGGACGGCGTGCGCGAACCGCAGAACCGGCGCGTGCAGATCACGTTCTGATCCTGCAGGAACCTCATATTCCGGCCTGCCCTCCTCACCGGACGGCAGGCCGTTGTGTTTGCGGGTGCATGCCAGGTCACGAGAAGTGATCCGTAAGGGCCTTTACTGCGTACAAACTGTACCCAAATCAGGACGACGCTCATGCTCAAATTCCTTGCCGCCTATGCTGCCGCCGCGGTGGTGTTCCTGGTTATGGATATTGTCTGGCTGAGCATGGTCTCGGAGGCCATCTACCGGCCAGAAGTCGGCGCGATGCTGGCCGACAATTTCTTCCTGCCCGCCGCCGTCGCCTTCTACCTCATCTATGTCGCCGGCATGGTGGTCCTGGCCGCCTATCCGGGATATCGCGACGGCTCGATCGTCACGGCGGCCGTGACGGGCGCGGTGCTTGGCCTCGTCGCCTATGGCACCTATGACCTCACCAATCTTGCGACCCTGAAAATGTGGTCGCTCAAGGTCACCGTGATCGACATGGCGTGGGGCACCTTTGTCACGGCCTGCTCGTCGGCAGCGGCCTGCGCCGCCATGCTCGCGACCGGCGGTCGTGACGGCGACAACTAACCCCCGACTGTCTCATCGCTGATGGACGACTGCCGCCGCCTGGCGGCAGTTCCCTGTTGCGTCTGCCCCTCACATCCGGCGACAGTGGTGCCTTCATCGCCACGAAAACCGGGTTGCTTCATGACCGACATCCTCACTGATCTCGCTGCACGCATCGGCTCGCGCACGGCCCTGGTCGACGACCGGTCCGACGGGCACCTCGTCACGTGGACCTTTGCGCAGCTCGAGGAGAAAGCGAACCAGCTGGCCCGCCTGCTGGTCGAGCTGGGCGTGCGTCCGAATGATCGCGTGCTGTCCTGCGGCCAGAACTCGTGCTGGCTCGTGGCGATGACAAATGCGGTGCGCAAGATCGGTGCCGTTGGCGTTCCGCTCAACTATCGCCTCACGCATGAAGAAGCGGCCTATGTCACCGACAACTCGGACTCCGTCGTCGTGTTCACCGATGCAGAGTTCGCCGACCTCTTCCTGAAGATCCGTCCGGAGACGCCGAAGGTGCGCGACGTGCTCGTGTTTGATGGTGCGCCTCTCGAGGGGCAGCGCCGCGTCGAGCCGCTGCTGGAGGCGCAACCCGGTACGCCGCCGGTGCTCAAGGAACCGGCGGGTGAGCCGATGACGATGATCTACACCTCGGGCACCACGGGCAAGCCGAAGGGTGCCGTGCGTTCGTCGCTTGGCAACCCGCAGCAGTCGGCGGCGCTCTGGGCCGAGATCGGCTACCAGCCGGGTGACGTCTACCTCACCACCGGCCCACTCTATCATTCGGGACCTGGTGGCTTCCTCGCGACATCGCTCCGCCAGGGACACACCTGCGTGCTGCAGCACAAGTTCGACGAGGAGGACTGGCTGCGCCTTGTCGACAAGTACCGCGTGACGACGACATTCGCGGCGCCGACACCGATCCGGCGCGTGTGCCAGCTGCCGGACGAGATTTTCCGGAAATACGATGTCAGCTCGATGGCGCGCATGATCGGCAATGCCGCGCCGTGGTCCTATGCGCTGAAGCAACTTTATCTGTCACGCTTCCCCAAGCTGTCCCTGTTTGAAATCTATGGCTCGACCGAGATGGGCGTGAACACGGTGCTGCGGCCCGAGTTCCAGCTGTCGAAGCCGGGCTCGTGCGGACGGCCTGCGCCGGGCGTCGAGATCATGCTGTTCGACGAGGAAGGCAAGCCGGTGACGGCTGCGAACACCGAGGGCGAACTCTATGTGAAGAGCGGCAACATGTTCTCGACCTACCATAAGGCCCACGACAAGTTCATGTCGGACCGGCGCGATGGCTGGCAGACCGTGGGCGACATCGCCTATCGGGACGAGGAAGGCTTCTATTACATCTGCGACCGCAAGAAGGACATGATCATCTCGGGCGGGGTGAACATCTATCCGGCCGAGATCGAGGCCGCGCTCGAGGCGCACCCGGACATCAACGACGTCGCCGTGTTCGGCATTCCCGACGACGAGTGGGGCGAGGCCGTGCACGCGATCCTGGTGCTGCGCAAGGGTGCCAACCTGTCGAAGGACGAGATCATCGCGCATGCGCGCGGCAGGCTTGCGGGCTACAAGGTCCCGCGCTCGCTGTCGTTCATGGACGAGATCCCGCGCAACGGCTCGGGCAAGATCCTCAAGCGCGACCTGCGCAAGCCCTTCTGGGAGGGGCGAAAGAGCCGGGTTTAAGGGGGTGGAGGCTGCTCACGGACGAGGCGGTCGTCCGGGGCGATGGGTCCCGTCGCTTCATGCCGGTCGACCGGCCGGAGCGGCTGACGAGGGGGAAGTTGTGCCTCCCGTTTTTGAAATGAAGGCTGCACTGCGTGCGCTTTCGACGAGGTCGGTCTTCGTGCAGCCAAGGCGCTTGCGGATGAAGCGGCTGGCGGCGCTGGGTTCGGAGAAGCCGAGTGCCGAGGCCAGGGTGTCACCGCTCGTGATGCCCATGCTGACATGCCTGTGCACGATCGTGTGCCGCAGGTTGTTCACGATCTGCTTCAGGCTGGTGTCGTGCTCCGCGAGGCGGCGCTGAAGTGTGCGCGGGGACATGTTGAGCAGATCGGCGACGTGTTCTGTCGTTGCCCTTCCGGCAGGCAACAGCTGCGGGATCATCCCTGATATGCGCGCCGGCAGCGATACGTGGCGGTCGCCCTGCATGTCCTCGATGACTTTCTGGGTCATCATGTGCACGGGGCATTCCTCGAACACAAGGCGCCGGGCAAGTGTGGCTGCGTCAGTTTCAACTGCCGTCTCGTCCTGGGCGAACAGGACCGGGCAGCCAAAGGCCTTTTCATAGGCATAGGGTCCGGCAAGGCGTGGATGCGAGAAACGCACAAGCCGGGGATTCCATTGCGAGGAAGACAGGAAGCGGGCGAAGCGAACCAGCACCAGCGCAGATCCTTCCCGGTAGTGGCGGGAGGCAATTCCCTCAGCGACCGGGAAGCGCATCAGCAGCGAGGCGCTGCCGTCGGACCTTCTGACCGTGAAATGGTGACCCACGTTGAGCTGGCGCAGGTAGTGGCCGGTCTTTGCAAGGGCGCGCCCCAGGGTCTTTTCCTGCTTGATGGCAAGACCCAGGGCCCCGAAGCTGCGGTAGTCGGCACGCTCGCCCCATTTCAGGCCGAAATCGTTGCGCCGGGAGAGCGCTGCGGCGCGCTCGAGCATCTGGACGACGCGCAATGTCGGCACAAGGCCCGTCTCATGCCATGCCGCCTGCTCCTTGAGGCCGCAGAAGGCAAGGATCAGCGACGAGGGAACCTTGTATCCGTCCGCCAGTTCGAGGGCGTTCTGGAGCAGGAGCTTGCGCGTATGATATGTCATCGATAACCGTGCGGCTGCGGAATATGATCCTATGGCTGAAACGTTAACCGGCGATTGACCACAGGGTGTTGGCGGGGCGGCCCATCCTTCATTTTCGCTGAAATACGCCACTGCCGCGACTGGCAAGACTTCCTACTGGCGGGTTTTGTCAAACTCGTGGCGCGATTTGTCAAAGCTCTACCCGGCCGTCATTTACCGTTTCATCAGGGCGGATCGAGGATAGTCCCTCGCGTCACGACAGGATTTTTCTGGGACATGATCATTCTCAAGATCATTCCCTGCGACCTTCTCACCAAGATAAGTCATTCCACTGCGAGAGACATGCCTGCTGACCCAGGTGCTGCC
>DAISVV010000212.1:0-5581 GCA_036840015.1 Micropepsaceae bacterium
CAGCTCCACCACCAACTCGGCCTGGTCGAACAGCGTACACGCCTTGTCGATGTAGCAGCCCCTTGCACCAGCATGGATGCCGAACAATGGAACGACATCGATCTCGTTGCGCACATAGGCATAGATACGGTCCGGATCATTGCCGAGAGCCGCCGCCAGCCGCTTCAGCTCCGGATCCTCGCTCCATGTGGGGCTCGAAAGCCCCTGCGCGGCATACCAGCTATCGGCCTGCGCCGGGGTAACAGCAACTCCTGTGCCAAGCTTGATTTCAGGAAGCGCAAGTGCAGTCGGCGCAAGCCTCACCTGCAGGACAAGCCCAACGACCATCAGAAACCGGGGCCACAATGTCCGAGATCCCGAGAGGCCCGCCCGCTTCATCTCAGCCATCCGCCTGGATGAGGCAGATCACGGTCGACCCCGCAGGTGAAGATCCCGACGGCCCGCGATGAACCTGCACCGTCTCTCCCGCCGCGCGTGCCGCCTGCACACTGGCGGCCGCCGCAGCGTCGAGATACCACGTGCGCCCATGGCAGCCAGCAAACGCAACAGTCTGCGTGGCCGTCGGAACAGCACTCAGCACGACGAAGCTCGGCTGCGCCTCCGCGGCCACGCCGCGCATCGAAATCCAGTAGGAAAATGAGGGCTGTGCCATCACCGGGATGGGCAGCATAGCAATCGCAACCGCCAGCACACCAGCGAGCAAAAAGGATCGTTGCGGGCTCAGGAAACCGCAACGTGCTCCGCACAGCCCCGTTCGACCACAGCCAATCACGCTGTCCCCCGTTGTGCCACGCATCCGACACGAGAACGTTGAAACGGCACGCTGGCGCCTGTCAATCCCCGTCGACATAACACGCGTTTGAACAATTGCTTACGCAACTGCAAAAACCTCGGGCGCGACAAACCGCAATGCGAGCGCACTTGTCACGCCCTGATCGAAGCCTATGATTGCGCTGACCAATGCATCCTGCAAGGGGAGCACCGATGCGCACGCCGCTGAAACGAGGCCGGACAGCGATCCCAGCGCTTGCACTCGTCTGTGTGATGCTCGTCTGCGCCGTCACGCAGGCCGCAACCCGCTACGAATACGACGCCCTCGGTCGCCTCGTGCGCGTGCGCTATGACAATGGCAAGGAGATCGCCTACACCTATGACGCTGCCGGAAATCGCCTGCAGCGCGTGGTACGCACGGCCGGCGCGAACAGGCCGCCGCTCGCAAACCCTGATAGCATCAGCCTCTTCGAGAACCAGGCTTCGGTTACCTTCAACCCGCGCCTGAACGATACCGATCCCGATGGCAACGCCATCAGCCTCTTCAGCGCGGGCAGCGGGACACTGGGCACCGCAGTCCTCTCCGGCGCCGGAACAACAGTCACATACACAAGCACAAACAGGCGCGGCAACGGCGATAGCTTCGTCTACGTCATCCGCGACACAGCCGGGGCCGAAGCCTATGGCAACGTCACCGTCACCTTCCCCACCCTTGCACCCGTCGCCGTCAACGACACGGTCACGACGAGCAGGAATACGACGAAATACTTCGATCCGCGCATCAATGACAGCGACCCTGGCAATGACGCGATCACCATCATCGCCGCATCGACACCGATGCGCGGCACGTTGACGATCAGCGGCGGCGGAACGGGCCTTGTTTATACACCGACCGCAAACCAGTTCGGCGCCGACAGCTTCACCTACACGATCGCCGACAGCGACGGTGCAAGCGCGGTTGCAACCGTAAGCATGCAGGTCACCCACGGGCAATCCGCACCCGTAGCCAATGCCGATACGCAAGTGACCACTCTCAACCAACCCCTCACCTTCGATCCGCGCGAAAACGACAGCGACCCTGATGGCAGCACGCTGACCATTACAGCTCGTACCAACGGGACGAAGGGCGCTGTCACGATCAGTGGCGGCACCTCGCTGACCTACACCCCCCACGCGGGACAGTCAGGCCCTGACAGCTTCACCTACACGATCGCCGATGCCGACGGCCAGACAGCCACCGCCACCGTCGCAATGACGATCCAGGCCACCAACCGTCCGCCCGTGGCCAACGCCGACAGCGTCGAACTTTTTGGCACATACATCCCGGCCGGCAGCGCAACACAGCCCACGGGCTCGATCGACCCGCGCTGGAACGACACCGATCCCGACGGCAACATGCTGCGCATTACGGGCGTGACGCAGCCCCTGAATGGCACGGCATCGATCAACGCCGCGGGCACGACAGTGACCATCACACGCACCGCGGCATGCCCCGCCCTGACAACGCCAGTCGGCACGGTCAGCTACACGATCTCCGACGGTCTCGGTGGCACGGCAACGGGCACCATCACACCCGTCATCACCTGCGAGAACATGAGCAATTGATGCTCGCAAGCCGCATCGAACCGCACCTCGCGCGCCTCAGGCTGCAGGCCCTGCGCCTGCACGCGGCGTGGCTCGGTTTGTCCCTGCTGCGGAGAGCCGCAATCACAGCCATTGCCGTCACCCTTATCTGGCTGCTCTTCTTCACCCTGACAGACAGCGACGCCTGCGCGACACGCAGCGACGCCGAAGACAGGCTCGCCGACGTGATGCAGGACCTTCACGCGCAAGCAACCACCGGTGCGCTGCCCCTCGAAGACCTCGCCCGCCGCGTCACCGAAGTCAACGCCGCCGCCACCGCCCTCGCCCGGACCGGCGACCCGCAAGCCTACTGCGATGCCCTCGAAACCGCACGCACAGGGCAGGCGCACTGAGAGCGATTGACCAGAAGAGCTCTTCACCGAACCCGCTCTATGGCCAGCGGGCACCATGACGCCCGAACACGGCATGCGCGCGATCAGTGGCAAGCCGGGGCGTTCACCCCGGCAGCCAAGACAGGCGAACGACCCGGCGAATTGGCCGCGCGCCCCGTGGGAGCCTCACGGGCGCCTGTGCACCTTGACGAACTCCCAGACCTTCTCTGCACCCTGGAACGACTGGATCGGCGTGTTCTCGGCGCGCCTCGATATCCCGCCGGGCCAGCCGTGCCCGCCGGCGCTGTCAACGATCGAAACCGTCGGCGCGCCACCCGGCGTGGCCGCATGCGTGCTCGTCGAATAGCCGCCCGTCACGACAACACTGGCTTTTGGCTCGGAGCGATTGGCCTTGACCCAGAAGTCGATGGTCTCGGCCAGCGACTTGAAGGGAGCGCCCTGCGCGCCACTCACCATCCGGTTGCGGCTCATGCCGCCCTCGAGGGGCACTTCATTGTCCTTGGCACCATTGATCATGAGGACAGGAAGCGGTGCCGTTGGCTTCTCGTCGAAGGTGAACATGGCACCTACGATCGGCACGATGGCAGCAAGCTTCTCGGTCCGCTTCACGGCGTACACAAACGTCATCATCGCCCCGTTGGACCCGCCCGTCATGTAGACCCGCTTGGGATCGACCCGGTGCTGCCTGACCAGGAGATCGATGAGCGTATCGAGATAAGCGACGTCGTCGACCTCTCCCACCTGCTTGCGCAGCAGGTAACCCGTATTCCAGGCATGCCCCCCCATGCCCAGCGCCGTGCCCTCGGGATAGACGACCGTGAACCCCTCTCGCTGCGCAACAGCATCAAACCCGGTCCGCTCCCGTTGCTGGTCGGCACTGCCGCGACCGCCGTGGAGAACGAGTACCGCAGGCCGCAACTGCCCCTCCGGCGCCTGGTTCACCACCACCGCACGCCGCTCGACGGATCCAACAGCAAATCGCAAGTCCTGGGCCGGCACCGACTGGGCCGGTGCAGGCATGCAGGCCACGACAAACAGCAGGAACGCAGATAAGAAAACACGCATGTGATCACCTTTCTTCAAGAAACTCTGTCAAACGCACTGCCCTGGACCGGTTGCCGGCGGCATGCCGGCAAGCACTGATTACCGGCCAGTCAGCTGCAGGAACTCCCAGATGACGGCCTTGCCGTCGATATCGCGGCTTGAAACACCCGACAGCGCCGCCATGCCCTGGTCACCATAGGTGCGGGACCCCTCGCCCGGCAGCCTGTGGCCGCCACCATCGACGACATAAAGCTCCACCGGTGCAGCACAGCCCTGGGCGCGGGTGACGGACACGCGTGTTCCGTCGGCGGGATCCGTGTCCGGCAATTCCTGTCGCGTGACCTGGTCGCCACAGCGGTTCCTGGTACGCCAGAAGTTGAAACTGTCCTCGGCACTCATGACCTTGCCGCGATCGTCCCGCGACATCGGCGCGACCTGCCCGCCAGCAATGGGCATCAGCCGATCCGCCGTTCCGCCCATGAGCAGGATGGGAAGGGGCCGCCGCGGCTCGCAACGGGCGGCAAGCGGCGCCGGCATCCAGGCAACAAACGGCGCAGCGCCCGCGATGCGGTCTGAAAGATCGCAGGCGAGCCTGTGGGTCATCATGCCCCCGTTCGAGCCACCCGTGACGAAAATGCGCTTCGGATCGACGGCACCTTCTGCAACCAGCTGGTCGATCATGGCCCGGAAGAAGGCCACATCGTCGGCACCACCACGGGCCAGCAGGAAGGGCGTCTCGCGCCCGTCGTTCCAGCCCTCGCCATGGCCGCTGGGATGGACCGTGATGACGCCATCACGTGCACCGAGCTCGTGGAAGCCATAGCGAAACGTGACGCGTCCGTCAGAGACATTGCCCCCATGCAGGACGAACACGGCCGGCGCCGGTGCCTTCGCGCTGGCAGGCCTCACGAACCAGAAGCTGCGCTCGAGGCTGCCCACCCTGATGGTGCGCAGCACGGCGCCATCCGGGATGGGGATGCGGGTGGCCGCGGCACGCGCTGCCCCCTGCGGATCGCGGGCACCGGCAGGCGGGCTGTCCTGCTGTGCCGCCGCCGGCACGAATGCAAGGGCGGCAAGGAGAAGGGAGGGGATGAGCTTGCGCAAGTATGCCTGTCCTTTTGCATGGATCCCGTCAGTTTTCCGGGACCAAACACCTCGTACATTGCCACGCATGTACCCCAAACAGGGTACCGCAAAACGGGCGCGCCGGCCCTTGGGCTGGTCGAACAGCCTTCCAGGCCGACGCGAGGGGAGGAGGAAGCGGCGCCATTCGCATCCGCCGCTTCATCCAGCTAGTTCATCTTGACGCCAAAGGTCACCGTCCATGTCGCGGGTTCATTCTGCTGCGTGGCAAAGGACTGGTTTCCGGGCGAGATGTTGTAGTAGCTGCTGTCGAGGAGGTTCTTTCCGCTGGCGATGAGGCGCCAGGTCTCGCTCTCGATGCCGCTCGAGCCATCATAGAGCGTGGCATCGTCCATCTCGTTGATGTTGTTCGGATCCTCGAACCCGCCATACTCGCCGCGCCGGCTCAGAACAGCCATCAGGTTGAACCCGTCGCCAATGTCCGTCCTGTAGGTGAGGCTTGCATTCGTCGTCCAAGTCCTCAGGCGCTGCAGGCGCTTGCCATCGATCGAGACCAGAGCCAGCGTCGTTGCCGGGTTGGACTGGGCGTTGCTGTAGATCGAGCCACCATTGTACTCGCCGTCAGCCCACGAGAAGCTGAAGCGGGGAACGAGCTTGCCGCCCAGGAGGTCGATCTGCGAGGCCAGCGCCCCGTCGAAGCCAGACTG
>DAISVV010000213.1:0-5565 GCA_036840015.1 Micropepsaceae bacterium
CAGCTAAGACTACCCGCACCCCGTTTTTGAGGCAGCGTTCAAGTGGCGCGAGCAGCGCCTGCCAGAGGCCGATGAACTGACGCTTGTGCACGGTGACTTCCGCAACGGCAACCTCATCGTAGGCCCGGAGGGCATTCGCGCAGTGCTGGATTGGGAGCTGCCCCATGTAGGCGACCCGGCCGAGGACCTCGGCTGGCTTTGCGTGAACTCATGGCGCTTCGGTGAAACGACAAAGGTGGCAGGTGGCTTCGGATCGGTCGCACAGCTTCTCGAGGGCTATCGCGCCGGCGGGGGCACCGTCTTGACTGCAGAGCGGGTCCGATACTTGGAGATCGTCGGCGCGCTCTAATGGGGCATCATGTGCATGACGATGTACCAGGCTTTCGCTCAAGGGACGGATCGCAGCGTCGAGCGCGCCGCGATCGGCCGGCGCTCGTCTGAAACCGAGATCGATCTCGTCAACATCCTCTACGACAGGCCAAGCCCGCCATGATGGACCAGCCCTCCGCCGCGGAACTCGTGACCGCCGTGCGCGAATTCATCGAGAAACACGCGATCCCCCAGCTCTCGGGCCGCACCGCGTTCCACGGGCGCGTCGCCGCCAATGCGCTGGCCATCGTGGCGCGCGAGCTCGAGCAGGGTCCCGCCGCTCTCGCCGCCGAAACCGAAAGCCTCAGGGCGCTGCTGGGCGAGGACGGAACGCCCGAGGCGTTGAACCGGGCACTCTGCCGGCGCCTGCGCGAGGGCCGGATCGACCCCTTGGACCCCGCGCTTGCCCGCCATCTCGTGGCCTCGACGCTCGCCAAGGTTGCGATCGACCAGCCGACCTATGCCGGTTTCGTACATTCACCCCATCGAACCCGCTGATTTTGTTGCTTTTTTGACACTTACAGAAGTTCAATGTTTCGTCCACGCAGGAACCTGCATGGCGCGTGCTAGGACACGCCGTTTGCAGGATTCGGTGTCGACATGTCGGCCGGTGCCCGGAATGTTGTGGTTGCGTTGATCGCGCTCGCAGGCGTCATGGCCACGATCGCCCTGTTCGTCTTTGCGGCCCGCGACAACCTCATCCGCTACACGCTGAACCCCAGCGGCAGCTTCGCCGAGACCCCGCAGCCCGCCGCACCCGATTACGCCTCGGCCTATGCCTGGTCCGTCCGCGACACCAGCGCCTCGCGCCGGGCCGACGTCTTTTTCATCTATCCGACCGTCTATTACTCAGGCGAGCACTGGAACGCACCCGTGTCGAACGAGGCCGTGCGCGAGCGCCTTAGCACCATCGTGCGACCCCTCTATGCGCAACCCTTCGCCAGCAACGCGAACCTGTTCATGCCGGTCTATCGGCAGGCCGCGCCCTACACCTTCATGAGCTCCGGCGAAAGCGGCCGCTCGGCGAGGCTGGTGGCCTATGGCGACGTCAAGCGCGCCTTCGAGGCCTACCTCGCGCAGGCAGCCCCCGATCGGCCCTTCGTGATCGCCGGCTACGGTCAGGGTGCGCTCTATGGAATGAAGCTTCTGGCCGACATGGAACCCGCGATCAAGGCGCGGCTCGTGGCGGCCTTCCTTCTGGAAGTCGCGATCCCCACCGACGTGATGATGGCGATGGTCAAGGGCATCCCGCTCTGCGACACGCCCGACCAGGTCGGCTGCGCCGTCATCTGGCACTCGACCACGCAGAACGCACGCGGTGACATGGCGCGCGAAAATGCACTCGTCTGGCGCCCGACGGGCGGCTTCGAGGCCACGCGCGGTCGCGAACTGGCCTGCGTGAACCCGCTCACCTGGTCGATTTCGGGCCGCGCCGGCAGCACGGACATGAACCTCGGTGCAGCCCGCCTCGATGGTTTCGGCCCAAAGGAAGTCGAGATCACGCGCGCCCTGACCTCGGCCGACTGCTGGAACGGTCTCCTGTTCACGGACGTCGAGCCCGAGCCCATCTTCTATTGGTCAGGCCCGCGCTACCGCGACCTGTTCCCCTCGACCGTGAACCCCTTCTATGCCGACATCCAGGACAACGTGAACCAGCGCGTCACGGCCTTCTGGGCCCAACGCACGGCCGGCGCCACGCTCGGCGAACCGGCAGAAGCGCCCGCGCCGGAAGAACCGCCGCTACCCGAGACGCAGGGCGACGACGGCCTGCCGCTGCCGGACACAAGCGATCCCGTTCCTGCGGAAGATCTGCCTACTGCGCCCCAATGATGGCAACGGAGCACACATTCATCGACGGCGCGCCGCCGAGATTGTGGGTCAGGCCGATCTTGGGGTTCTTCAGCTGGCGTGCACCCGCACGCCCCTGAAGCTGCAGGTACATCTCATAGAGCATCCTCAGCCCGCTGGCGCCGATCGGATGGCCGAAGCACTTCAGGCCGCCGTCGATCTGGCAGGGAACCTTGCCCGACGCATCGTAGAACCCGTCCATGACATCATGGACCGCCCTGCCCTCGTCGCTGATGAACAGGTCCTCCATGGTCACAAGCTCGGTGATCGAGAAGCAGTCATGCACCTCGATCATCGACACTTCCTCGCGCGGCTTGCGGATGCCGGCTTCCTCATAGGCCTTCTTCGCGGCGATGCGGGCCGTATGAAAGTAGCTGCCGTCCCACGAATTGTGCGCGCTCTCGAGGCCGTTCGACAGCGAGAGTTGCATCGCCTTGACGGTGATGATGTCCTTCTTGCCCATGGCGCGCGCGATCTCGGGCGTCGTCACGATGGCACAGGCCGCGCCGTCCGAAACGCCGCAGCAGTCGAACAGCCCGAGCGGCTCGGCGATCATCGGCGCGTTCAGGGCCATCTCCTCGGTGATCGGCTTCTGCAGGTGGGCCTTCTGGTTCTTCGCGCCATTGTCGTGGCTCTTGACCGACACATGCGCGATTGCCCGCTTGAGGTCCTGCTTGGAAACCCCGTGCTTGGCGCGATAGGCCGAGGCGAGTTGTGCAAAGTTGCCGGGAGCCGATCCGTTGGCACCCCACTGCGGAAGAAGCGTGCCGGGCTGGCCCGTCGGCAGACCGCCATAGCCGGTATCCTTGAGCTTCTCGACGCCGAGCGCCAGTGCGATGTCGACGGCCCCGGCCGCCACGGCATAGACGGCGCCACGAAACGCCTCCGAGCCCGAGGCACAGAAATTCTCGACCCGCGTGACCGGAATGTTCGGCAAACGCAGTGCGACCGACAGCGGCGTGCCACCCTTGCCGACGGACTGCTCATCGATATGCGTCGACAGCCACGCCGCCTGGACCTGGTTCGTCTCCACGCCAGCGTCCTGCATCGCCTCAAGATAGGCCTCGACCATGAGTTCTTCCGCACCCATGTCCCAGCGCTCGCCGAACTTCGAGCAGCCCATTCCCAGGATTGCGACCTTGTCCTTGATGCCCGTAGCCATGCCTGTCACTCCAAATGCTGAACCGATGATGACCCCTTAATCCGGGCCCGACAATGCCCATTCAGCGCCTCACAGGGGCGCCGCCTTCCAGAAATAGCGCCGGAAGCCGCGCCGGTCGTCGAAATCCTTGACCCTGAAGACCATGCGCATGCGCGACCCCGAGTCGACCGAGCCCACGTCGACATCCGTGAAATCCGCAAGGAAGCGTCCGCCCTCCTCGAAGGTAACCATGCCATAGTGCTGCGGCGGATCCTGCGAATAGGTCAGGTAGTCGGCCGACCACGACAGGACCTTCCCCTCAAGTTCGGCAAACGAGAAGGGCTTCTGCTGGTCGACCGCCTTGCAGTTCGGGTTGACACAGATGCGTGTCCGCGGAAATTGGGCCGTGCCGCATTTCTCGCACTTGCCGCCGACAAGCCCGAACAGCATGTCCCGCTTGCGATAGGTCACCGTCAGCGCGGTCTTGTTGTCCTTTTCCGCGCGCATGCCCTTTTCCATCTCGACCAGCCCGTTGAAGGCAAGCCACTTCATGTAGTTCGTCTCTTCCTTGCGCCGCGCCAGCGATCCCTTGACGCCCCGGCGCGGTCGCGCCCCGGCGATGCCGGCGCCAACCTCGAGCAGCAGCGCATCGCAGCCCTGCCCGAACGCTGCCACCAGGATCTTCTGTCCGGGCTGGGCCTCTTCAAGGGCATGGGCCAGCATGATCAGCGCATGCGCCGTGCCGCATTCGCCAACGGTGGCCGCAAGGTTGTCACGCACGCGAGACGGATCGATGCCGCACTTCTGCGCCAGTTGCTGGTCAAGCTTTGCAAAGAGGCACGGCAGGATGAAATGGTCGATCTCGGCCGCCTTCACGCCTGTCTTGTCGAGCAGGCCCTTGACCGTTTGCGGCACGATGCGCGCATAACCCTCATCGCGGATCCAGCGCTCTTCCCAGTTATAGTCGAACGCTTCGCCCTCGCCACGGAAGTGATCGATGAAATCAACCGACGTCGAATGGCTCCCGAGGAAACGCGCCGCCACGTCCGCGCCCGAGACGACGAACGCCGCCCCACCATCACCGAACTGGAACTCCTGCGTGGCGCCGGCCCGCGTCGCGCGCCGGTCGGCGGCCGCCACAAGCACCTGTCCGGCCGAACCCGCAGCCACCTTCTCGAGCGCCGCGATCAGCGCCGTGAGCCCCGCCCGCTGTGACCCGGCAATGTCAGCTGTGTGAATGCCCTCCGGCAGGCTCAGCGCAGCCGACACGATGCCGGCATTCTGCCGATCGGCAAAGGGCATCGTGGTCGAGGCAAAATAGAGCGCGCCGACCTTGCTGCGGGAAGCAAGCGGGTCCCGGCTGTCCGGCAACGCATCGCGCGCGGCCTCGACGGCCATGGTCACGGCAGCCTCGTCCCAGTTCGCCATCGACCGCTCGCCCTTGCCAAGCCCGGCGATGGAGGGATTGAACCACGCATTCGCAGCCGCCATTGCCTTTCGCTGCAACCGGAGCCTCGGGATATAGGCGCCAAAGGACGAGATACCGATTGTCTGTTGAGCCATGGGCAGGATCCATCAGGAGGGCGCGCGACAGGAGAGTCCCTGCCGCGCCGACAGGGAACTGGAACCGACCCATTAGCAGGAAAACCCGGGACGTCTCAATCCGCCCGGACAGCGGCCCTAGCGGCGGACGACCACGCAGGCCACGCCACGGTCCTCAAGCGCCTGGCAGCGCCGCTGCGCCTCGTCCCTCTCGGCAAGGGCTGCGCCCAGGAGGCGATAGACGGTGCCCCGCCCGACCAGCTCGACACGGACAACTTCGCGTCCGATCCCATCAAGAAGCCCCCGGCCGGCGACGCTGATCCGCGTCCAGCCGGCCTCAGCCTTGGCCTGTGTCTCGTAGGACCCAAGCTGAAGGTAATACTGGGGGCGAGATGCCGGCGCGGGCGCAGCTGATGCGGCCGGGACCGCAGCCGGCACGCGCGCGGCCGCCGTGTCAACCAGGCCACCGCGCAGACCCACGCCCGGCGCACCTGTCTCGCTGCCAGCGGCAGGGCCCTGCACGATGGAGGGTGTCTTTGGCACAGACGGCGTCCATGGCGCACCGGCAAACTCGCCCGGACCAAAGCCCGTCTGTCCCGGCACGATGAGCGGACCGCCCTTGCCGTTGAGCAGCGCCTTGCGGCCGACAAGTCCTGTCAGCGCGC
>DAISVV010000214.1:0-5470 GCA_036840015.1 Micropepsaceae bacterium
CGGCAACCTCGCGCGACGTACGCACAATGCGCCACGCACCAGCGCCAAGGAGTTCGTCGAGACGTTTCTCCCCTGCAACGCCCTGCGGAAAAATGGATCCCGCCCGCGTCGACCCCGCCATGAAGATGCCCGGCCCCGGCGACGGATCGGGTGGCGGCACGGGTTGCTGTCCTTGGGCGCGCTGCGCCAGCATGACGGCATCTCGCTGAGCCTCCATTTCAGGGTCAGCGGTGCAAACGATGCGACCCATCGCAATGGCCAACTCGGTGAATGCCCGCACATGCGGCTCCCGCTCCGTCTGGTAGGTATCAAGGATCTTCTCCCCGGCCTCGCCGCGCAGGACATGACCAAGTTTCCAGGCGATGTTCACCGCGTCGCGGATCCCCGAGCACATGCCCTGCCCGGCAAAAGGTGGCGTCTGGTGGGCGGCGTCGCCGGCCAGAAGCACAGGGCCGCGTCGCCACTCCTTCGCGACCAGCCCATGGAAACGATAGACCGCCTTGCGGTCGATCAAGACATCGCCTTCGCTGACCCACGAGGCCAGCAGCGAGGCAATCCGCTTGTCATCGAGGAAATCCTGCGGGTCCTCGCCCGGCCGGATCATGAACTCCCACCGGTGCCGCCCGGGGCCCATCAGGACACAGGTCGTCGGCCGAACCGGATCACAGATCTGCAGGTTGAGGTCTGGCACTCGGTCAGGGCGCTTTACCTGCGTATCGATCACAAGCCATGGCTCATCGAACCCATAGTCGAAATGTTCGATCTTCAGCGCCTTGCGGACCAGACTTGATGCACCGTCACATGCTACAAGATACTTCGCGCGCACGCGCTGCACCTGCCCCGCAGTGTCAACAATCGAAGCGGTCACGCCGCCCGACAGGCTCGCGTCGAACCCCTCCAGCCGCACGCCAAGACGCACGTCCACGAGCGGATAGGTAGCAAGCTTCGCCCGCAACGCCCGCTCGAGATCCGGCTGGTTGAACATCCAGCTCGGCGCAAACCCGGGCGCAAGCGTGACCGCACCAAGGTCAAAGCGCAGAAGGACCTCTCCCTTTGCCGTGCGGAACTCGTAAGCCGGCGCAACACGCGAGACAGCCATGACCTCCGGCAGGATGCCGATACCCTGCCAGACGCGCATGATCTCGGCATCGAAATGGGCCGCGCGCGGCAAGGGATAGACCGCCGTGTCACGTTCGACGGCAAGCACCCGCAGGCCCTGCTGGCCCAGGAGATTGGCGAGCGTCGCGCCGACAGGGCCAAGGCCCGCAATCAGCACATCGGTATCAATCATGTCATCACCTCAGTGGAACGACGCTGGCAGCGACTTGAAGCCCTGCAGCACATTGTTGATGAAAGGTTCAGGCACGCCCACCTCGACCCGGGCGACGTGACGCGCGATGGCAACAAGCAGGCACTCCATCTCGAGCCGCGCAAGATGCATGCCCGCACACGCATGTGCGCCATGCCCCCACCCCAGATGGTCACGCGCATTGCGCGTGACATCGAAGCGATCTGGATCGGCATAGTGGCGCTCATCCCGATTGGCTGACGCAAACAGCACCAGCACGCGCTCACCGGCTGGAATGGTTATGTTGCCCAGCGGAAAATCAACGGCGGCATGGCGCGTGAAACCACGGATGGGCGATGACAGGCGAACCGATTCAAAGACCACGTCAGCAGCAAGCCTTTCATCCTGCCGTACTGCTTCAAGCACCTCTGGATGCTTGGCGAGTTGCTGCAGCAACTGCCCCGTCGCAAGGATGGTCGTGTCGAGACTGGGGGCCACATAGTCGATGACCATGGCCTTCGCCTCATCCCGCGAGAGCTTGCCCGCGTCAGCCGCGGCAAAGATCTCGTCCGCCCAGCTTCCCGGCACCACGTCGTTCCGGCCAAGTCGGGCGACATATCGGGTCAGATCGATCAGGGCGGGCAGCGCCCGCATCATGCGCCAGTTCATGGGACCCAGCGCATCAAAGGTTGCCGCCGCCCATCGAAGCATGTTCTCGCGCCCCGAGGGTCTCAGCCCGACAAGCGCGGCAACGATGGAAACCGGCAGGTGCGAGGCAAAGCGCGACATGGCCTCGAAAGGCCCCTCTCGCTTCAGGCCCACCACAAGGCCTTCTGCCTCCGACTGCATCCGAGACCGAAGCTCCGCAAGCGCTCCAGGCCCCAGGGGCCTGATCAGCGCAAGCCGCCGGCGAACGTGATCGGAACCATCGGCCGTCAGCGTGATCTCGCTCTTCATGGAATTGACAAGCCTGTTGGCGGCAACACCCTTGCCGCTCACAAGCTGGTCAGCCCCCCGCAACGCTGCCCGTGCCTCCGCATGGCGCCCCACAGCCCACATTTTGCGCCGGGGCATCCACGCCGCAGAACCAAGCTCACGGATGGCGCGGAAGTGCGCCGCCGGATCGATCAGCGCATCACGCCCGTAGATATCGCCCGCATAGGTCGGACGACCGCCTGCCATCAGGCATCGCTCTCGGGCCGCAGCGTGGCCTCGATGGCGCCGATCCTGTCGATCTCGATCCGCATGACATCACCCGAATTGAGAAACCGGGGCGGCTTCTTGGCCCCCCCGACGCCACCCGGCGTGCCAGTGAAAATCACGTCGCCAGGCTCCAGCGTCATGACCTTGCTGAGATGCGCGATCTGCTCATAGACGTTGAACACGAGGTGTTTGGTGTTTGAGTCCTGGCGCTTCTCGCCATTGACGAAGGCGCGAATGCCCAGCGTATGCGGATCACCCACCTCATCGCTGGTGACGATCCACGGACCAATCGGCCCATGGGTGTCAAAGCTCTTGCCCAGCACCCATTGGGGTGTCTTGAACTGCCAGTCACGGGCAGTCACGTCATTGCCTACGCAATAGCCGAACACGACCTCGTGCGCCTTCTCCTTGGTCACATGCTTGCAGCGCCGGCCGATTACCACGACAAGCTCGGCCTCGTAGTCGACAAGCTGTGACGCCTTGGGCATCTGCACGTCGGCAAAGGGAGCATGGATCGAGTTGACCTGCTTGCAGAACCAGACCTGCTCCTCCGGCGTCTTCTGGTTGCTCTCGGCGATATGGTCGGCATAGTTCAGGCCGATGGCCATAGCCTTCGAAGGTCGCGGCACGGGCGCCTCGAGACGCACCGCCTTCACCTCGAAGTCCGCCTTGCGCGAGGCCGCACGCTCGACGGCGCCGCGCATCTGCGCCCAACCGCTGATCAGTCCGATCATGTCACGCGGCAGGACTGGATCCGCCTTCGAGAGATCGACGATCCCCCCTTCCACGACGACACCAACGCGGGTTGAACCTGATTCAGTAAACGTCACGAGTTTCATTGCATGTCTCCGATGAGGATTAGTGGTTCAGCCAGCCATGTCCGGAGGCATCTTCATGCCCCACTGCACTTCCATGACGTCCTGGATCGTTGCCTCGCGCGAGCCCCAGCTTGCGGTCATGAGGTCACCATCGGTCCAGTGCTCCAGCGTGTGCCCCCACGGATCACGCCAGTAATCAAAGATCTGGCTTCCCAGCACATGGCGACCGACACCCCACGAATGCTTGTGCTGCTTCTCTTGAAGCAGGTCGTGCCCGCTCATCAGGTCATCGAAGTCGGTGACCTCATAGGCCGCATGATTGAACTTCGGCGTGCCCGTTCCCATCAGGAACAGCGTGTGATGGTCGGCAGGCTTCTCGCCCCGGTCACAGCGCATGAAGGCACCCAGTGCGAATTCGGGCGAAAGCTTGATCTCGTCCGAGGTGATGAACCCGAAGTGCTGCTTGTACCAGGCCTCGCTGGCGCGAAAATTCGAGACATTCAGCACGCAATGCCCCAGGCGCTTGATGTGCGAAGCCCCGCGTCCGACACGCTTGGGTGCATTGTGGCGCACGCGCTTGCGCCAGTCATTCAGCGCCTGCTCGGGCGGTGTCGCATCGGGGGCAATGGCACCTCGGCCAGCCACGGTTTCGACGAGGAACCCGTCCGGATCGCGGAGCTTGACGACCTGGCCACCACCCGGCCCGTCAAGCGCCTCGATTTTCGATCCTGTCTTCGACGCGAGCAGCTCAAGGTCGCCGACCGAGGCTGCCTTGAAGGCAATGCCGGCAAATCCGGGTTCCCCCTTGTGCGTGACATGCAGGAACGGATCCCCGCCCTCGCCGCGCATGTAGAGCGTATTGTCGTCACGCGCCGCACGGGCCATGCCGAAGTCGGAGAGGAAGGCCTCCATCTTGTCGAGGTCAGGCGCGCTGAAGCGCACAAAGGCAATGTCATCGGCTTTGATCATGTCTCGGTCTCCTTCCGTCTGGAATTCATGGCGATGCTGGCAAGGCGCTGCGCCTCGCGCCGACCCACGCCCAGGCCGGCAAGCACGATCTCGATGACCTGTGTTGCAAATCCGTGCGGATCATCGATGGGACGTCCGGGTTGCGACAGGCGGATGAGGGCTGACATGATGGCGCCAATCGTGGCGACGACGGCTGCGCCGACGGACGGCACCTGGAACACGCCGGAGTCCACACCGCGCGCCATGTCCCGGCGGATACCGGCATTGATCGGCATATCGGGATCGGCCGCCGAAGGGATAAGCCGGATCATCGCGCGCGCCCGCACGGGCTGGTGGATCGCGAAGGACAGCACGGTCGACAGGCCATTGACCATGCGCAGCCCGGCATCGCTCACCCCCGCATTGAGCGAAGTGATCCGCGCCTCGAGCTCCATCCGAATCTGTCCGGCGATGGCATTGGCCAGGTCATCCTTGTCCTGGAAGTGTGTGTAGAAGGTCCCCTTTGCGACATCTGCAGCCTCCGTGATCTCATCGATCGAAAGCGCGTCGAGCCCGCGCTGGGCGACAAGGCGCTCGGCTGCCGCGACGAGCTCGCCACGCGTGCGCGCACGCTTGCGCGAGGCCCGGGGCATGGAGGGTACAGGGGCATTTCCCATAAATGACCAATTAGTCAAAAATGACCAACCGGTCAATATTTATCGCCACCATCTATGACGCGCGAAAAAATGCATCTCACGCGGTCATCGCCGTTGACTCCGGACCCGCGCCGTGGAATAAAGAACAAAATAGGAACTTCAGCCAGAAGAAGCCGAAAACCGGCAGAAAACGGAGACCGACCCGTGCCACGACCCTTGGCGGCGGAGGGACAACCGTCCCTCAAGCAGGCCGCATCCCTCAAGCAGACGATAGCAGCAATCGAAGCCGCCTGCCTCTCCGGCAAGCCCCGCAGCGCCCGGGTCCATGTGGAAACCGGCATCCCCGCGATGGACGAGGCCCTGGGCGGCGGACTTTCACGCGGCACCGTCCACGAAATCCTGCCGCGTACGGTCCAGGACCTGGGCGCCGCTGCCGGCTTCGCCTTCGGCCTGTCTGCCCGCGCCCAGGAAAAAAGCGCGCATGTCCTCTACATACAGCACGACTTCCCGCGCGCCGAAACCGGACGCCCATACCTGCCCGGCCTGAAGCTGTCGGG
>DAISVV010000215.1:0-5448 GCA_036840015.1 Micropepsaceae bacterium
AACCGAGGCCCTGCGCCAGGCGCTTGACCTGCACGGTTTTGATGCGGCGTTTGGCGGCGCACGGCGCGACGAGGAGAAAAGCCGGGCTAAGGAGCGTATCTTCTCGTTCCGGACTGCGAGCCATGCGTGGGATCCCAAGAGCCAGCGTCCGGAACTCTGGAACCTTTACAACACGCGGGTCCATGCGGGCGAGTCGATCCGGGTGTTTCCGCTCTCGAACTGGACCGAGCTCGACATCTGGGAATACATCCTGGCTGAGGACATACCAATTGTTCCCCTCTACTTCGCGGCGCGGCGGCCTGTGGTTGAGCGGGGCGGGGCCCTGATCATGCGGGATGACGAGCGCATGCAGCTGCTTCCGGGGGAGAGGCTCGAGGAGAGGCTGGTGCGGTTTCGCACCCTTGGCTGCTATCCGCTGACTGGCGCCATCGAATCGAGCGCCGCGACGCTTGAGGAGATCGTCGCCGAGATGCTGACCGCCCGGACATCGGAGCGGCAGGGCCGCGTCATTGACCAGGACGAGGCGGCGTCCATGGAAAAGAAAAAGCGCGAGGGTTATTTCTGATGACACCGGCTGAATTGAAGGCGTTCCTGTCTGCCGGCGAGCGCAAGTCGTTCCTGCGCTTCCTGACCTGCGGTTCGGTGGATGACGGCAAGTCGACCCTGATCGGGCGGCTGCTCTATGACACGAAGCTGATCTTCGAGGACCAGTTGCGGACGCTCGAGAAGGACTCACGGCGACACGGAACCACGGGCGAGGACATCGACTTTGCGCTGCTGCTCGACGGTCTTGAGGCCGAACGCGAGCAGGGCATCACGATCGACGTGGCCTATCGCTTCTTTGCCACCGACAAGCGCAAGTACATCGTGGCCGATACGCCCGGCCACGAGCAGTACACGCGCAACATGGCGACCGTGGCGGCGACGGCTGACCTCGCGAGCATCCTGGTTGATGCACGCAAGGGCGTGCTGACGCAGACCCGGCGCCATGCCTATATCTGTTCACTGCTGCGCATCCGCCATGTCGTGCTTGCGGTGAACAAAATAGACCTCGTCGGCCATTCGCAGGAGATCTTCCAGACGATCGAGCGTGAGTTCCGTGACTTTGCCGACAAGCTCGACTTTGCCTCGCTGGTGTCGATCCCGATTTCGGCCCGGCATGGCGACAATGTGATCGCGCGCAGTTCCGGGACGCCGTGGCATGGCGGTCCGACGCTACTTGACCATCTCGACAGCGTGGACGTGACGTCGGGGCGCGAGGCGTTGGCATTCCGGATGCCTGTGCAGTGGGTGAACCGTCCGAACCTCGACTTCCGTGGCTTCGCCGGCACGATTGCCAGCGGCCGGATTGTGCCGGGCGACGAGATCACCGTGGCCGTTTCGGGGCGCAGCAGCCGTGTCCAGCGCATCGTCACCCATGATGGTGATCTCGACGAGGCGCGCGCGGGGGATGCCGTGACGCTGACGCTCGAGGACGAGGTGGACATTTCGCGCGGCGACGTGCTGGTCCCGGGGGCGCAGCGACCCGAGGTGAGCGACCAGTTCGCCGCGCACCTGCTCTGGATGGCGGAAGACGAGATGCTGCCCGGGCGGCAGTATCTTCTGAAAACCGGCGCGCGCACGGTGCCGGCGACCGTCACGGAGCTCAAGCACAAGGTTGACGTCAACACGCTTGAGCGGTTTGCCGCCAAGACGCTGCAGCTCAACGAAGTCGGCTTCTGCAATTTCTCGGTGTCGGTGCCGATCGCGTTTGATCGCTACCGGGACAACCGCGATACTGGCAGCTTCATCCTGATAGACCGGTTCACGAACGCCACCGTGGCGGCCGGGATGATCGAGTTCGGCCTCAGGCGGGCCACGAACGTCCATTGGCAGGCGCTTGATGTCACCAAGGCGGTGCGCGCGCAGCTCAAGGGGCAGAAGCCCGTGATCCTGTGGTTCACGGGCCTGTCTGGCTCGGGCAAGTCGACGATCGCCAATATCGTGGAACGCAAGCTGGCGCTTGCGGGCCGGCATACCTATCTGCTGGACGGCGACAATGTGCGCCATGGGCTCAACCGGGACCTCGGTTTCACCGATGCCGACCGGGTAGAGAACATCCGGCGCGTGGCCGAGACTGCCAAGCTGTTCGTGGATGCGGGGCTCATCGTGCTGGTCTCGTTCATCTCGCCCTTCAGGTCGGAACGCCGCACGGCGCGCGAGCTGGTCGGGGCGGACGAGTTCCTCGAGGTCTATGTCGACACGCCGCTCGCCGTCTGCATGGCGCGGGACCCCAAGGGGCTTTACCGGCGGGCGCAGGCCGGCGAGATCAAGAACTTCACCGGGATCGACTCTCCCTATGAGCCGCCGGAGAATGCCGAGATCCATGTCAACACGGTCGACCTCACACCCGAGCAGGCCGCAGACCGCATCATTGCCCGGCTCGGCGCGGCAGGCCTGATCGGCTAGGGCTGTGACAGCGGCAGGCGGCCAACGCTGTGGTACTCGAAGCCAGCATCCGCGACCTCGCGGGGCGTATAGATATTGCGCAGGTCGACCAGCAGCGGGCGCCTGAGGATTGACTTCATGCGGGCGAAATCGAGGGCGCGGAACTGGTTCCATTCGGTCAGGATCACGACGCCATCGGCGCCGGTCATGGCCTCGTAGGTGCCCCTGGCCCAAGTGACGCCCGTGAGCAGCTTGCCTGCTTCGTGCATGCCCTCCGGGTCGAAGGCGGTCACGCGGGCGCCCGCGGCCTGCAGGGCGGGGATGATCTCGAGCGAAGGGCTGTCGCGCATGTCATCGGTGTTGGGCTTGAAGGTCACGCCGAGCACGGCCACGGTCTTGCCCGCCACGCCGCCAAAGGCCGCGATGATCTTGTCGGCCATCCGTTTCTTGCGCTGGGCGTTCACGTCCACCACGGCCTCGATGAGGCGCGTGGGCGCGTTGAATTCGGTCGCCTGCCTGACGAGGGCGAGCGTGTCCTTGGGGAAACAGGATCCGCCATAGCCCGGCCCGGCGTTCAGGAACTTCGAGCCGATGCGCCCGTCGAGGCCGATGCCCTTGGCCACGTCCTGGATGTCGGCGCCGGCGCGCTCGCACAGGTCGGCCATTTCGTTGATGAAGGTGATCTTCATGGCGAGGAAGGCGTTGGCGGCGTACTTGATGAGTTCCGAGCTCTCGCGCGTGGTGAAGACGAAGGGCGTCTTGTCGTTGAGGAACAAGGGGCGATAGAGCGCGCGCATCACGCTGCGGGCGCGTTCGGCCTCGGTGCCCACCACGACGCGGTCAGGTCGCTGGAAGTCTTCGATCGCCGAGCCTTCGCGCAGGAACTCGGGGTTCGACGCCACGTCGAAGGCGGCTTTCGGGTTTCGCTTTCGGATGATTTCCTCGACGCGACGGCTGGTACCTACCGGAACGGTCGACTTCGTGACAACCACGGCATAGCTGGTGAGCGTGTCGGCGATCTCGCCGGCCGCATCGAAGACATAAGTCAGGTCGGCAAATCCGTCGCCGCGGCGGCTGGGCGTGCCAACGGCGATGAAGACGGCCTCGGCACCGGGCATGGCGGCCTTGAGATCGGTCGTGAAGGACAGGCGGCCGGCGGCCACGTTGTCGGCCACAAGGCGATCGAGGCCCGGCTCGAAGATCGGGATTTCGCCCTTGCGCAGGCGCTCGATCTTGGCCGCGTCCTTGTCGACGCAGATGACATCGTGGCCGAAGTTCGAGAAGCATGCACCGGAAACAAGTCCGACATAGCCGGTGCCGATCATCGCAACGCGCATGGAGACCTCAGTGGAGTTTCAGACCTTGAGAGATTTAAGGATTTCCCGGAGCGGACCGGCCATGTCCGGGCGAGAGAGACCTACGACAATATTGGCCTGAAGGAAGCCCACCTTGTCGCCGCAGTCGAAGCGCTGGCCCTCGAAGCGGAAGCCATGGAACGGCTGGTGACCCACCAGGCGCGCCAGTGCGTCGGTCAACTGGATCTCGCCGCCGGCGCCGCGCTCGTGGCGCTCAAGCTCATCGAAGACCTGCGGCGGCAGGATATAGCGGCCAATCACGGCGAGGCGAGACGGGGCGAGGTGGGGCTGCGGCTTCTCGACGATACCCTTGACGCCGATCAGCCCGTTGCGCTCCACGTCGGGATCGATCACGCCATAGCGGCGTGTCTCCTCCAGAGGTACCTCGCGTACGGCCAGCATGCAGCCGCCGGTATTCTCGTAGGCCTTGACCATCCGCTCGAGGCAGCCAGGCTGGTCGACCAGCAATTCGTCGGGCAGCAGGACCGCGAAGGGTTCATTGCCGACGAAGTGGCGCGCGCACCAGACCGCATGGCCCAGTCCCAGCGGGTTCTGCTGGCGGGTAAAGCTGACCGAACCGCTCGAGGGCAACGCTTCGAGGAGGCTGTCGAGTTCCGAGCGCTTGTCGCGCGACGACAGCAGAGCCTCGAGCTCGTAGGCGTGGTCGAAATGATCCTCGATCACGTGCTTGCCGCGGCCGGTGACGAAGATGAACTGGTCGATGCCGGCAGCCCGCGCCTCTTCAACGGCGTACTGGATGACGGGCTTGTCGACGACGGGAAGCATTTCCTTGGGAACCGCCTTGGTCGCGGGCAGGAAACGCGTTCCCATGCCGGCGACCGGAAAGACCGCCTTGCGAACGCGACGCTCTGGATTGTTGGTCGTCATGGGTGTCCTTCTGCCGGCGGGTGTGTTCTGCAACTACCCGTGGATATTGGGGACTGTAACCGAATCACTATATCTTGCCCGTCATGGTTCGTGCGTTCGCCATACTTTTCCTGATTGTCGTTACTGCGGCTAACGCCCTCGCGGATGGTGCGGCCGCCGCCGATGCTGGCAGTGCCCGCCTTGAGGCGAAGGATCCGCACACAGCCATCGACCTGTTCACGCGCGCCATCCAGAGCAAGCAACTGTCCCAGGAAAAGCTTGCCCTGACGTACCACAGGCGCGGAATGGCTTTCTACATGCAAGGCGAAGCCGGTCGCGCGATCCTGGACTATACGATCGCCCTCTGGCACGACGATTTACCGCGGGAATTCCGCTACCGGACGCTTAACAACCGGGGGCTGGCCTTCGAGGTGCTGAACAAGCAGGAAGCCGCGCTCAAGGACTATGGTTTATCGATCCGGCTGAACCCGAACTATGCCGAGGCCTATGCCAACCGGGGCAACCTGCGGCGCAAGTTCAACCAGAACGCCGAGGCCGTGCAGGACTACGACATGGCCCTGCGCAGCGGCCATACCCGGCCGCAATACGTGTTCCTGTGGCAGGGCATGGCGCTTGAGGCGCTGGGCAAGCGCCGGGAGGCTGCCGACGCCCTGCGCCGCGCGCTCCAGATTGACGGCAATTTCGAAGAGGCGCGGACACAGCTCGCGCGGCTTGACCAGAACCGCGCGCTGACAGGACTTGTCGGCCGCAAGGCGCTGCTCAACGGCAAGGGCGGTCC
>DAISVV010000216.1:0-5446 GCA_036840015.1 Micropepsaceae bacterium
GCCCTCTTCCGGCTGGCGCTTCCTTGCTGCGGCGCCTGCTACCTGCTCCCGCTTGCGCGGTAGAAGGGCAATCAAGGTTTGTGGCTAGACAGAACGCTGTAGCCTTTCCCCCGCTCGCGGCTGCGGAGGCCCAGCCACGTGCGGCTTGCCTCGAAGCGCTGCAGGAGCGCGCGTTCCAGCGCGAGGATCGCGATGAGCGATGCGCCGAAGAGCGGAAAGAGCACGCCAAGCACGGCCACGATGATGACGAGGCCTGCGGCAAGGCGCGGCGCTGCGCGTGGTGCCGGGGCGCCGAGCGTGCCCTGAGGGCGACGGCGCCACCACAGAACGACGGCGCTGGTGCTCAGCAAGAGCAGGCCGAAGGCGGCAAGCAGGCTGAGCACCTGGTTCGGCCAACCGAAGAGCTGTCCTTCATGAGCCGAGATGCCGACCCCGACAATGCGGTCAATCGGGTGGCGGTCGGCAAAGTGCCTCTGGCCAATCAGTTCGAGGGGGACCGGGTCGTAGCTGAGGGTGGTTCGCAGCGTCCGGTTCTGGGCCTCGGAACGGATCGTCCAGGCTGGTGTCTTTTGGGTTGGTGGGGAGACGAGCACGGGTGGTGCGAGACCCAAAGCCGGCACTTCGGGCACCAGGCGATCGAGAGCTTGCGCCTGCAAAGCCATCGGGCTTGTGCCCTGGTCCGGGGCGTGGGCTGCGTGCCCGCCGGCGTCGGCCTCCATCCGGGCCCTTCTTTCGCCCGCGCGGCCGGTCGACCAGTCCTGTGGACCGTCGGAGGTGCCGGTCAGTTGCCTGACTTCCTTCAGATAGCCGCCCCAGTTTTTCGCCCAGGGCAGGCCGCTCAGGATCAGGAAGACGGCGAGGAGGCAGATCCATATTCCGGTGACAGCATGAAGATCGCGCCAGAAGGTGCGTTGACCTGCAGTCAGGCGCGGCATCAACACGCCCGCGAGGCCTGCCCGGGTGCGCGGCCACCACAGGTACACGCCTGTGAGCAGCATCACCAGGGTCCAGCAGGCTGCTGTCTCGACGAGCCATGAGCCGGGGTCGCCCACACCAAGTTTGCCGTGCAGGAAGGCGATCTGCTTCATGAGGCGGTCATCCTCGTTCACGACCTTCAGGACCACTGCCGTTTCAGGATGTACGTAGACGCGGACAAGGTCGCCGTTTCGGCGAAGGAGGACACGGGGGGCGCTGGCTGCTGTCGGCGGTACCTCGAGTGCATCGATGCGGGCGCCGGGCACGGCGGCCAGTGCTGCCGTTGCCCAGGCTGACGGTGCGAGGTCAGGGCCACTGCGCGGTAGCGTGTCATAAGGCGCGTCGATAAGGGCCTCGATCTGCGGCTTGAAGACGTAGAGCGATCCGGTAAGCGACAGCCAGATCACGAATGGGATGCAGAACAGGCCGGCGTAGAAGTGCCAGCGCCAGACGGCTGCAACGTCGGGCCATTGATGAGCAACTGGTGTCGTGTCCGATGTCGTCATGGGGATTGTTTCCTTGCCTGAAGTGAGGCGCCGCCGCACTGAGGTGGCGGCGCCCCTGCGCGGTCTCTAGAAGCGGTACTGGAGTTCCGCCGTGGCGGTGCGCTGCGGGAAGGGGTGAAACAGGAAGTAGTCGTCATTGCCGAGGTTCTCGACCCCCAGTGCTGCACGCCAGTGCTCGTCGATCTGGTAGTTCACGCGCAGGTCGATCACCGTGTAGTCGTCGAAGCCCTGATAGGTGTGGGTCACGATGTCGGCGTTGTCGATGGTCGCGTAGACGCGGTCGCTGTAACGACCGGCGAGCGTTACGGTCCAGCTTTCATCCGGCTGCCATGTGGCAACAAGGGTTGTGCGAAGCCTGGGCACCTGGGGTGTCTGCTTGCCGACGGCGGCCGGGTTTGCGGCATTCGCGACGATCTCGGGATCAACGAATGTCATGCTGCCGGACAGCGAAAAGCCTTCAAAGACAAGATTGTTGTATGTGGCCACGATTTCAACGCCACGGGCGCGGACCTTGTCGATGTTCTGGACATAGTTGTAGAGCGTCGGGGAGCCTGAAACCAAAGGCGCGGACTGGGATATCAGGGCGTCCTCGATGTCTTCGGCAAAGAGAGACACCCGGACATTGCCTGATGCGAAGTCGTGGTTCACGGAGATCTCGGCTGATGTCGCCGCTTCCGGCTTCAGGTTCGGGTTCGGCACAGTCAGTGTCGGGCCGGTTGTGATCGCCTGGTAGAGTTCGGCGACTGTCGGGAAGCGATAGGCGCGGCCCACAGAGACTTTGCCAATCCACGCCACTGCTAGCTCAAGCTCGAGCGTTGCCTTTGGCGAGAGGCGGGTCGCGTCGAGTTCCGGCTGCTGGACGTTGAGGGCTGGCGAGAGGGAGAAGTTGTACCCGTCCGTGGCTCTCCACTGCTCGGCACGAAGTCCAATGACCAGTTGAGCGCGTGGGTCAAGGCGCAGGGCATCCTGGATCCAGAGGGCGTTTGCCTCTGTACGGCCGAGGGCTGCGCTTGCGAGTGCGCCTTCAGTCCCCGAGCGCCATTCGGTTGTTGCATAGCGGCGATTGGCCAGTTCGTAGGTGTCGTTCCTGAAGCCGAAGCTGAGCTCGTGCACGCCGTCGGCGCCGTCGGGACGCCAGATGCCTCTCAGATCGATGTTGCTCCAGCCTGTGCCGTCGAACCGCGTGATGGAACCTGCGCCTCCGGCAGACGCGCCGGGCAAGGCTGTTGACGGGGTGCGCTGGACGCTTTCGTCGTAGTCGTAAAGGCTTGCGGCGATGCGCCAGTCGAACGGACCACCGGCCTCGCTTGCGATGACGAGCGCGTGCATCCACTGGGTCTCGTCAAATGTGTAGACACTGTTTGAGAAAGCACCCGCCGCGATGCTCGTGTAGGCATACCCGTTGATGTTGAATGGTCCGCCCGAGAAGACGGGTTGACCTGCGCTGTTGCGCAGCCAGGTTTCGGCTGTTGCATCCACCGTGTTGGTGAAGCGTCCGACTGTGTAGGTTGCCGTCGTTTCGGCATTGATGTCCCAGGAAAGCTTGAGCTTCATGTTGTCCTGGGTCTTGTCCTCGAGACCTGCAGCGCCGAGCACCACGATGGGCGCGCCGGTCCTGCTCACGTCGTCGAAAGCGCCGGTCAGGACGGAACCAGCACCGCTCGGTGACGCGGGCCGGTTTGCGGTCACATAGACGAGGGGATGGTTGTCGCTCTCGGTCCTCGACACGGACAGCCAGAAGGCGAGGTTGTCGAAGCGGTCGCCGATGGTGGCACTGAACTGCCGGGCGGCGAAGATGTCATCGGTCCCATACTGCGAGAAGTCCTGGAGGCTTGCGATGCCGCTGACAGAGCCCTCGAAGCTGTCCGGCATGCGCGTGGTGATTTCCACGACGGAGCCGATCGAGTTTCCCGAAAAGGCTGCCGAGAATGGACCGTACAGGACATCAATGCGCGCGATTTCCTCGGGTGACACCATTCCCCATTTTGGTGAACCGATCGTGTTGTTGTTGGCGACCAATGCCGAGAGCAGCACACCATCTGCGAAGATGAGGCTGCGGGCAGAAGCTCCGACGCCCGATGTGCGTGTCGTGATCGGTGCCTGTGTGTCGCCAATGTGGCGCTTGCGCACGAAGGTGCTCGGGAAGTAACGCAGGGCATCTTCCGC
Organism: Micropepsaceae bacterium; assembly: GCA_036840015.1. Classification (GTDB taxonomy): domain Bacteria; phylum Pseudomonadota; class Alphaproteobacteria; order Micropepsales; family Micropepsaceae; genus SZUA-430. Next base: position 3,648 of record DAISVV010000216.1, read on the forward strand.
GTTGATAACGGTGACGGTTCGCTCGATCTCCTCGCTGCCGCGGCTTTCGGTTGTCGTGGGGCGCGTTTCCTGGACAGGCTTGCGGACGAGTTCCTTCCTGCCGGTGATGACGATCTTCTCGACGCCCGCCGCGGAGGCCTTGTCGGTCGACGGTTGAGCGGCGATGGCCGGAAGCGCCAATAGCGGGAGAAGTCCCGCGATGGTGACCGCGGTAGCGCAGACGCAGCGCCTGGATTTGATTGCAGTTGTCACTTGAATTCCACCATTCCTGGCGGCATGTCACGCCGTAACATGTGCGCGGATGTCGCGCGTTGTGGCGTTCTTGTGCCGCGACGTTGCTGTGAACCGGTGTCCCAAGAGGGCCACCGGCTGGTTCAGGCGTGTCGCGAATGGGGCGGTGGGGCGCGGCTTTGCCAGGCCGTCCGGGCAGGCGGGTCCGGGATGTCGTGCGCCGGTTCCGGCAGGACGTGAGGATTGGTCGGTGTTGGTGGAAGCAGGATCACCGCGAGGACGGGAGGCACCCAGCCCGCCGGGGTCACGCAGGGACAGGACGAGTGTCCAACCGCGCCTTTGTTGTCCTGCCCGGCAGGTATCGGGTTTCCGTCGGCGTCGAGAAGGATGTGCTGCTCGCCCATCAGCGTGCAGATGACGACTTCCGTGGTTTTGCCGGCAAGGCTGCGAAGGTCGGGTGCAGCCATGGGGACGAACGCACGCACCAGCAGCGCCAGCAGCGCGAGGCCTGCGGCGACATGGCGCCAGTCCTGTCGTAGCCTGATCAAGCGATGCACGCGGCGTCCCCGGATGGCCGCACATCCCCCTCAGCGGCCACTGGTGTCAGTAGCATTCATCGCACCGGCCGTAAAGATCAGGCTGGGATGGGAGCTCAGGTTAACCCTGCCTTTGGACATGGCGGCGGTCATGAAACTCGGTGTGGTGGCGAGGCGCTCGTTGGTTCGGAGTGGTGAGGGCCCTCATCCGTCTCGCTGCTATCGCAGCGATCCACCTTCTCCCGCTCTGCGGGAGAAGGGCTATTTCGCTGAGTATAATCGCCACGGTTTACTGCCGTTCCCTCGCTCGCGGGAGAAGGTGGTGCGCCGCGGAGCGGCGTCACGGATGGGGGGATCAGTCGACGGTGTGGATGCGATAGCGCACGGCGTTGGGTTCGACGGCACCTTCGGCGATGCAGATCAGATCGTTGAGCCAGAGATAGCGCGGGTCGCCAGTTTCGAAGACGGGGGACGTGCGGAAGTAGAGCTGGCTTCGGTCGGCGTCCTTGCGGCGCAGGAGTGACAAGGGTCTTAGGATCCCGCGATAGGACACGAAGATCTTTGCACCGTCGTGGGTTTCCCACGTCACGCGGGCGTCGAGCCGCAGCACGTCGGTGTCGTCGTCGATGAATGCCCAGTCGCCGCCGCCGGGAAGCACCCGACCTGACAAGCGATCGCCCTTGAAATCGCCGCCAGTGACCACGGCGATGAGGCGACGGCCGAAGGGGCCCTTTCCTGTGTCGTGCTGGACGGTTTCCAGCGTGGCGCGGTAGTCGCAGAGCACAGTGGTCTTCATGATGGATCCTTGAGGGCTGGTTCAGGGCAGCCGTTCAATGGCTTCCGTGACGTGTTGCGGCCAGGTCTTGAAGCTCTTGCGCTGGATGTCCGTTCGCGCGCGCGGTTGTGCGGCGTGGCCCTGAAGAGCCCGGATCCCTGCCGGGCCATCGTTCGGATCGACATAGGTGGCGCGGTCGCCAGCCACCTCACGGTGGGCGGGGATGTCGGAGACGATGAGGGGCGTGCCAAGGGCTG
>DAISVV010000217.1:0-5386 GCA_036840015.1 Micropepsaceae bacterium
ATGCATGCAACGGGCTAGCCCTTGACGCAGACAATCTGGCGCAACGTGTGGACGATCTCGACGAGATCGGCCTGCGCGGCCATCACGGCGTCGATGTCCTTGTAGGCCATGGGGGTCTCATCGATGACACCCTTGTCCTTGCGGCACTCGACATGCGCCGTTGCGGCCATGTGTTCTTCGAGCGTGAAGCGCTCCTTTGCAGCCGTGCGCGACATGACGCGGCCTGCGCCGTGCGAGCACGACTGGAACGACTGCGGGTTGCCAAGGCCCCGCACGATGAACGAGCGCGCGCCCATGGAGCCCGGGATGATCCCAAGCTCGCCCTGCCTTGCGCTCACGGCCCCCTTGCGCGTCAGCCAGACGCGCTCGCCGAAGTGCTCCTCGCGCTCGACATAGTTGTGGTGGCAGTTCACCGCCACATCAAGCGTACGGAGTTCCGGCCACGTCAGCCGCAACACGTCGAGCACGCTGGCCATCATGACCTCGCGGTTGGAGCGCGCATAATCCTGCGCCCAGCCCACTGCCTCGACATAGTCCTTGAAGGACTGCGTGCCCTCGCCCAGCCAGGCGAGGTCGCGATCGGGCAAGCGCAGACCTGCGGCCTCGACCTCTTCCTTCGCCTTCGCGATGAAGTAGGTGCCGATCCTGTTGCCGATGTTGCGCGAGCCGGAATGCAGCATGACCCACAGGCGATCGGCCTCGTCGAGGCAGAGCTCGATGAAGTGGTTGCCGCCGCCGAGCGTGCCGATCTGCAAGGCCGCCGACTTCTTCTCGGCAATCTTCGGATGCCGGGCCTCGATCGCCTCGTAGCCCTGCCGGTGACGCGTAGTCCACGCCTTCTCGGCCGCGCGCGGCGGCTCGCGGTGCGAGGCCTGTCCGACGGGCACCACGGCTTCGATTGCCGCGCGCACGGGTGCGAGGCTGTCGGGCAGCTGTGACGCCGTCACGTCAGTCATGACCGCTGCCATGCCGCAGCCGATATCGACGCCCACGGCGGCCGGAATGATGGCGCCCTTCGTCGGGATCACAGAGCCCACGGTCGCGCCACGGCCGAGATGCACGTCCGGCATCACGGCGACGTGGCCATGCACGAAGGGCAAGGCGGCAATGTTCATGAGCTGGCGACGCGCATCGGCCTCAACGGGGACGCCGCGCGTCCACGCCCGGATGGGTACGCCTGAAGTCTCGATCTGCTCATGCATCGTCCTGCTCCGGAACGGTTGCCCGTGCCGGACCTCTTTTATTTTTCAGCCTGCTTCGCTGCGCCACTTGCGTGACGCCGGCCAGCGGACAGGAGGGGACAACAAAAAACCCCTCCGGAGCGCCAACTCGGGAGGGGTCAAAAAACGGAACCTGTGGCAGGTTCGGTCAGAAGACGCCTCCGGAAATGGCGCGGGCCGCTGCCCATGGTGCCGACGCACCAAGGGTAAACACCCGCAAATTGACTTGTGAAAGCGTCATCATCTGCCGTTCGCGTTGCCAAACAATAGCGCCGGAAACCCGTGTCTCCGGCGAAGGACGGCGCTTTTACGTGCGTGTTGCCGCCAGGTCAAGCGCGGCAAAGTGCACCCTAACTTTCCTTGAGTGGTCGCGTCGCGTTTCGATGAAGCAGCGCTCCAGAGAATGTTTCTGGATCGCATCAGCATTCATCCGATCAATGCAGTTTGCGTCAAACAGCAGCCATATGAATGTCGTCCACCCGCGCAACGCGCATCCTGTCAGCAGTCTACCAGTTGGTATCCCCAGACGGACCTTTCTTTACATATAAGCGCCATCGAACTGTTGGATGAACGCAATGATCGCGTGGTTAATCACGAATCATATCGACCGCGTTTAGAGACCTCAAAGTCCTCGGTTCGGTGGCTCCCAATCCGTTGTCTTCAGCGCGGGGTCGCGATGCGCACCCGTGAGGGGTGGAATACATGCGCTTGCACGACTCTGTCTGCGTTGCTCGGGACCCTGTCCATGTCGTGATGCCTTGCGGCACAACGCATGTCTTGCCTGGCGTGGACACGATCGCTGAAATCGTCCGGGACATCCCCATCCGTTATGTCCTCGATGACGCGGTTGCCGTGACAGTCGCGCAGGCTGTCTTTGGTGATACGGCGCAACTGGCACGATGCATTGACATCGCACGCATTCCTGCGCCCGCGATGTGGGTGGAGTGGAGTGAGTGCGGAAGGCGCAGGATCATGAGCCAGTTCGGCCTCTCCGATCCCCTCGAAACACGACAGCACATAGGTCGTGGCGGGTTTCTTGTTCACGCCAGCGAGACGGGCCGACGCGGTTACATGGATGTGGCTTGGGATGGGGATGCAGGACAACCAGATCTCTCCCCGATCCGTATCAGCTTTGACCTTGACGATCCCGCCTACGGTTTGGTGCCGGCTGAAGATCCCTTTCTTCGTGGCCTGCGCATCGAGGGGAGCGAGGCCTTCTGCAAGCTCTTCTCGCATGTGCGCTTTTCCATGAATGCGCGTTGGCAGACGTTCTATCGGAGCGCCTGCAAGACCGACAGCGCCGTCGCTGAGGCCGTGCGACGGAACATCCTCGTGGTTGCCGCCGACTTTCCGTATCTTGTCGGTTTCTGCCTGCTTCATGCGGCGCGCAACGCACTTGTTCGCGTACCGATCGAGATGAAGAAGCTGAATGCTTCCCGCATGAAGAGGGGCAAGGAACCGCTCCTCGACCATGTCGAGGTCAAGGCGATGCTGCATCCGGTCGAGAACCAGGGCCAAGGCACGGCACGTGCCACGCGCGCGCACTCGCGACTGCACTTTGTGACGGGCCATCTCGTGCGAAGGGGTTCTGCCGTGTACTGGCGACGGGCCCATGTTCGGGGCAACCCGCAGCGTGGATCCATCGCAAGCCGAACCGTGGTCATTCATGCCGGGGCGCCTGCGACCTGAAGAGGCCTGCCGGTGCGCATTCGCCGGGGACTGGTCGAGTGGATTTGTGTTGCGATGGCGTCAAGGCTACAGTTGTTGCTTCAATAGTGACTTGGAGCGCCAATATGGATTTTCGCATTCCGCCGCACATCAAGGACCTGCTGGCGCGCATGGATGACTTCATCGCGCGCGAGATCAAGCCGCTCGAGAACCAGAACGACAACATCCGCTTCTTCGATCATCGGCGCGAGCATGCGCGCACCGACTGGGACCGCGATGGCCTGCCGCGGCATGAATGGGAAGACCTGCTGCGCGAGATGCGCCGGCGTGCCGACAAGGCGGGCTTCCTGAGGCTTCCCCTGCCCAAGGAATATGGCGGACAGGATATCGGCAACCTGGCCATGGCGATCATCCGCGAACACCTGGCGGCCAAGGGGCTGGGGCTGCACAATGACCTGCAGAACGAAAGCTCGATCGTGGGCAACTTCCCGCAGGTGCTGATGTTCCGCGACTTCGGCACGCCGAAGCAGCGCGACGAGTTCATCAATGGCATGCTTGCGGGCACGCATCGTGCGGCGTTCGGCCTGACCGAGCCCAAGCACGGATCCGATGCGACCTGGATGGAAACGCGCGCGGTGCGCGACGGCAAGGGCTGGCGCATCAATGGCGAGAAGTTCTGGAACACGGGCGTCCATGTCGCCAACTACGACATGGTCTTCGCGCGGACCAGCGGCAATGACGGGGATGCCCGTGGCATCACGTGCTTCCTGGTGCCGATGGAATCCCCCGGCGTGAAGGTCGAGTTCTATTACTGGACCTTCAACATGCCGACAGACCACGCGCATGTGACCTTCAAGGACGTGTGGGTGCCCGATGACGCGGTGTTCGGTCCGATCGACAACGGTCTGGTGCTTGCGCGGCACTTCGTGCACGAGAACCGCATCCGTCAGGCAGCCTCATCGCTCGGCGCAGGCGTCTATTGCCTCAATGAAAGCATCGACCATGCCAAGGCGCGCAAGCCCTTCGGCAAGCCGCTCGCTTCAAACCAGGCGATCCAGTTCCCGACCGTCGAACTGATGACACAGGCCGAGATGCTGCGGCTTCTGATCTACAAGACAGCGTGGGAGATGGACCAGATGACGGGCCCGGAGATCCAGGTGCAGCTGTCGGACAAGGTTTCGATGTGCAACTACTGGGCCAACCGGTTCTGCTGCGAGGCTGCCGACTGGGCGATGCAGGTGCATGGCGGCATGGGTTATTCACGCCACAAGCCGTTCGAGCACATCTATCGCCACCACCGGCGCTATCGGATCACCGAAGGCTCGGAGCAGATCCAGATGCGCAATGTGGCGGGTCACATGTTCGGCTTCCTGGGCAAGAACCGCAAGGAAGACTAGCTCAGGTGTGCCCCATGACGCGCTTGGGCCTGTAGGGTTCCTCCAGCGCGCGGCTGTCTGCGGTGTCGAGCTTCAGCGACAGGGCCTCGACCGCATCCTTGATGTGGTGGGGCTTCGTGGCCCCGATAATCGGTGCAGTGACCACGGGCTTTGCCAGCATCCAGGCCAGCGCGACCTGCGCGTTGGGTCGGCCAAGCCTGGTCGCGACCGCTGTCAGGCGTTCAGCGATCTCGAAATCCTGCGGGCGATAATAGAGCGCGTGCGCGAACTCGTCGGTGCCGGCGCGCGTTGTCTCGGCATTGGCAGGGGCTGCTTCAGCCGCCCGCGGGTTGTCGCCGGCCTTGCGGTTTCCGGCAAGGAAGCCGCGCGCGAGCGGGCTCCACGGGATCACGCCGATACCTTCTGACTGGCAGAGGGGGAACATCTCGCGCTCTTCCTCGCGGTAGAGCAGATTGTAATGGGGCTGCATCGAGACAAAGCGGGCGAGCGACCCCTCGCGCTGCAGGCCCAGCATCTTCATGAACTGCCAGGCGTGCATGGATGAGGCGCCGATGTAGAGCGCTTTTCCGGCCCTGACGACCTCGTTGAGGGCGTCGATGGTCTCTTCCATCGGCGTCTCGTAGTCGAAGCGGTGGATCTGGTAGAGGTCGACATAGTCGGTGCCCAGCCGCTTCAGGCTGGCGTCGATGGCCTGCATGATGTGCTTGCGCGACAGGCCGCGGTCGTTGGGGCCCTTGCCCATCGGGTTGTAGACCTTGGTCGCGATGACGAGCTGGTCCCGGGGCGCAAGGTCCTTCAGCACGTTGCCGGTGACGACCTCGCTCTGGCCGAGCGAATACATGTCGGCGGTATCGAAGAAATTGATCCCGGCCTCGATGGCCTGCCGAAAGAAGGGACGGGCCTCGGCCTCGTCCATCACCCAGGGGCGCCACTTGGAGCTGCCATAGGTCATGCAGCCAAGGCACAGGCGCGACACCTTCAGTCCGGTGGCCCCTAGACGGACATATTCCATGAAAATTCTCCCTCACCCTGGCTCTTCTGCCGATGGAATCCGGATGTATGATAGCCCACAACCATCCCCTGCCCTATAGCGAGCCCCAT
>DAISVV010000218.1:0-5383 GCA_036840015.1 Micropepsaceae bacterium
ATACGCCTGTCACTGGGTCGTGGGAGTCAAAGAGCGGGGACTATAGCGACATCGCCTCGTCGCGCTGCCAACGATTTTTTCGTGTGTGGCCGCAGAAAACCGCCAAATATCGCCATTTGCGCCGTGGAAAACCGCACCAGCGCCGATCCAAACAACCTATTAATACGCCCCGTATAGGATCCTGCCCCGTCCATCCTGGCTGCAACGGAACCAATGACCACGCCTGACCAGACCACGCGCCTCGCCACGGCCGTCGCCGGGCGGCAGATGGAACTTCTCAGCAAGCCCATGCTCCAGAGCGCCTACGGGCTGCCGCTGTGGGCGCTCGTGATTTGCTGGTCCTTCTCCGGCGCCCTGCCGTTCCTCGGGCAGGTCGCGCCGGTGAACACCATCACCTGGTTCCTCCTTGTCTGCCTCGTGAGCGGGATTGCGATCGCGCTGGGCAATACCTACCGCGCCGAGTCGGAACGCCCGGAGACATACGACGCCGCAAGGTGGATACCGCGCACGCTGGCCATGCCGGCCCTGATGAGTTCGACCTGGTCATCGATCTGCTGGTTCCTCTGGATCCCCGGGAACGACATCAACAACCTGATCCTGGCCATTCTCGTGCTGGCGGGGGGCATGAACGGGGTCATCGCCCGCGTGATGTGGTTCAACAGCTACATGGCGGGAGCCGCCATTTCGTTCCCGCTGCTGATCGCGCGCTGCGTCATGGACGGGTCCGATGTGTCCTATCTTGTCGCGGCAATCAGTCTGTTTCTGTTCCTGATCGTCACCGCCAGCGTACGCACGGCCAGCCGCAGGATCGACAGCAACATCGCCGCCCAGATCGAGAATGAATGGCTGAAGGAGGAAAACGCGCGCGCCCGCGACGAGGCCGAGCGCGCAAGCCGCCTGAAGAGCGACTTCCTCGCCAACATGAGCCACGAACTGCGCACGCCGCGCAACGCCATCCTCGGCTTCTCCGAGGTTATCGCAGCCCAGCACTTCGGCCCGAACGCGTCAGCGCAGTACCGGGACTATGCCAACCACATCAATTCCAGCGGCCAGCATCTGCTCGGCATGATCAATGACCTTCTCGACATTGCCAAGATCGAAGCCGGCAAGCTCGAGATCCGGCCCGAATGGATCAACGGCGGGGATGCGCTGTCCCAATCGATGCGCTTCATCGAGGATCGCGCTGCCGCCAAGGGCATCAGGCTCGAGGTCGTCACCGATTCCGGCGCACATCGCCTGTGGGTTGACGAGCGCGCCTTCATCCAGGTCGCAATCAATCTACTGTCGAATGCCCTGAAGTTCACCGAGCAAGGCTCGATCAGGGCCCGTCTCTGCAACGACGGGAACGCGATCATCCTGCGCGTGACCGATACGGGATGCGGAATTCCCGCCGAACGCCTGCCGCGCGTATTCGAGGCCTTCGAGCAGGCCGACAACGGATACACCAGCAGCAATATGGGGACAGGTTTAGGCTTGACCCTGGTGCGCGGCCTCGTGGGCCTGCACGGTGGTTCCTGCCGCATCGAAAGTGAGGAAGGCGTCGGCACCGAAGTGACGGCAAGCTTCCCGCTCCCTGAGGACGCACGCTGGCCCCACACGCAGGTGGCGCCGGCCGCAGGTGAGGCAAGGGTCGCCTGACCCCAAGCGCGGCTCGCCTTTAGTCACTGTTTGCGTCGGAATGAAGGCGGCCAGTTGAACGGCGGCTGAACGCGCGGTCAGAATGAGTTGTTTTGCCTTTCGTCCGGCGCCCCCGCACACTTCCCATGCACCGTGCGTTTCCGGTTCGCCGGATTACGGTGCTGACGGGGTCGTGGTCTCTCCTCAAGGTCCTGCGGTCGGCCCCGTCAGGCAGGCCCGCCTTTGGTCGGGCGGGCCTGCCAAACGCCAGCGCGGGCGCGCAAGCCCGTGGCCCACGACTATCGCAACAAGCCCCTCCCGGCCTATCTTGTCTTTCGGGCGCGCGCGGGCGCTGGTTCAGACCTGAGGACAGGAACACCACATGACAGCAACTGAGGCCGCAGGCCGCCGCATCGTGAAGATCACCCGCGGCATGCCCACCCAGGATGGCGCTGGCGTCAGCCTGACACGCCTCATCGGCACGCCCGAGATCCCGCATATCGACCCCATCCTGATGCTCGACAATTTCGGCTCGGATGATCCCAAGGCCTATATCGCGGGCTTCCCGCCGCATCCCCACCGCGGCTTCGAGACCGTCTCCTACATGATCCACGGCAGCCTCGAGCACCGCGACAACAAGGGCGGACGCGGGCTCATCACCGACGGCGGCGTGCAGTGGATGACGGCGGGCAGGGGTGTCGTGCGCTCCGAGATGCCCGCGCAAAGCAGCGGCCTGATGTTCGGCTTCCAGCTCTGGCTGAACCTGCCCGCGCGCGAGAAGATGCGCGCGCCCTGGTACCAGGATATCCCGCGCAACATGATCCCCGTGCTCGACGTGGCCCCGGGCGTGCAGGCAAAGCTCATCGCCGGTTCGTGGGGCGCATCCCGCGGCCCCGGTCCCGAGCGCCCGACCGCCCCCTTCATCGCCGACGTCGCGCTCGCAGCCGGCGCCAGTGCCATCGTGCCGGTGCCCGACGGCCACAACGGTTTCGCATTCGTCTTCGCCGGCGCTGCAGCGATCGCCGGCGAGGCGTTTGCAGCCGGCCAGCTCGCCGTCCTGTCGGACAGCGGCACGCTGCAAGTGCGCGGCGCGGCCGAGGCAAGCCGGGTCCTCGTTGTCGCCGCACGCCCCCTGGGCGAGCCCATCGCCAAGCACGGACCCTTCGTGATGAACACCGTCGACGAACTGCGCCAGGCCGTCAGCGACTACCAGCGCGGGTTGTTCTGATCCGGGCTGCGCTTCAGCGCGGGCGTATCCACTCCATGACCAGGAACCAGGGCGCACGGACGTAGTCGCCAGCCCGCTCGGCAGGTGCGTCACTGGTCGGGAGGGGCTCGTCGAAATGCGACAGGACAAGTCCTTGTTGCAGGAAAAGCTTCATGTAGGTGCTGAGCGGCCGATGATGATTGATCACGCGTATCCCGCGCCATGACACCCAGCTGGCGCGCGGTGTCATGTACCGGTCGACCGGCCACGAAACGCGCCGACCTGACGCATCCAGCGTCCAGTCAAGCTCATTGCCTGCCGTGTTGAAGCTTGTGAGGTTGGCAACAAGCAACCGGCCACCGGGCTCCAGCACGCGCGCCATCTCCGGTATCGCGCGCTCGATGTCCGGTATGTCGATCAGCGAAAGATAGCTCACCACTAGATCGAACGAGGCATCTTCGAAGGGGAGGTCCTCTGCCGCACCCGAGACATAGGTGCTGCGCGGATCGAGCCGTCGGGCTTCTGCCAGGAGGGAGCCGGTTGGATCAATCCCGGTCGCTGCCACACCGTTCGCGGCCAGCATCCGGCAGAAGCGACCTTCGCCGCAGCCAACATCAAGGGTGCGCGCAGGGCGCGGCGTCAATGCGCGTGGCAGCATGACGGGATCCAGCACAAACCGGCGCCCGAAATCGCCACGCTCGCCCTGCGAGGCGATCCATGCAGCCGCAGACCCCTCCCATCCGTTCGTCATCTTGCCTCTCTCCCGCCCACAAAAAAGGGGCCGGGAAAATCCCGGCCCCTCGACGGTGATTTGGTTGTACCTAGACCGAGTAGTACATCTGGAACTCGATCGGGTGCGGCGTGTGCTCGTAGGCGTAGACTTCCTGCATCTTCAACTCGATGAAGCTGTCGATGAAGTCGTCGCTGAACACGTTGCCGCGCTTCAGGAAGGCGCGGTTCCTGTCGAGGTTGTCGAGCGCCTCGCGCAGGCTGCCGCAGACCTGCGGGACGTCCTTCAGCTCTTCCGGCGGAAGCGCATAAAGGTCCTTGTCCATCGGCTGGCCCGGGTGGATCTTGTTCTGGATGCCGTCGAGGCCCGCCATGAGCATCGCCGCATAGGCGAGGTACGGGTTTGCACCCGGATCCGGGAAGCGCACCTCGATGCGCTTGGCCTTGGGGCCGGCGCCGAACGGAATGCGGATCGACGCCGAGCGGTTGCGCGACGAGTAGGCCAGGAGCACCGGCGCCTCGAAGCCCGGGATCAGGCGCTTGTACGAATTCGTCAGCGGGTTCGTGAGCGCGTTGATCGCCTTGGCATGCTTGATGATGCCGCCGATGTAGTAGAGGCACATCTCCGAGAGGTCGGCGTAACCCGAACCGGCGAACAGCGGCTGGCCGGCCTTCCAGATCGACTGGTGCACGTGCATCCCCGAGCCGTTGTCGCCCTTGATGGGCTTGGGCATGAAGGTCGCCGACTTGCCATAGGCCGCCGCCACCTGGTGTACCACGTACTTGTAGATCTGCATGCGGTCGGCAGTCTTGACCAGCGTCGAGTACTTGAATCCAAGCTCGTGCTGCGACGGCGCCACTTCGTGGTGGTGCTTTTCCGGCTCGATGCCCATGTCGCCCATGATCGACAGCATTTCCGACCGGATGTCCTGGCAGGAATCGACCGGCGGAACCGGGAAATAGCCGCCCTTCACGGGCGGACGATGGCCGAGGTTGCCACCGTCATACTGTGTCCCCGTATTGTAGGGGCCTTCCGTCGAGTCGATCTCGACTGCGCACTTGTTCATCGACACCGTGTGGCGCACGTCGTCGAAGATGAAGAACTCGGCCTCGGGGCCGAACATCGCCGTGTCACCCACGCCCACCGACTTCATGTAGTTCTCGGCGGCCTTGGCAATCGAGCGCGGACAGCGCGCATAGGGCTGGTGCGTCGAAGGCTCGAGCACGTCACAGAACAGGACAAGGGTCTTCTGCGCAAAGAACGGGTCGATGACCGCCGTCGTGGGATCGGGCAGGAGCGTCATGTCCGATTCATTGATCGCCTTCCAGCCGGCAATCGACGATCCGTCGAACATCGTGCCCGTCTCGAACAGGTCCTTGTCGACGAGCGACAGGTCAAACGTGACGTGCTGCCACTTGCCGCGCGGATCCGTGAAACGGAGGTCGACGAACTTGACCTCCTCGTCCTTGATTTTCTTCAGAACGGTATCTGCATTAGCCATTGGGTTGGTCCTTCTTCTGGTTCAGATCGCGTCGTTACCGGTTTCACCGGTGCGAATGCGGATGACTTCCTCGACCGAGGAAATGAAGATCTTGCCGTCGCCGATACGGCCGGTGCGCGCGGCGCGCTGGATGGCTTCCACGGCCCGCTCCACCTGGTCGGCGGGCAGCACGACCTCGAGCTTAACCTTGGGAAGGAAATCGACGACATACTCGGCGCCACGGTAGAGTTCCGTATGGCCTTTCTGGCGGCCGAACCCCTTGGCGTCCGTAACGGTGATACCCTGGACGCCCACCTCCTGGAGGGCCTCCTTCACTTCATCGAGTTTG
>DAISVV010000219.1:0-5343 GCA_036840015.1 Micropepsaceae bacterium
TCGACTTCTTCATCGAGATGGACGGGCGCATCGTGGGCAAGCTCGGCTGCTGGCGTGTCCCTGAGATCGGCTTCATGCTCAACAGGTCATGCGAGGGAAGGGGCATCGCGTCAGAGGCCCTGCGCGCCTTCATCGCCTACATGCAGGGGCGGCGCGTGTGTGACCATCTATATGCCGATGTCGACCCGGCGAACCTGCGCTCCAAGCGCCTGCTCGAGAAGCACGGCTTCCGGCATACGGGCTTCAGGAAGAATACGATCAAGACCCACATGGGCTGGTGCGACAGTGATGACTATCGCCTCGACCTTTAGCAGCGCGCCGGCGACGGCACCGGGCGAACCGCGTGGAAGGCCCTCGCGCTTGCGGGGTCGGTTGGAATCATGCATATCCGCCGGGCCCGCGGTTTCAGCAAGTGACAGGGGTTTGAAGTGCTCGATCAGATCCTGACGCTCGCGGGCGCCAATCTCGCCTCGCCCATCGTCCTCTTTTTTGCGCTTGGCGTCGCGGCTGCCCTCGCGCGCTCCGACCTCACGGTGCCCGAGGCCTTCGCGAAGGGCCTGACGATCTACCTGATGCTCGCGATTGGCTTCAAGGGCGGCGCGGCAGTCGCGAGCAACGGCATCACGATCGACTTCCTGACCACCGCAGCGGCGGGCATCGTGCTCGGCGTACTCATCCCGGTGATCGCGCATGCCCTCCTCACGCGCACGCGCCTGACCGATCCGCTGAATGCCGCCGCCGTCGCGGCGCATTATGGCTCGGTGAGCATCGTCACCTTTGTCGCCGGCACGACGTTGCTGACAAGCCTGGGTGTCGCCTATGACGGCTACATGATCGCCGTTACCGCCATCATGGAGACACCGGCCATCATCGTGGGCCTCTGGCTGGCCAATGCAAGCCTCAAGGGCGAAGATCGCGCCGGCTTCTCGGGCCAGCTCCTGCACGAGGTCTTCCTCAACGGCTCCGTGGTGCTTCTGATGGGCGCCTTCCTGATCGGCTATGTCTCGGGCGAGCCCGGCATGCAGGCGGTCAGCGCCTTCATCGAGGCGCCGTTCAAGGGCGTACTTTGCCTCTTCATGCTCGACATGGGATTGCTCGCAGGCCGCAGGCTGGCGGCAGCCCGCCTGATGACGCCGGGCCTCGTCGCCTTCGGCCTTGTGATGCCGCTGCTCTCGGCTTCGCTTGGGCTGGCCATGGCCATGGCGCTCGGCCTGTCGCCGGGCACCGGCACGCTGCTCATGACGCTGGCCGCGTCCTCGTCCTACATCGCCGTGCCTGCCGCCATGCGCATCGCGCTGCCACAGGCCAACCCGGCAATCTACGTGACGCTTTCCCTGGCGGTAACCTTCCCCTTCAACCTGTCCGTCGGCTTGCCGTTGTACTACTTTGCCGCCTCCAACCTCCTGGGCTGAGGACCGCCATGACAGTGATGCATCCCCGCAAACGGATCGACATCTTCGTCGAGATGGCCGTGCTGCCGAAGGTCGAGGAGGCGCTCACCCGCGCACAGGTGACCGGCTTCACGGTCGTGCCCTGCATCAAGGGGCGCGGCTGGAGCGGTGACTGGAGCAGCGACGAGATCGGCGATGCCGAGCGCATGGTCATGCTGACCACGATCACCCGCGCCGAGGCACTCGACGTTGTCCTTGAAAGCCTGCGCCCGGTGATGCAGCGCTGGCGCATCGTGGTGTCGGTCGCCGATGTGCAGGTCCTGCGCTCGGAGAAATTCTGCGGCGCCCTCAGTCGCCCCCGCCGTCGCCACCGCCATCACCGTCCCCGTCCTCGCCACCGTCCTTGTCCTTGCCCGATCCCTTGGACGATCCCGCCGCGACGCCGGCATGGGCGCCGTCATCGTGATGGCCGCTCCGGTTGCGCCGTCCGCTCGCACGCTTGGTGCCAATGGTCGAGAGCAGGATGAGAACGAGGAGCACCGCCACCCCGGCAAGCGGCAGGGCGACGTCGAGGTCCTGCGCCTCCATCCATGACAGCAGTTCATTCATCGTGTGGGTCTCCTTCATCTGTTGGTCCCGCCCATCAGATGGGAGCCGAATGTGATGCAAACATGACAGCGTTTCACGCGCCGCATCCTGCGCCGTAAGCTTCTGGCGCACCGGAGCATTAGCCCTGTCAGGCAGGCAGGGGCCGTGCAACCCGGCCCGTCGCAAAGAAGGCGGCCGCGCCGACAAGGAACGCGATCGCCCCGACGATCAGCGCAATCGTGTAGGTGCCGGTGAAGTCGTGAACCTGCCCGAAGAGCACGAGCCCTGACGCCGTCGCCAGTGCGCCCGCCGCTGCGATCGCTCCGAAGATTGCGCTGTAGTGACCGAAGCCGAAATTGCGGCTGATGAAATAGGCGAGCAGGTCAAGCTCGGATCCCTGCTGCAGGCCGAGCAGGGCCACCGCGAGCAGGGCAATGGCCAGGTGCGGCTCCGGCACCAGCAGGATCAGGGCCCCCAGCGCCGGCACGCCGGTCATGAAGGCTGCCACCCTTGCGACCGGCAGCCGATCCAGAGCAAACCCCGTCAGCAACCGGCCCGCCATGAGCCCCATGGCATAGACGGACAGGGCAATGCCGATCGCCGCGTCGCTGAGCCCCTGGTCGCTGAGCAGCGGCGCCAGCTGTCCCATGATGCCCGAGCCCGGGATGTTGATCGCCACGAGCGCGATCGCCAGCAGCCAGAACTGCGCCCCGCGCATGGCGGCCCGCAGCGGGATCGAAGGCGCGCGCCGCTCGGCCTCTGTTGCCTCGGGAAGCTCCGAGAGCGCCAGCGCCTCGGTATCGACATGCCGCTCGTTCTTCGCGCCCCGCAGGAACCAGAGCGCCAGCGGCAGGCCGATGCCCGCCGTGATCACGGCCATGGCAATGAACCCGGCGCGCCAGCCATAGGTCGCGATCACAACCGCAAGAAGGGGCGGCACAAGCATCGCCGTGACCGAGATCCCCGACGCTGCGACCCCGAGCGCCAGCCCGCGCTGCCGGTCGAACGCCGCGATCAGCGGCCGCGTATAGGCAATGGCGCCCGTGCCCGTTCCGAAGACACCGGCCACCACCATCAGCAGCGTATAGATGAGAAAGGAACCCTCGATGCTTGCAGCCCCGAGATAGACGAGCGCAAGGCCCGGCACGCAGACAAGCACGATCCGCCGATAGCCATGCCGGTCGAGCAGCCTCCCGATCACGGCCAGCGACAGCGCGCCCGCGATATAGGCAACGCCCGCCGCAAGGCTCATGTCCCCGCGGCTCCAGCCGAACTCTTCCGTGATGCGCGTGACAAACAGGCTGCTCACCAGCAGGTAGAGCGCCACGCCTGTTCCCATGCCGGTCGCAACCCCGAGCACGATGCGCCAGTGGCTGCGCCATTCCGCCCGGTCGGCGGCCTCGAAGCGTGCTCTCACGCGCTCTGCCTCTCTTCGGATCCCCTGAACAGCCCTGATACGTTGATTTGCGCGCTACTGGCAACCGTAGAGACAGGGTTGTCCGGCACCCGGCTTTCCACGAACAATTCGTGGGATTAAGCCCTCATGTGCGGCCATGTTCCCTTGACTTGGGGCCCCCGCCCGCGCGACCAAGGGTACGGGCCGAAACCGACTGCAAGCCGTCTTTGCGTTACTGGCGTTCACGTGGGTTTGCACCACGGGGAAGCGCAGAGGACGGGGTTTCGGGGAAGCCGCGCGCCTGGGCCGTCCGCTTGCGTAACGACCGCAATCGAAGGAGGCATCGCATGCAAGACTACCGCGCAGCACTCAAGGCATCCGACCCTGAGATCTACGAGACGCTCCTCGGCGAGGAAAAGCGCCAGCGCGAGGGCGTCGAGCTGATCCCCTCCGAGAACTACTGCTTCCCCGAGGTCTATGCCGCGCTCGGCTCGGCCTTCACGAACAAGTACGCCGAAGGCTATCCGGGCCGGCGATACTATGGCGGGACCGAATTCGTCGACATCATGGAGAACCTCGGCCGCGAGCGCGCCAAGGCCCTGTTCCGCGCCGAGCACGCCAACCTCCAGCCGCTCTCCGGTTCGCCGATGAACCAGGCCGTGTACCTGGGCTTCATCGAGCCGGGTTCGACCATCCTGGCGATGGACCTCAGCCACGGCGGCCACCTGACCCACGGCGCGCCCGTCTCGCACATGGGCAAGATCTACCGCTTCGTGCGCTACAAGACGAACCCGCAGAACGGTGCGATCGACTTCGACCAGCTGCGCGACGTCGCCCGCCGGGAGCGCCCGAAGATGGTCATCTGCGGCTACTCGTCCTATCCGCGCGACTATGACTACAAGGACTTCAAGTCCATCGCCGACGAAGTGGGCGCCCTCACGCTGGCCGACGTCAGCCACATCGGCGGCCTGATCGCCGGCGGCGCGATGCGCAACCCGATGGACGCGGGCTTCGACTTCATGACGACCACGACCCACAAGTCCATGCGCGGCCCGCGCGGCGGCCTGATCCTCTGCAAGGCAGCCCACGCGAAGGGCATCGACCAGTCGGTCTTCCCGGGCCTCCAGGGTGGCCCGCACATGAACCAGGTCGCGGCAACCGCCGTCACGATGAAGCTTGCCGCCGAGCCCGCCTTCAAGGCCTACACGCACCAGGTCCTGAAGAACGCCAAGGCGCTTGCAGCAGAACTCATGGCCGGCGGTGCGTCGCTGGTCACCGGCGGCACCGACAACCACATGCTCGTGATCGACGTGGTCAAGTCCTTCGGCATGAACGGCGCCATCGCCGAGAAGGCGCTCGACCATGCGGGCATGACCACCAACAAGCAGGTCATCCCCGACGATCCGAACCCGCCACTGCGCCCCTCGGGCGTGCGCCTCGGCACGCCAGCCGCCACCTCGCGCGGCATGAAGGAAGACGAGATGCGCCAGATCGCCCGCATCATGCTCGAGGCGATGAAGCACCACGAGGATGCAGCCCGCCTTGCCAGCCTGCGCGACACCACCCGCACCCTCTGCGCCCGCTTCCCCGTCCCCGGCCGCGGCTGACGCCGCGCAGCCGGCACGAAATAAGGGGACAGTGCAGCGACGGGAAAGCACAAGCACCACGACGGCGCGCCTCAAGCGCGCGCCGTCGTCGCTGCGCTGGTGCGATGCGCTTTTTGCCCTGTAATGATCCCGACGTGTCCGACTGGCTCTTCCTGATGGGCGAGCCGGGTCCCGCGCCCCTGAAGCCCTGGATCCACACGCCCAAACCTTGAAGTCTGACGTGGTCTTTGTTACACGAGATACACTTTCGTCGTGTGTTTCGCTTTACAGGCTTGTGACTCAAGAGACACGACGGGTGACCTGGCCCTAGTTTGGAAGGGCAAAGGAGCTTTTATACAAGCGAGAACATGAATAGAACAAT
>DAISVV010000220.1:0-5238 GCA_036840015.1 Micropepsaceae bacterium
CCCCGCCGCCCGCCCCACCGCCGACACCTGAGCAATTCGTCGTCTTCTTCGGCTTCAACAAGGCGAACATCACCGGCGAAGCGATGCAGGGCATCACCGACGCTGCCCGCGTTGCCAAGGAAACGGGGTCTGCTTCGATCCTGATCTTGGGCCACACCGACAGTTCGGGCTCGGACGCCTACAACGACGCCCTGTCGCAGCGGCGCGCATCCGCGGTGAAGGCGGCCCTGGTCGATCTCGGCATCGAGGAAGGCAAGATCACGGCAACCGGCAAGGGCGAGAGCGAACTCATCGTCAAGACGGGTGACGGGGTCAAGGAACCGCAGAACCGCCGCGCAACCATCGACCTGAAGTGAGGGCATCATGAAAAAGTTGCTGCTGGCCAGCACTGCCTTGGCCCTGCTCGCAAGCCCGGCCCATGCCGGCGCGTTGCGCGGCAGCTATGCCTCGCTCGAGGCGGGCGCGACGTGGTTTCACCCCGAGCAGGTGGCGCAGACCACCACCCTTTCGGGGACAACGGTGTCTACCTATGGCCTCTATGACACCGAGTTCTCCGGGGGCTGGGCCGTGATGGGCAGCGTGGGCTACGCGTTTGATAGCGGCATCAGGGCTGAACTGGAGTTCGGCTATCGCCACAACGACCTCAACCGGCTCCTTGACAGCGCCGGCAGCACTCTGCCTGCCGGCGGCGAGTTCAGTTCATTCACCGTGATGGCCAACGCGATCTACGATATCCCGGTTGCCAAGCAGCTGACCCTGTCGCTCGGCCTTGGCGCGGGCGTCGAGGAGGCGAAGCTGAAGATCGATGCGCTCGGCTTCAGCGATGATGCCTGGCAGGTGGCGTACCAGGGACTGGTCGGGTTGAACTACAACCTGTCGGGCCGCACGCAACTGTTCGTGAACTACCGGTACCTGCAGACACAGCGCCCGGAATATCCGTGGCTTCTCGATCCGGCGACGAACGAAAACAGGCTGACCTCCGTGCTGAACGACCTGAACCGCCACACGGTCTCGGTCGGGCTGCGCTACGGGCTGGGGTCCATCATTCCCAAGTAGATGCTGGCTGACGGGGCTTGCCCCGGCGAGGTTCCAAGAGGGCGCCCTGCTTTTCGTGCACGGCGCCCTTCTTCATGGCTGCATGCGCGCTGCAACCATGTGATTCGGCGGGCGATCTGCAGCGCGGTTCAGCAACCAAGGGTCGAAGGGCGTTGGGCGCCTGCGGCGCGCAGCTCTGATTTCTCAGGCTTTTCCTTCTTATCCACACGTCCGAATTCTTGCATTTGACAAGAGCCAGCGACGGATGCACCCACGCAAACAACTGTGTCGACATGGCTTTCAGGGCCTTCGGCAACAGAAAAAACAATGCAAGGGGTGTTCTTATGTTGTTGAGGAAGGTCCTGCTGGGCGCAGTTTGCGTGGCAGCATCGTGTGCACCGGCTTTGGCGACCGGCTCGGAAGGCTGGTATGTCGGCCTTGAGGCTGGCGCGAACTGGGTGGATGACTGGGCCTCCGTCGCGACGCCGCGCGGTGGCACCGCTGGCGCCGCCGAGGCGTCGTTCGACACTGGCTGGGCGGCGCTCGGCAGTGTCGGCTATGCGTTCGCCGGGAACTGGCGCGGCGAGCTTGAACTGGGCTTCCGGGAAAATGAGCTTTCGGCCACCACGCCGGGCGCGCTGCTCTGGGACGAAGGGCGCCTGCGCGAGGTGACGGCGATGGCCAATGTCCTGTTTGACCTCGACCTGACCGACCGCATCTTCGTTTCCGTCGGCGCCGGTGCAGGTGCGGACCGCGCCGAGATCACGGACCGGCGCGCAGGCGCGCTCTACTCGCAGGAAGATTGGAACCTTGCCTACCAGGGGATCGCCGGGCTGAATTTTGCCGTGGGCGGGCGCACGACGGCATTCGTGAACTATCGCTACCTGCGCGTGGGGAATCCGGAGTTCGACATGCGCCAGCAATATGCGGGCGCGACGGCCGCGCTGCAGCCCTTAGGCATCGATGGCGACGACTTCGCCAAGCATTCGGTGACGGCGGGCCTGCGCTATGCACTCAACCCGCCCGGTCCGGCGATCGCCGAGGTGGCGGCTCCCGTTGATCCCCAGCCGGTGGAACCAGCAGGACCGGCGCGACAGTTCATCGTGTTCTTCGGGTTCAACAAGTACAACCTGACCTCGGCCGGACAGAGGGTGGTCACCGAGGCGGTGCGCGCTGTCAAGGAATCCGGCACGGCGGCAGTGCTCATCACCGGACACACCGACACGATGGGGTCGCCGGACTATAACCAGAACCTCTCCATGCGCCGGGCGAATGCGGTGAAGTCCGAACTCGTGCGTCAGGGGATATCGGCGGCTGCTATTTCTGCGACAGGCAAGGGAGAACTGGAACTTCTGGTTCAGACCAACGACAACGTGAAAGAGCCCCAGTACCGTCGCTCCACGATTGATATTAACTTAGCTTCGCCAGGCAAAGACTGGGTTTTTCCGGATGGGCAGCCCGCGGGGCTGCCCATTGCATTTCGGGCACACATGATCTGCATAATTCCAATCTCTCCGTTCCGTAATTGACGCGCTCCCGGCTTTGACGGCTCACTTCAAGCCGTAGAGCCCCCATGAACTGTCGGCGTCCTGGTGCCCGGCGGAAGGGGTGCCCGGGAGATGTGCATGCTCAAGAATTCTTTGTTGGCGTCTGCGCTGGCCCTGTCGGCCTATGCGATGTCCACGTCGGCTGAAGCTGGTCACCGCCATCAGGGCTGGTACGTCGGGATCGAGGCTGGCGCCACCTGGATACAGGATGCCGACCTGACGGCCACGGGCACAAGCCTGCCGGTCGAGGCCGAGTTCGACACGGGCTTTGCCCTGTTCGGCGAGGTTGGCTACCGCTGGGAAGACAACTGGCGCGTCGAACTGGAACTTGGGCTTCGCGAGAATGATGCCGACTGCTTCAGGGTCGGCGCACCGTGCGTGCCGAATGTCCTCTACGACATCACGCAGGTCAGCCAGATGGTCAATGTCCTGCACGACATTCCGCTGGCCGAGAACACGACCCTGTCGCTTGGGCTTGGCATCGGCGGCGCCTTCGTCGACGTGGACGGGCGCAACTGGCCGGATGACGGCGCCTATGTGTTTGCCGGTCAGGCCCTGTTCCAGCTTGCGCAGGCACTCACCGATGACATCGATCTGGTCGTTTCCTACCGGTTCATGACGCTTGAGGATCCCGAGTTCCGCCAGCTCGCCTATGGCAATCTCGAGATGGACACCGAGACACACACGGTCTCGCTGGGCCTGAGCTTCGACCTGCAGCCTGACCCCGTGGCGGTCGAACCGGTCATCGCGTCGGCGCCGCCGACCGTGGAGGCTCCTCCGGCGCCCCGGCAGTTCATCGTGTTCTTCGCCTACAACAAGTCGAACCTGACGCGCGAGGGCCTCGACATCGTCCGCGAGGCGGCTGCAACGGCGATGAAGCAGGGTTATGTAACGATCCTCGTGACGGGTCACACCGACACTTCAGGTTCGGCGGCGTACAACCTGGCACTCTCCGAGCGGCGCGCCGACAGCGTCAAGAAGGCGCTCGTGGCGCAGGGCATCCCGGCCGCGGGCATCGAGGCCAGCGGCAAGGGCGAGACCGTGCTTGCGGTGCAGACGCAGGACATGGAAAAGGAGCCGCGCAACCGCCGCGCCGAAATCAACCTGAACTGACACGCTCACCGGCCCCACAAGGGGACGCTACGAGAAAGGGGCGCCTTGCGGGGCGCCCCTTTTCTTTTCGACGATCGCGCCTGGCTGCCTACTGGGCTGCGGGCGCAGTCGCGGCCGCTGCCGGCTGCTCGGGCTTCATGCGCGGCATGGGGATCAGCCGGCCGCCCGATGAGGCGGTGATGATCGATGGCGTGCCACAGGCATTCTGGCCGTGGCGGTTTGCAGAGGGCTCGCCAGAGACAAAGTCGCCAAGGCGGATTTTCTCGGGGCCCAGCAGCTTGTCGTAGAGGCTGGTCGTGTAGTTGCAGAACTCGGTGATGTTGGCGAGACTGCGCTGGGAGACCTCGTTGGCAGTGCGGGACTTGTAGTCCTCGAGCCGGGATTCACGTGAGAAGTGAGACATCAGCGTGCGGTGCGCGGACATGAGGTCGGACCGATAGGCGGTCACGAACTCGTTGTATCGCGGGGTTAGCTTGCACGAGAGCGCGCCGACCACGAGCTCGGTCTGCAGCATGCGCATCTGGAAGGCCGTCAGGACCTTGCCCTTGATGCACGCGGTCGTGGCGGACTTGGACTTTCCCGAGGCGATGGCGGGTGTCGCCGGAAGCATCAGGGCTGCTATTAACAGTGCGGTACGTGAAATTTTCATGGATACTCCCTCGCAGCGACTCAGTTAACACAATCCGGTCTGGCTGCGGAAGGTCCGGCACGTTGCAGGCACCGCCATTTTTCAATCGGGCCGGCCAGCCAGGGGCCCAGGTGGCTCAGGGCGATCCACAGGAACGTGGAACGCTTCTGCCGGGCGGTGGCCTGACCTATAGTTGCATCATACGAACCGTGAGGGACAGAATGCGACTGACGACACTTGTAATTGCCGCGGCGCTGTTGCTCAACCTCGCCGCCCCTGCCTCGGCCGCCACATGGCGTGATGTCGATCCCGAGAACCTGGTCGTGATGGACACGGTGCACGGGCGCGTGCTGATTGAACTGTCGCCGGCCTTCGCGCCACGCCACGCAGCGCGGTTCCGGGCGCTGGTCCGTGCCAGGTTCTATGATGGCAAGTCTTTCTACCGCGTGATCGATGGGTTCGTGGCGCAAGGCGGCATTGGCGAGGGCGATGACAAGAAGCTGCCCGAGTGGCCGGCGCTCAAGGCCGAGTTCGACCGCAACACCGGCATCGATGTCGAGTTCGTTGCACTGGGCTCGCCCGACCTGTTCGCTGATCGCGTCGGCCATGTCGACGGCTTTCCCGTCGGGCAGGACAAAAAGGGACGCCGCATGTGGCTGCTGCACTGCCCGGGGGCGCTTGCCATGGCGCGCGACAACGATCCGGACACAGGTGCCACCGAGTTCTACATCCCCATCGGCCATGCGCCGCGCCGGCTGGACCGCAACCTGACCGTCTTCGGTCGCGTGCTCGACGGCATGGCGTTCGTCCAGAAGCTCAACCGCGGTGACCCGAAGGTCGCCAGCGGCGTGCTCCCGGACCCGGCGCGTCGGGGCGGGGTCGTGCGCGTGCAGTTGGCGGCCGATTTTACCGCGG
>DAISVV010000221.1:0-5219 GCA_036840015.1 Micropepsaceae bacterium
GACTTCGGCAAGCGACCCGTCACCCAGGTTGCGCGCCCGCGCGTCTTCGGGGTGGATCATCAACGTGCAGCGGTCCTTGCCCTTCACCAGCCTTGGTGAATTGTGCAGCCAAGAATTGTTCGAGCGCACATGCCGCCGTCCGATGAGCCTGAGCCGCGTGTCGACGGAGCGCACCATCTCGGCTGAGCGCCGGACAAGGTCGGCCACGAAGTCGCCCGGCGCAATGTCGATCGTCTTGTCCTTCGTCTGCAGGCGGTCGGGCAGGCGCCCGCCTTCCGGCGCGCCGAAATCCATCCCGGACGGGGCCGCCTCAAGCTGCGCGAGGCTGATCCCGTAGGGCCCCGCCTGCAGCATCTGGTCGAGGATCTCGCGCGGACTTCGGCCTGCCACGCGCTCGCCACTGATCGCTTCGGCAAGCCCGCGCAGGATTTCCCAGTCCTGTTTCTCGCCGGGTAGCGGCGCAAGCAGCGGCGGCGAATAGGTCGCGAAATTGCGGACGGCCATCGGCAGCAGGAACAGCCCGTAATGGTCGCGCTCCAGCGGGCCAACCGGCGGCAGGATGTAATGCGCCCGCCGGCTCGTGGCATTGCGATACATGTCGACCGACACCATCAGCTCGAGCCCGGCAAGCGCCCGGTCAAGGCGCCCGCCATTCGGCGTGGAGAGCACGGGATTGCCCGCCACCACGAAGAGTGCGCGAATCTTGCCTTCACCCGGGGTCTCGATTTCCTCGGACATTGCAGCCGCAGGGAACTCGCCAAGCACCTCCGGATGTCCGGAAACGCGCGAGTGGAAGCGCCCGCTGCCGCCCGGTCCCGTACGCGCGACCATGTCGATGACGGGTGACGGGAACACGAGCCCGCCCGTCCGGTCGAGTTGCCCGCTCACGATATTGACGCACGCGATGAGCCAGGCCACCAGCGTGCCGAAGGCCTGCGTCGTCGCGCCAATGCGTCCGTAGAGCGCCGCAGGGCCAGCCAGAAGCCGCTCGGCCAGGAACGCGACATCCGAAGCACTCACGCCCGCACGTTCAAGGCATGCCGCGCTGTCAAAGGGCGCAAGCGCTTGCCACAGCGCATCAAGGTTCCGGATGTGCGGCGACAGGGCAGGGACCCGTGGCTGCAACGCCTTCAGCAGTGCAATGAGCAGAAACGCATCGCTCGCCGGCCGGATGAAGACATGCCGGTCGGCGATCTTCGCCGTCTCCGAGCGGCGCGGATCGATGACGACAAGCTGGCCCCCGCGCGCCTGCAGCGCCTTCGCCCGGTTGCGGAAGTCAGGCACCGTCCAGACGCTGCCGTTTGACGCCATCGGGTTGCCGCCGAGGATGATCATCGTCTCGGTGCGGTCGATGTCCGGGATGGCCCAGAGCCCCGAATGCCCATAGAGGCGCAGGTTCACGACCTGGTGCGGCATCTGGTCGACAGTGCTGGCGGAAAACACGGCACGTGTCTTGAGCGCCCGCTTGAGGTCGCCCGTGGTCAGCGTGTTGCCATAGCTGTGTGCATTGGGATTGCCCACATAGAGCGCCGCCGCCTTCGGATCGCGCACAAGGATCGCGCGCGTCCGCTCGCCGATCTCGGCAAAGGCCTGCTCCCAGCTGATGGTCTCCCACGTCGACCCTGTGCGCTTCTGCGGTGCACGCAACCGGTCGGGATCATTCTGCAGGTCCTCGAGCGCCGTCGCCTTGGGGCAGATATGCCCCCGCGACAGCGCATTGGCCGGATCCCCCTTGATCGACAGGATCTCCCGACCCTCGGTCGCAATCACGACCCCGCAGTTGGCCTCGCAGATATTGCAGGTACGGTGATGGATCCGGGTCATCGCTCAACCAGTCAACCCCATCTCTCCCCCACGCAAGTGAGGGAGTGCCTTCGCAGCGCGGACGCGCAGCGAAGGCGAGGGAGTTCTCACTTCGCCATGTTGATGATCTTGAGCTGCGTGAACTCGGCCAGGCCTTCCTCGCCAAGTTCCGCGCCAATACCCGACAGCTTCGCCCCGCCGAAAGGAATGTTCGGCGCGAGGTCGGCATGCTTGTTCACCCAGATCGTGCCGGCTTCCATCTTGTCGGCCAGCGCATAGGCCTTGTCGGTATCCTTCGCCCAGACAGAGCCGCCAAGCCCCCAGGGCGAGGCATTCGCACGCTGAACCGCATCCTCGGCATCCTTGAACTTGATGACCGGCAGCACCGGACCAAACTGCTCCTCGTCGACAAGCCGCGTGCCATCGGTGATGTCGCGCACGATCGTCGGGCGGATGAAATAGCCAGGCCTGTCCTCGACCGTGCCGCCGGCAATCACGCGGCCATTCTTCTTCCCGTCCTCGATGAATTCCTTCACCTTCTCGTATTGCATCCGGTTCTGCAGCGGACCGATCTGCGTGCCCTGCATGAGCCCGTCGCCGATGATGGCCGCATCAGCCAGCTTCGCAAGCTCGCCGCACATCTCGTCATAGATCGACTCGTGCACATAGAGCCGCTTCATCGCGATGCACACCTGCCCGTTGTTCTGGAACGCGCTCTGGAAGAGCTTGGGCGCAGCCTCCTTCGGATTCACGTCGTCGAGAACAATGCCCGCATCATTGCCGCCGAGTTCCAGCGTCACGCGCTTCAGCGCCTCGGCTGCACTCGCCATCACCTTCTTGCCGGTGGCCGTCGAACCCGTGAACGAGATCTTGCGGATGTCCGGATGCGCCGTCATCGCGCCTCCCAGGTCGTTGGCGTCCGCAATGATGTTGACGACGCCTGGCGGCACGAGCCCCTGGATGAGCTGGCCAAGCTTCAGCGTAGTCAGCGGCGTGGTCGGCGCAGGCTTCACCACGATCGTATTGCCCGCCAGCAGCGCCGGCGGCAGCTTGAACGCCAGCAGGATCATGGGGAAGTTCCACGGCGTGATCGCGCCGATGACGCCCAGCGGCTTGCGGTGCGCCTCGACGCGCTGGTTCGCGCTGTCGTCGATGACCTTCACCGGCAGGTCCAGCATCGTGAAATACTTGAAGAACGCCGCCGCACCATAGATCTCGCCCGTGGCATCGCCGATCGGCTTGCCCTGTTCCTGCGTCAGCAACCGGGCCAGCTCGCCGGCGTTCTTCTCGATCGCCTCCGCGATTGCGAGCAGCACCTTCTTGCGTTCGGCAATCGGCTTGGCGCTCCAGGCGGGGAAGGCCGCCTTCGCAGCTGCAACCGCCTCATCCAGCTGCGCCTTCGACGCACGCGGGCAGGTCGCGAATGCCTCTTCGGTTGCCGGGTTGATGACGGGCATGGTCTGCGCGCCATCGACAAGTTTTCCGCCAATCAGCAGCTTGTAGTCGCTCATGGTCTTGCCTCCTGTTTCAACCCTTCTACCAAACGCGGCAGGCCTGCGGTAGTCTTCGTGCCAGACGCCGTTCCCCGCGCCACTGGAGCCGCCCCATGACCAAGCGCCTGTTTGCCGTCATCGCAATCCTGATGCTTTCGCTCGCCGGCTGTGGCGGCCCCCCGGTCAACCGCGACCTCTCGCGCCAGCTCACGACCGTGCCCTCGGTGGACCTCAACCGCTATGCAGGCGTCTGGTACGAGGTGGCCCGCTTCGAGAACAGCTTCGAGAAGGACTGCGTCGGCGTCACGGCCACCTATGGCCGCAACCCCGACGGCACGATCAGCGTCACGAACCGCTGCCGCATGAAGACGCTGGACGGCGAGGAGAACGTGGCCGAGGGCGTGGCCCGTGTGATTGACACCACGACCAACGCCAAGCTGGCCGTCAGCTTCTTCTGGCCCTTCGAGGGCGACTACTGGGTGATCGGCCTCGCCGAGGACTATGGCTGGGCGCTCGTTGGCGAACCCTCGGGCCGCTATCTGTGGATCCTCTCGCGCTCAGCCCAACTTTCGCCCGAACTCAAGGCGGACCTCGTCGGCCGCCTCGAAGCCATGGGCTACAACACGAAGGCGCTTTACTGGACACCGCAAAAATCGGCCTCGTGAGGAGGAGACCAGAGGTCATGGGTCACGGAAAGGCGAAGGGTCGCAAGCCCGGCAAGTCGTGGCAGCGTCCCCGCATCGATCTGCCCGAGCCCCCGCGCTATCGTGCCTGGCTGTCCCATGTTTTCGATCGCCCCGAAAGGCAGTGGTACTTTGAGCATCCCGAGGACCTCGACGCCCCCGATGGCATCACGTTCCCGGACGCGACCAGCGAGGAGCTGGCGCGCCTGTGCATCCACACCTTCAGGCATGCCGGCACCGACCTGACGCGAATCACCGACGCGCAGGTGACCCTCGGACTGAACTTCATCGTCAGCAGTAATTTCACGGTGGTGGGGTCCATCATGTCGAGGGACCTGCCTGCGGAACTGGGCGCGGAAGTGGCGCGCTCGATCGAGGACCTGTTCCGCGATTGCTTCGAGCTGCGCTGCACGCCCGCACTGTCGTCAATGCTCGCAGGCGCCGGAACCCCGGCCGAGGCGGCCCCGCCGATGAGCCCCCTCAACAACATATGCTACATGTTCTGGGACACCTCGCCCCTGCTGACCTGGCGCACCTGGCCCGGGGATCTCCAGCCCCAGGACGCGGTCTACGAGGTTCTGGAGGCAACCCTGCACCTGAGCAATCCCGCATGCATCGAATCGGCGCTGCATGGACTTGGTCATCTGGCGCAAGCGCGCCGCGAGACATCGACGCGCGCCGCAGACATCACCCGTCACTTCATGGCGACAAGACCGCTGACGGCCGAGCTGAGGGAGTATGCATCACGCGCCGCAACAGGCTATGTGATCTAGCGCGTTGAACGTTTCTTTCAGGCAAACCCCGTCCCGACCTCGCGTGGCGCAAAGCGCACGAGCCGGCTGGTCAGTACCGCCGCCTGCCGATGCACGACCGCAAGCTTGTAGGCAGGATCCGTCACCATGGCCAGGAATGCGCCGGCGCTCGGATAGAAGGCGATGAAGGCCGCATCCCAAGCCTCTGTTGACGGACCCGTCACCATCGCTTCCATGTGCCCGCGCCAGATCGTGCGGCCGCCGACCCGCGTGAAGATGGGCTCGCTCGTGCGGCCATACTCGGCATAGGCTTGTGCGCCCGTGAGGTTCAGCCCCGCATGGCTGTGTCCCGCCGGATAGTGCGCATGCGCGCGGAACCGGATCAGGTTCAGCATGTTGATCGGCGTATCCCGTGGCAGCGCCTTGAACGCATCGAAGTTCTGGCGTGACGGATCGACGAAGAATTCTTCACTCATGCAGGGCCTCGC
>DAISVV010000222.1:0-5188 GCA_036840015.1 Micropepsaceae bacterium
GAGGTGTACCCTGCCCAGCGCCGCCCAGAGGACCGATAACACCTGTGCAAGGTTCAGTATGATGCCTGCGCTGAACGACTGGGTCTGCGCCGCCGTGATCGTTACCCCGAGGATGGTAAGCTCTGTGTTGCGTTCGGCGAACTGGTTAAGCGACGAACCCGCCTGCTCGAACAGTGTCCAGAACACCGTCGAGGCTGCGATCAGGATCAATGCGAGGATCAGCCGCTGCGCCTCCACGAAAGTGCAGCGCGTGAACATGTAGAACACGAGATACAGCATCACCAGCACCGAGCCGACAGCCAGCAGCTGTCCAACCATCTCGTTGCGCTGCACGATCAGCCACACAAGGCCAACGCCGATGATGCCGGCGATATAGACCGCCCACTCGACATTCACCGGACCCAGCGCCGGCCGCTTGAGCAGTTCCGGATTGGGCGGCTCACCCTTGCCCTCGAGCCATGGCTTGCCGAGACCAAACACGATGAGACCCAGCAACATTCCAAGACCGGCGGCGCCGAACCCTGCCCACCAGCCAATGGTCGTCCCCAGCCAACCGCAGAGCAGCGACGCCCAGAAGGCACCCAGGTTGATGCCATAGTAATAGAGTGTGAAACCGGCATCGCGGCGCGGATCCGACTGCTCGTAGAGCTGCCCGACGATCGTCGAAATATTGGCCTTCAGGAAGCCAACCCCCATGATGATCAGCGCCAGGGCAAGGAAGAAGATGTCCTTGTAGATCGGCTCCGACTGCTTGACGGACAGTTCATAGCTTCCCTTAGGCAGCACGGCTGGCAGCGACGCACCTTCCGGCAGGCCCTTGATTTCGAAGCCACCCTCCGGGCTGGCACCGAAAGCGTAGGGCTGGCCATCGACGATGATGCGCGCATCGCGCTGCTCCATGCGGCCATTGACCTGGAACGAGTACTCCTGGCCCTGGAACGTCAGGATCTGCTTGGCCGGCGGTCCCTCGACACCCATGGTCAGGTGGCCGAGCACCAGCAGCACCGCACCGAAGGCAATCGCCTTGCGGGTGCCCAGCAGCTGGTCGGCCAGCAAGCCGCCGATCAGCGGCAGCAGGTACACAAGCGATGTATAGGCGCCGTACTGTCCCTGCGCGAACGTATCGTCGAACAGGAAGTGCTGCGTCATGAAGAAGATGAGCAATCCCCGCATGCCATAGTAGGAAAAGCGCTCCCACATCTCGGCAAAGAACAGGATGAAGAGCCCCTTGGGGTGTCCGCGGGTCAGTTGCCACAGGACCGGCACGGCGGTGACGCCCGTGATGACCAGGCCTACGATCCAGATGATGTCCATTCGAATTTCCCCAGTACCAAAGCAGGATTGGCGAAAAGACCACGGGGCCCGGGGATTCACAAGCCGCCCGGTGTAAATCGCCGGGCGACTGTGTCATGAACCCGCACAGCGTGCTTAACCAGGCTGACGTTCGCGGCCGCAGCAGATGACACCGGCCCATGACCCGCAGGCCGCCGGGGACATTTTGGGTCCTGTCCGGCCTTGCCGCGCAAGCCCGCTGGCACTAGCCTCCCCGCCATGTTGCAATTGCACAAGGGCGCTTCGCCATGCTGGGCCGACTGAACCACGTTGCCATCGCCGTCCCCGACATCAAGGCCGCCGCGCAGGTCTATCGCGCGACCTTCGCCATGGGCGCCAGGGTATCGGATGAGGTGCAGCAGCCTGATCATGGTGTCACCACGGTTTTTGTCGAGCTGCCGAACACCAAGATCGAGTTGCTCGAACCGCTGGGCGAAAAATCCCCGATCGCAAATTTCCTCAAGAAGAACCCCTCCGGGGGCATACACCATGTCTGCTACGAGGTGGACGACATCTACGCCGCGCGCGACCAGATGGTGGCGCAGGGTGCGACCATCACCGGCGACGGTCAGCCGAAGATAGGGGCCCACGGAAAACCCGTGATTTTCCTGCATCCGAAGGACTTCAACGGCACCCTCATCGAACTTGAGCAGGTCTGAGCCATGGGCATAGCGGGTTCACTTGTCACCATCATCGTGATCTGGTGGCTGGCCTTCTTCATCCTGCTGCCCATCGGCATCCGATCGCAGTACGAGGAGGGCGTGGTCGAGCCGGGAACGCCGGAGTCCGCACCCGCGATCCATCACCTGCGCAACAAGGCCCTCGGGGCCCTGGTTGTGGCGCTGCTGCTCTGGGCCGTGCTCTTCAGCATCATCAACCTTGAACTGGTGACCCTCGAGGACTTCCTCGGGGCGAAGTGAGGCAGCGGGCGACACGTCCGGCACGCAGCCCTGTCCGCTGATCCCGGACGCGGCAGCGATGACACACGCAAGGGGCCGCGGGTAACCGAACGGGTCGCAAATGAACCATGTTCGTTGCAGTTCTGCACGCTCCGCCTTTCCAGCCCCCTTCTGCGGCCCGCAAGCACCTTGACACGCTTGGTCTTTCCCAATGTTGTTGAGCCGCTGCCGGCGGCGGCTGGAGGGGGAGCATGGTCTTGCGCCTGACGCTGATTTTCGCACTGCTGATCGCTGCCATGCCGGTCGCCTGGGCCGGAGAGACCTGGCGCGTCACCAAGCCCGAATGGACCGAGGAAGACGAGAAGGGCTACTCGGATTTCGTGCAGCGCATCGGCGAGAGCAAGTGCGACACGCCTGACGACTGCATCAATTCCAGCGCCAACCCCTACCGCCACACTGACGGGCGCGGGATCAACTTCAACGCTGACTGCGCCGACCTCGTCTATATGCTGCGGGCCTATTACGCCTGGAAGAACGGGCTGCCTTTCACCTATGCGACGGGCGTATTCACGCGGGGCGGCGGCGACGTGCGTTTCTCGGCCAAGGGAAATCGGATTGCGGGCCGACGCAACATCACGGGCGGCGAGCACGCGCGATCGGTCATCTACGCCATCCGCGACGCGGTCTCCTCGGCAACCTACCGCGTGGGCCCGGATGCAGACGAGAATCCGCTGACCGATCTCTATCCGCCGAAGATACAGCCGGGCTCGATCCGGCCGGGCACGGCAATCTATGACGTGAACGGCCATGTGGCGATCGTCTACAAGGTCGATGAGGTTGGCCGCATCTACTACATGGATGCCCATCCCGACTTCACGCTGACGCGCAGCGTGTTCGGACCCCAGTTCGGCAGGGACCTGCCTTCGCTCGGAGCGGGCTTCAAGAATTTCAGGCCCATCCGCATGGAGAAGGGCCGGATCATCCTCGCGAAGAACAGCCAGATCCCCGACTACTCGACCGAGCAATACCACGGCAATGTGGACCCGGATCCCAAGGGCGACTGGCGCAAGGCCCGCTATGCATACGATGGCATGGAAATGGGTTTCTACGAATACGCGCGCACGTCCATGGCCGGGGGAAAGCTCTCGTTCAATCCGGTCGCGGAACTCAAGGCAACGATGCGGACGCTCTGCAACGACCTCTACGACCGTGCACGCTTTGTCGATATCGCGATCGAGGCCGGCATCCATCGCAAGGCCCACCCCGAACGCCTGCCGCAGAACATCTATGGCACCGACAACATGGAGTGGGAGATCTACTCGACGCCCTCACGCGACGCCCGCCTCAAGACGGCGTTCCGGGCCTTCCGCGACGAGATGCAACGCCTGACGGAGATGTGGCTCAGGCGCGACGACCGGATCTCCTATGATGGGCTCAATCTCAAGGAAGACCTGCAGGCCGCCTATGCCCAGGGCGAAGCGACCTGCGCCATCTTCTACATGAACACCGCCGGCCGTCGCGTGAGCCTGACCTTCACCGAAGCAATGAACCGCCTGTTCGCCATGTCATTCGATCCCTATGACTGCGTCGAGCGTCGCTGGGGCGCGACCTCCGAGGACGAACTGGCCTCGTGCGGCAACTCGAGTTCGAAGAACCGCTGGTATGCGGCCATGCAGCGCCTGCGCAACCAGATCGATCGCACCTACGAGACCCGGATGGACTTCACTGTGAAGGATCTCGAGGCGCGGGTCGCCGGTTCTGGCGTGGACACGCCCCCTGACGTCAATGTAAAGGCTGTGATCGACAACATCCCCTATCGCACGCCCATCACGACCATGGCACCGCCCGGCTACTGAGCCGGGTCCGCAAGGGGCCGGTGGTGCAGGCAACGCCACCGGAGCGCCTGTCCTGAAACCTTCATCTGCCGACAACCTGCGTGGCATCGTCATGCTGCTCCTGTCGCAGGCGCTTTTCGTGAGCAGCGACAGCTTCGTGAAGCTGATCGGCACCGACATGCCGCCGGGCCAGATCATGGCACTGAGGGGCCTGATGGCGGTCACCCTCGCCGGGTCGGTTCTCGTTGCAACCGTCGAGCGCGCGCGCTGGCGGCTCGCACTGACGCCTCTTGTAGGTGTCAGGGCAGGGCTCGAAAGCGTCTCGGCCGCCCTGTTCATCATGTCGCTGCCGCACCTGCCGCTGTCCGACATCACCGTCTTCATGCAGTTCACCCCGTTGTCGATCACGCTGCTCGCCGCACTCCTGCTGCGAGAGCATGTCGGCTGGCGCCGCTGGGCAGCGATCCTCGTGGGCTTCATCGGGGTACTGCTGGTGGCGCAGCCCGGTGGAGCAGGGTTCAGCCCCTATGCCATTTCGGCCATCATGGTGGCCCTCATCATTTCTGTGCGCGATCTCGTGACCCGGCGCCTCGACCCGGCCATACCGACCCCTGCCATCACCCTGACGACCACGCTTGCAGTCTGCCTGCTCGGATTTGCAAGCGCACCCTTCGAGGACTGGGTTCCCCTCTCCTGGGACAGGCTGGGCCTGCTGGCAGGCTCGGCCCTGCTGGTTACCGCGGCAAATGCCGCCATCATCAGGGCATTTCGCGGCACGGACGTGACCGTGGTCTCGCCGTTCCGCTACTTCGGCGTCCTGTGGGCTGTCGCCCTCGGCTTTGCCATCTGGGGTGAAATCCCCGATCTCCTGGCCATCGGCGGCACCGTGTTGATTGTCGGCAGCGGCCTCTACACTATGCACCGGGAGTCTCTCCGGATGCGGCAGCGAGCATGAATTTCAGGATCGCCAATTTCAACGTAGAAAACCTGATCCTGCCGGACATCCGTTTCTACGACCGCATGATCCTCACGCGCGAGGAATACGAGGCCAAGGCAAACTGGCGCGCGTCGATCATCAATCGCGTCCAGCCCGACATCATCGGCGTCCAGGAACTGTGGACG
>DAISVV010000223.1:0-5111 GCA_036840015.1 Micropepsaceae bacterium
GCCGCTATTACCGTGACTATGTCGAGCTCATGGCCCACGTCGACGCCGTGCTCCCGGGCCGCGTGCATCGGGTCTTCTACGAGCGCCTCGTGACGGATTTCGAGCCGGGCGTCCGCCAGCTTCTCCACTATTGCGGGCTCGCCTTCGAGCCCGAGTGCCTGTCATTCCACACCAACACGCGCGCCGTGCGCACGGCGAGCTCCGAGCAGGTACGTCGCCCGCTGTACCGGGATGCACTGGATCACTGGAAGCACTTTGACGCCTGGCTGCAGCCGTTGAAGGACGCGCTGGGTCCGGCACTTGGGGAATACCCCGCGGCGCCGGTCGCGGCTTGAGACGGATTGAACCAATCATGACGAAGGGAGAACCAAAGTGAGAAATCAGTTCAGGACAGGGCGGTCGCGCTCGGCCAGGCTTGCGGGCTTCTTGCTGGCAACGACGGCGATCAGCGGGGCCATGCCGGCTCTCGCGCAGGATGCCGCCAGGAAGGACGAGCCGAAAGGCACGGTCGAGAAGCTCACCGTAACATCCCAGACGCGCGCCCAGCAGCTTCAGGACGTTCCCGCATCGGTGCAGGCGATCAGCACCAAGAAGATCGAGGAACTGCAGATCACCGACATCAACGACTACAGCAAGCACCTGCCCAACGTGACCATCCAGCCCTCCAGCCCAGGCTTCGTGGGTGTTTACATGCGCGGCGTGTCCAGCGGCTAGAACCGCAACCACTCGGGCCCCTCACCCAGCGTCGGCATGTATCTTGACGAAATCCCGATCACGACGATCCAGGGCGCGCTCGACGTCCATGTCTATGACATCGCCCGCGTGGAAGCGCTCGCGGGTCCGCAGGGAACCCTCTATGGCGCAAACTCGCAGGCCGGCACGATCCGCATCATCACGAACAAGCCGGACACGGTCGAAACCTACGGCAGCGCGACCTTCGAGGTGAATGCGATCGACAATGGCGGCATCGGATCAAGTGCGGAAGGCTTCGTGAACGTCCCGCTTTCCGACAAGGCCGCAGTTCGCATTGTAGGCTGGGCAAAGCATGACGCCGGCTATATCGACAACATCTTCGGCA
Organism: Micropepsaceae bacterium; assembly: GCA_036840015.1. Lineage (GTDB taxonomy): Bacteria > Pseudomonadota > Alphaproteobacteria > Micropepsales > Micropepsaceae > SZUA-430. Next base: position 1,079 of record DAISVV010000223.1, read on the forward strand.
CCCGCCTGTATCCATTCTCCGGCGTCCTCGACAACAATGCCGACCGCGCAAAGGACGACTACAACACGGCCGACACCTACGGCGCACGCGCAGCCCTGCGGATCGAGCTCGACGACAACTGGACAGTCACGCCGGTCCTCAGCGCCCAGGACCAGAAGACCGAAGGTATCTTCGCCTACGCGCCATCAGTCGGCGACCTCGCGGTCACGCATTGGTTCCCCGAGAACTCGCATGATCGCTGGGTGCTGGCAGCAATGACGGTCGAAGGCAAGGTCAGCAACCTCGACGTCACGCTGGCGGGCGGCTATCTCGACCGCACGGTGGACTCGAACTCGGACTACGCCGACTACGGCTTCTTCTATGACACCGTGCTGGGTTACGGAAACTACTTCAACAGCAATGGCAACCCGGGTGCTCCGGTGGCCATCAACCCGGCGCAATACATCCAGGGCCGCGACGGCTACAGCAAGGAAAGCCTCGAACTGCGTGTGGCCACACCCGCCACGAACGCGCTGCGATTCATCGGCGGCGTGTTCTACCAGCGCCAGGAGCACGAGATCTTCCAGCGCTATCGCCTTGATGGCTTCTTCGACGGGTACGACGTCACGGGCCTGCCGGACACGATCTGGCTGACCTCGCAGTTTCGTATCGACATCGACCGCGCGATCTTCGGCGAAGTCTCCTATGACCTCACCGACAAGCTGACCGCGACTGCAGGCCTGCGCTTCTTCGAGTCCGAGAACTCGCTCGAGGGCTTCTTTGGCTTCTCGGCCTTGTTCGCGTCGGACTACGGGATCCCGACCCTCGGCGAGGCCTCGTGCTTCGGCCCCGCGATCACGGCCAGCGCACCCTGTACGAACCTGAACAAGCTGACCGAGGAAACCGGCAACACGCACCGCCTCAATCTGTCCTACGAGATTGATGACAAGCGCATGGTCTATGCCACCTACTCGACTGGCTACCGCCCGGGTGGCGTCAACCGCCGGGGAACCCTGCCTCCCTACAGTTCAGACTACCTCACCAACTACGAGGTGGGCTGGAAGACGATGTTGGCAAACGACACGCTGCGCTTCAACGGCGCCCTGTTCTGGGAAGAATGGGAAGACTTCCAGTTCTCGTTCCTCGGCGCAAACGGCCTGACGCAGATCCAGAACGCAGGCCAGGCGACGATCAAGGGCATCGAGACGGATATCGAGTGGAAGCCGATCACGAACCTGTCACTGACCTTCGGCGCCACACTGCTCGATACCGAATTCTCGGGCGGAGCAGGCTTCCCGCCAGCAACCTCCGGACTGCCCGTCACGCCCAAGTTCAAGGCCAACATGACGGCAAGGTACGAGTACAATCTTTTCGACAACGAGTCGTTCGTGCAAGGCACGGTAGTTCGCGCCTCCGAAGCCAGCATCGACCTGCGGGCAGCCGAGGATGCGATCATCGGCAAGCTGCCAGCCTATACGCTGGTTGACCTGTCTACGGGCATGAAGATCGACGGTCTGGAACTTGTTCTGTACCTGTCGAACGCCTTTGACGAACGCGCCCTCGTGGGTCGCTCGACGCAATGTGCCATCAGCGTGTGCGGCAGCTTGCCGTACGACACGCCGATGCAGCCGAGGACCATCGGCATCAAGGCCACGCACGCCTTCTAGGGCAGAAGAGCGTAAGGAAAAGAGCGGGCGACGGGAACAAACCCGGCGCCCGTTGTTTTTTTTCATTGGCAGTTTTTCAGCCAACAGGATCCTGCGCAGACTTCACGGCCCGGCCCGTGCCCGCCGCCTTGCGCGACGGTCCGGGCGACCGCCCGGAAAGCCAAGAGAAGATGCTGTCGAAGACCGCCTCATCCGGATACAGCCCCATCCCGGGTATGACATGCAGCTCCGCCAAAGGGTGGTTCTGGAAGTCCCGGATGCTGTCGGTATGGGGAACCACGGGGTTCTCCTGTCCGTGCCAGACCGCTGTAGGAACAGCAAGGCCGGACGGATCCGATCGCGTGTTTCGACCAAACAGGGTGAGCTCGGACGACAGCCCCGCACTCGATCGCTCGAGCGCCTCGAAGATCGTCGCATTCAGATACCCCGAGAATTCAGGATCGGCAATTCGTCCGGCGTCCGCTCGCGACTTCTCCTCAAGGTAGCCCAGGATCGAGCGGATGACCGGGACACGCAGCCCGCGACGCAGCACTTCCACAACGGTGGGAATGAGCCACGGCTGGCTATGGAAGATGGAAAGACCTGCACGGTTCTCGCCATTCGTCGCCGCCCAGCCCAGATTGGGCGCATGGAGGGCAACGCGCAGCACATCGCGCCCCAGCCTCATCGCCGCAGCAACGGCAAAGCCGCCCCCATAGCCATCGCCAAAGAGCGCCACACGCCGCAAGCCCAGCTTGTTGCGCAGTTGGTCCACGTCGGCCGCAATGCCATCAAAGGTATAGTCCGTGCGCGGGTCGGACTGTCCGTACCCTGGCCGCTCGAAGGCAATCACGCGCACACCATGTCGGGCAACCGACGCTGCCGCCGCCGGCGGCAACATGCTGGCGGAAAGACCGAAATGGAAATAGATGATTGGCAGGCCACCCGCAGGGCCGTACTCGCGGTAGCACAGCAAACGGCCATCGCCGAGCGTGATCAGCCTGCGCGGAGGCACGCCGGGCACAGCCATCGAAGCGGCCTTCTGCAGCTGCATCGGAAACGCCGAGGCGTTTGTGAGCAGGCGAAGCAGGTCTGCCTGCCGGCGGGTGCCGGTCTTGGCGAAGATGTTCTTCAGGTGCCAGCGCGCCGTGCTGGGCGTCATGCCCAGTTCCGCCCCGGCATCGGCAACGCGCAAGCCCTGGACAAGCTTTGCCGCCAGCCGGGACTCGGCCGTCGTCAGTCCGAAACTGCGATTCACGAGGTTGCCTGCCGCCTGCATGTCCTTTGCTGAAAGCAGCACCACCGCAAACAGGGGCTCAGTCCAGACGGCACCGAGGTTGAAAGCAGCCGCCAGCCCGTCCGGAAAGGCAGCCCGAGGCAGCATGACGCCGAAGCAGGCCGACTTCTCGTCGCGTGAACCAAGTGTGAAGGGGGCAAGGCCCGCCTCCGGGGCAGACACGGCGCCCCTGAAGGCCGCCGCGAAAACCTTGGCGGCAACGGTGTGAAACTGGAGCACCTGGCCAGGCGTAATTGGCCCAACCAGATACGGCCTCATTCGCTCGGCGACCCGGCCGCATCGGCCGCGAACAATCCCCTCGGATGACAGCAGCACTGCGTCCCACGGCGCATCACCAGGCTCCCTGTCCTGCCGGCCGGCATTCAGCCGGTCGAGCATGGCACAGGCCCGAGCCGCATGCCCGATGATGGTCTGCGCCTCGGGATCGCGCGCCGGATCAAGCGGCGTACCGATGGCCTCCACGGCAGCGGCGATATCGTTCCACTGTGCGGGGTTCTCTGCAAAGGCGTAGAGGGCTTCGACCAGCGCAAGCATCGTCGCCGCCGAAACGCCTTCCCTCTGCACGTCGCTCTCAGCCACGACAGCGCCCCTCCAGGGTAACTTGCGGAATACTCATGCCTGCGCCGCAGCCTTCCTGAAGTCGCTGGCCTTGTGGATGACGATCGACTTCGGCGGACGCGAGGCCGGTACATCATTGGACGAGATCGCCTTCAGGGCAATCTGCCGGTCTTCCTCGGTGAAGGGAATTGTCGTGACGCAGTACTCGACCAGCGTGCCGTTGGGATCACGCGTGTAGACCGAGTGGCACCAGTTGTGGTCGATCTCCATGACGTCGTGCCCACCCGCAAGCCACCTGTCGCGTCTTTCGCGCATGTGTTCGAGGCTCGGGGAGTGAAAAGAGATATGGTTCACCCACTCCGGCAGCCCGGCCGCAGTCGAAAGGCCCGTATCCTTGACATGGGCAAAGGCCTCACCGTGCAGCTCCCAGAAGGCAATGAACCTGTCCGGCTCGATCTCGAAGAAAAATTGCTTGGCAAAACCGCCGACGGTGGTTGGCGCGATCTCGACCTTTCGCAGGGCGAAACCCATGACCTCGCGATAGAAGCGATCG
>DAISVV010000224.1:0-5102 GCA_036840015.1 Micropepsaceae bacterium
AGAGCTCCTCCACGGTGCCGTCGAGGGCTTTCGCGAGCGCCAGCGCGGCAGCGAAGGAAGTGATGAGGAGTCAAGCCTCGATGGAGATCCAGACCGCACGGCATGCAAGGCCCAGATCCGCTGCGCTTTCTATCCCGAGGCAGAGGTCTGGAAGACCATGATCTGGACGCGGGGAATGAAGGTTCTCGACCAGGCGATCGCGGGCCTGTCCCGCGGTTAAACCTGTTGCACACGCAAGGAGCTTGCGTCACACTGAACTCAAATCTTGCACGAGGTACCGACATGAAGAAGTCCTGGCGCAAACCCAAGGTTCGCGAGATCTCCGCCGCCATGGAGATCAATTGCTACTGCTCGGCCGAGTAATCGCGCCGGAGCCCTGCGGCTCCAGACCTGCATGAAACTGATCGTCCTCGGGGCGGCAGCCGGTGGCGGCTTCCCGCAATGGAACGTGGCGAGCCCGAACAATCGCCGGGCTTTCGCCGGTGATGCGGCCTGCGCTCCCCAGACACAATGCAGCCTCGCTGCCTCACTGGACGGGGCCGACTGGGTGCTGCTCAACGCAAGCCCCGACATCCGCCAGCAGATCCTGGCCACGCCCGAACTCCAGCCGCGGCGCGCACCGCGCTCCTCGCCGATACGGGCCGTGATCCTGACCGGCGCCGACGTGGACGCGATCGCAGGCCTCCTGTCGTTGCGCGAACGCCAGCCCTTCACCGTCTGGGCAACCGAATATGTGCTGGGGGTGCTCAGGGCCAACCCCATCTTCAGGGTGCTCGACCAGGCCTGCGTGCAGTTCCGGATCATCCACCCGCAGGAAGCCTTCGAGCCCCTGCCGGGACTGTCCTGCCGCGCGATCGAAACACCCGGCAAACCCCCGCTCTTCATGGAAGAGACCGACGGCATTGCCCCCGTCGAAGGCTCGTCCATCGGCATCGAGATGCGATCACCTGCAGGGCGGCGGGCGATTTTCATGCCCTCCTGCGCCGAGATCACGCTCGAGACGTTGCGCACCGTCGAGGGCGCCGACGCCCTCTTCTTCGACGGCACGCTGTGCGTCGATGACGAAATGATCCGCACGGGAGCGGGCTCCAAGACTGCCCGCCGCATGGGTCACGTCGCGATGGATGAGGCAATCACCCGCCTGCGCGATGCGAGCGTGGGAAAGCGCTGGTTCATCCACATCAACAACACCAACCCGGTGCTCAACCGCGGCTCCGACGAGCGCAAGGTCATCGAGGCCGAAGGCTGGACCATCGCCATGGACGGCATGAGGATTGACCTGTGAGCCTGATGTCACCCGACGAGTTCGAAAAGGCCCTGCGCGCCATCGGCGCGGCGCGCTATCACAACCTTCACCCCTTCCACAAACGCCTGCACGCGGGCCAGCTCGACAAGCGCCAGGTCCAGGCCTGGGCCCTCAACCGCTACATCTACCAGAGCCGCATCCCCATCAAGGACGCGATCATCGTCTCGCGACTGCCGACGCCCGAGCTGCGCGCCACATGGCGCGTGCGAATCGAGGACCATGACGGCACCGACGGCACGGATGGCGGCATCGCCCGCTGGCTGAAGCTGACCGACGGGCTTGGACTGCCCCGTGAGGACGTCGTCTCCGAGCGCCTCGCCCTGCCCGCCACCATCTTCGCCGCCGACGCCTATGTGCACTTCACGAGGGACCGCAGCGTGCTCGAGGCTGTTGCCTCCTCGCTCACCGAGATGTTTGCACCCCGGATCATCGCCGAGCGCGTGGAGGGCATGCTTGCGGGCTACGACTTCGTCTCCAGGGAAACCCTCTCCTATTTCGGCGCGCGCATGACACAGGCCCCGCGCGACGCGAATTTCGCCCTCGATTACTGCATCGCACACGCAGCAACCCCGGAAATGCAGGCCCAGTGCCTGCAGGCCCTCGCGTTCAAGTGCAGCGTGCTCTGGTCTATGCTGGATGCCCTGTATTATGCTTACATATCGCCAGGGCACATACCGCCCGGCGCGTTTGGATCATGAGCGACGACAAGAACGACAGCAGTCAATCTCGGGCAAACGATGCGCCGCGGCTTGCGCCCGGCGTACGCCTGCGCAAGGACGACCAGCGCGGTCCGGTCCTTCTGGGGCCTGAACGGGTGCTGGAACTCGATGACATCGCCCTGTCGATCGTCGCCCAGATTGACGGCAAGCGCCGCGTGTCCGACATCGCTGCCGCCCTGGCAAAGGAATATGACGAGAAGGCCGAGAACATCCGCGCCGACATCGACAGCCTTCTGAAGGACCTGGCCGCCAAGGGATACGTGAAGCCGTGACGGCTCTGCCCGTTCCACTTGGCCTGCTTGCCGAACTCACGCATCGCTGCCCGCTGCAATGCCCCTATTGCTCGAACCCCCTCGATCTCGTGCGCGCAAGCCAGGAGCTCGACACCAAGACGTGGATACGCGTCATCGAGGAAGCCGCAGGCCTTGGCATCGCACACGTGCACCTGTCGGGCGGAGAGCCGCTCGCGCGCACTGACCTCGCCGAGATCACCAATGCAGCCCATCTGTCGGGCCTCTACACCAATCTCATCACCTCAGCCGTCGGCCTGAACGCCCAGCGCCTCGCCGAGTTGCGCGCCGCCGGGCTCGATCATGTCCAGGTTAGCTTCCAGGGCCTCGTGCCGGAGAAGGCCGACGCCATCGCCCACGTCAAGGGTGCGTTCCGGGCCAAGAAGGACGCCGCCCGCCTGATCGTCGAGGAAGGCCTCGCCCTGACCCTGAACGCCGTCATCCATCGCAGCAATGTCGAGGACGTGCCGGGCTTCATCGATCTCGCCGTCGATCTCGGCGCCGGCCGCCTCGAGATCGCGCACGTGCAATATCATGGCTGGGCACTGGCGAACCGCGCGCAGCTGATGCCGACCCGCGAGCAGTTCGAAGCGACCCGTGCCATAGTCGATGACGCGCGCCGCCGTCTCGAGGGCACGCTGGTGATCGACCATGTCATGCCGGACTATTTCGCCGAGCGGCCCAAGGCCTGCATGGGTGGCTGGGGCAGGCAGGTGATGGTCGTGACACCCGATGGGCGTGCATTGCCCTGCCACGCGGCAGCAACAATCCCGGGCATGACCTTCGCCAGCGTCCGCAAGGCTTCACTGGCGACAATCTGGGGACAGGACGACGCATTCAACCGGTTCCGGGGTACGGCCTGGATGCCAAGCCCCTGCCAGGGTTGCGAGCGCGCCGAGATCGACTGGGGCGGTTGCCGTTGCCAGGCTCTCGCCATCACAGGCGACGCCGCCGCAACTGACCCGGTCTGCAGCCTCTCCCCCAGCCACGGCCGCATGGCCGAACTGGCTGCCGATACCCCGTCCCGTCCTGGCTTCCGCTTCAGGCGCATCGGCGGCTGAAAGACAAGCCGGGCCGCCGTCACACAATCTTCATCGCCCGTTGCCCTGATGGCACAGGTAAATCCCGGAAAACCAGCACTTGCCACACCCTCCACGGGCACGGACTGGTTGCATTCCCCCGAGCATGGAAGTGAAATCAACCATGCAGGTAGGAGGCCTGTCGAATGGGGGATGTGGCGACCGACAGGTTCGGCACGCTGGCGCATGCGCTTGAGAATGCCGCGCGCCTGGGCCTCCACGATCCTGCCCTCGCCATCGAACAACTCCAGGAAATCCTGAAGGTCCATCCCGGCCACGCTGGCACACGCGCCATGCTGGCAAGGGTCTTTCGCACGGTTGCCGACCAGTCCACGCTTGCAGGCGATAGCGAACGCGCAGCCGCAGCCTACGCGCAGTCGATACGCCACTCGGTGCACGATCCGGTCCTCCAGCAGGCCGCAACAGCCCTTTGTCGCAACGACCTTGCAGTCGCGGAACGGTTGCTGCGCGAACGCCTGAAGCAGGCACCCACCGATGTCGCTGCCATCCGCATGCTCGCCGAGATCGGCGCACGCCTCGGCCGCCATCGGGATGCAGAAAACCTCCTGCTGCGCGCGATCGAGCTTGCACCCGACTTCGAGGCGGCACGCCACAACCTTGCGATCATCCAGTTCAGGCAGCAGAAACTCGAAGAGGCCCGCAGCCATATCGACTGGCTGCTCGACCGCGACCCGCACAATATCCAGTACCGCAACCTGAAGGCTGCAACCCTTGCCCGCCTCGGCGAATATGCTGACGCAATACCGCTCTACCGCCAGCTCGCGCGCGAGATCCCAGGTGACGCGCGCATCTGGCTGGGCCTGGGTCACGCCCTGCGCTCGGCCGGCCAGAACGACGAGTGCGTCGCCGCCTACCGGCGCTGCATCGAGGCACGTCCCGCCTTCGGCGAAGCCTGGTGGAGCCTCGCAAACCTGAAGACGTTCCGCTTCGGCAAGGCCGATATCGAACGGATGGAAGAGCTTCTGGCCACCGGGCAGCTGACCGAGGACGACCGCCTCCACTTCCATTTCTCGCTCGGCAAGGCCCGCGAGGACGAAGCCGCCTATGGCGCCGCGTTTGCCCACTACGAAAAGGGCAATGCAATCAGGCACCATCAGACCAATTACAGCGCCGACGAGACCTCAGCCCACGTGGCGCGCTCGAAGGCACTGTTCACGCCGGCTTTCTTTGCTGCCCGCAAGGGCCAGGGTTGCCCGGACCCCGCACCCATCTTCATCGTCGGGCTGCCGCGCGCGGGCTCGACGCTGATCGAGCAGATCCTTGCGAGCCACAGTCTCGTCGAGGGTACGATGGAACTGCCCGATCTCACGCACCTGGCCAGGCGCATTGCCGACCAGAAGCGAAAGTCTGACCCGTCGAAATACCCCGATGGCCTGGCGGCACTCGACGCACAGGCGCTGAGGGCCTTGGGCGAGGAGTACATCGCCCGTACCCGCATCCACCGCAAGACCGGCAGGCCGTTCTTCATCGACAAGATGCCGAACAATTTCGCCCATGTCGGCATGATCCACCTGATCCTGCCAAACGCCCGGATCATCGACGCCCGCCGCCATCCGCTTGGCGCCTGCCTGTCGGCATTCAAGCAGCATTTCGCCAGGGGACAGACGTTCTCCTACAGCCTGACGGACCTCGGCCGCTATTACCGTGACTATGTCGAGCTCATGGCCCACGTCGACGCCGTGCTCCC
>DAISVV010000225.1:0-5083 GCA_036840015.1 Micropepsaceae bacterium
ACCCACGACTCGAGCATGGCGACCGAAGTGCACTCGCCCCCGAGCACCGACACGGCGCCCGGCGTCCGCGACGCGGACGAGCCACAGAAGGTTGCCGATGCGGTGGCACAGCTCGGGCTTGAGCATGTTGTCGTGACATCCGTCGATCGCGATGACCTTGCCGACGGCGGGGCTGCGCATTTCGCCGAAACGATCCGCGCGATACGTGCGGCGTCGCCGGCGACGACGATCGAGGTGCTGACGCCGGACTTCCTGCGCAAGCCAGGCGCGCTCGAGGTGGTCATCGACGCGCGGCCGGATGTGTTCAACCACAATCTCGAGACGGTTCCGCGGCTCTACCTGAAGATCCGTCCCGGTGCGCGCTACTTCGCAAGCCTGCGGCTTCTGCAGCAGGCCAAGGAGATCGATGCGGCAACGTTCACCAAGTCGGGCCTCATGGTCGGGCTTGGCGAGACGCGCGAAGAGATCATGCAGGTCATGGACGACTTGCGGGCTGCCGGTGTCGACTTCATCACGATCGGGCAGTACCTGCAACCATCGCCACGCCACGCGGCAATCGACCGCTTCTGGACGCCGGAAGAGTTTTCATCGCTGGCCGAGGTCGCGCGCGCCAAGGGGTTCTTGATGGTGGCCGCGACACCGCTCACGCGTTCTTCCTATCTTGCGGGGGATGATTTCGAAAAGCTGCGCGCGGCGCGGCAGGCGCAACTGAAGGCGTCGGTGCTTGCCCCGGCATCGTGAGACGCGCCGGGTTCCCTATTCGCCCGAGCAGATGTTTGCGCTCGTGGCCGACGTCGAGCGCTATCCGGAATTCCTGCCGTGGTGCGTGGCCACGCGCATCCGGTCGCGCGAGCCCAACGCGTTCACGGCCGACCTGATTGCCGCCTTTGCGGCGTTTCGCGAGCAATATACAAGCCGGGTGAGGCTCGATCCCGAGACGCAACTGATCGTCATCGAGTATCTTGAGGGACCTTTCGAGCACCTCACCAATCGCTGGCAGTTCCGGGCGGTGGAGGGCGGATGCGACGTCGATTTCGACATCGACTTCCGCTTTCGCAGCCGGACACTCGAGGCGCTCATCAGCGGGATGTTCACCAAGGCCATCCGCAAGATGACCGAGTCGTTCGAGCAGAGGGCGCACCAGCTGTACGGGCCGCCGGTCAGCGCCTGATCGCCTCCAGCAGCATTTCAAGCGCGACACGGGCAGCCGCTACGCGGATGGCATCGCGACCGGGATTGCCGAAGCTCTCGTGGCGCGCGCGTGCGGGCCCTGTGCGCGAGGCAACGGCAAAATGGACGAGACCGACGGGCTTGTGGGCCGAACCGCCGCCAGGGCCCGCAACGCCGGTGATCGAGACCGCCATGTCGGCGCGCGAACGGGCGAGTGCGCCGCTTGCCAGCGCCATCGCAGCCTCGGTCGAGACGGCGCCGTTGGTGCGTATCACATCGGCCGGCACGCCAAGGAGCTCCTGCTTGGCCTCGTTCGAATAGGTGATGAAGCCGCGCTCGAATACATCCGAGGAACCCGGGATGTCGGTCAGCGCCACGCTGACAAGGCCGCCCGTGCAGCTTTCGGCCGTTGCGATGCGCAGGCCCTTGGCCCTGGCCTCTGAGAGGACAAGCTCGGCGAGGGCCGTGATCTCTGGTTCACGGGTCACGTCAGAAGAACCCCATGATGTCGAGCACGATGAGCGGCGGGATCGAGTAGACGCCGGCAATCAGATCATCAAGCATGACCCCGGCTCCACCTTCGACTTCGGCGTCGGCCCAGCTGGCGGGCCATGGCTTGATCGTGTCGAAGAGGCGGAACACGAGGAACGCGCCGATGAGGCCCGCGATGGTCATGGGCACGAAGGCCATGACCATCCACTGCGTTGCGACCTCGTCGATCACGGCTTCGGGCGGATCCTGCCGCCCTGTCTGGGTCACGTAGACATCGCTCGCGCGCCAGCCGGTGTAGGCAGCGGCGGCGGCAGCGACCAGCAGAAGCGGCCAGCCTCCGATCCAGGAGAGGATCACACCGAGGGGCAGGGCGGCGAGCGAGCCCCAGGTGCCTGGCGCAAGGGGCAGCAGTCCCACACCGAAGAAGGTGACGATCGCCGTTGTCGGTTCCTTCAGGCTGCGCCCTGCGGGCAGGGATGCAATCCGCATGGGCGTGATCATGGGAGGATTACCGTTGCGGTCGCCTGCGCGGCAATGCCTTCCCGACGGCCCGTGAAGCCAAGACCTTCGGTCGTGGTTGCCTTCACACTGACACGGGTATGGTCGATGGCGAGGATTGCGGCGATGCGCCGTGCCATGGCATCGCGGTGGGGTGACACCTTGGGGCGCTCGCAGATGATCGTCACGTCGACATTGCCAATCTCGCCGCCACGGTCGCGCACCAGCGTGGCCGCGTGAGCGAGGAAGACATGTGAAGAAGCACCCTTCCATTTCGGGTCGGTGGGCGGAAAGTGCTGGCCGATATCCCCGAGGGCTGCCGCACCCAGGATCGCATCCGTGAGCGCATGCAGGCCGACATCGGCGTCGGAATGGCCCTCGAGGCCCTGGTCGTGAGCGATTTCGACGCCGCACAACCACAGGCGATCGCCCGCGCAGAACCGGTGTACGTCGAAGCCCGAGCCCGTGCGCGGCACAGAGCGATATGCCAGCAGCCGTTCGGCAGTCACGAAGTCCTCCTGCGTGGTCAGCTTGAAGTTCATGCGGCTGCCTTCAACGGTGGCAACCGACAGTCCTGCGTGTTCGGCGATGGCGGCATCGTCGGTGAAGTCCTTGCCGGCTGCTGCCCGGTGCGCGTCGAGGATGGCCCGAAAGCGGAAGCCTTGCGGGGTTTGTGCACAGTACACGCCGTCCCGCGGCAACGTGCGGCTAATGCGGCCCTGCGTCACCTGCTTCAAGGTGTCGGCGACGGGTAGCGCCGGGATGGCAGCGTCGTGCTGCCGGAGGGCCGTGCAGACAGCGGTCATGATCTCTGCCGAGACGAAGGGCCTTGCCGCGTCATGGATCAGCACGGTTTGCGGATGGAACACCTCGAGGGCCTGCAGTGCATGGAGGACCGAGGCCTGTCGCGAGCTGCCGCCGGTCACCGGGGGCAGGAGGTCGAGACCGGCAATCGCGTCGGCGTAGAGGCTCGCATGCTCGGCGGCGATGACCACCTGCACCGCGCTGATGCCGGGATGGGCACTTGCCGCCTCCACGGCCCAGCGCAGCACCGGCTTTCCGTGCAGGAGACGGTACTGCTTGGGCAGCCCGTCTCCGGCGCGCACGCCCTGGCCGGCGGCGACGATGATCGCGATGCAATCGTGGCGGGTTGGCATCGGCTTTGGCTTGCGATTCCGGGGTTGTGCAAAAACTGCTTGCCAGAGGCCGAGGCCGCACGCTAGCCTGACTTATTGTTGGGCATTTCCGAAGTGCATAATTAATGGGCATATCCGAGATCCACGGCCTGACGCCCAAGGTCATCCTGGCGCCCATGGCAGGGGTCACGGATGCTCCGTTTCGTGCGGCCGTGCGCGGTTTTGGCCCTACCTTCGTGTTCTCGGAAATGGTTGCAAGCCGCGAATTGCTGCGCGACCGCCGGAGTGCCGTGCTGCGCCTGAAAGCCGACACGGACACCGGGGCGTTCGGCATCCAGCTCGCCGGACGTGATGTCGAGAGCATGATTGAGGCGGCGCGGATCGCGGAAGGTGAAGGCACAAGCCTGATCGACATCAACATGGGTTGCCCCGCCAAGAAGGTTGTCGGCGGGCGCTGCGGGTCGGCGCTCATGCGTGAGCCGGAGCTTGCGGTTGCCATTGCCAGCGCGGTTGTTCGTGCCGTGAGCGTGCCCGTTACCGTCAAGATGCGGCTGGGCTGGGATGACGCGTCGATCACCGCGCCAAGCCTGGCACAGAGCCTCGAGGCCTGCGGCGTGCAGGCGGTCAGCGTGCATGGACGCACGCGCTGCCAGTTCTATGAGGGTGCGGCCGATTGGTCGCGCATTGCCGACGTGAAGAGGGCGGTCCGCATTCCCGTGTTTGCGAATGGGGACGTGAGGACGCCGGAGGATGCCCGATCGATCCTGTCGGTGACGGGCGCCGATGGCGTTCTCGTCGGCCGCGGCGCCTTCGGGGCGCCGTGGCGGTTGATGCAGATGCAGGATGCGATCGATGGGCGGGCCGTGCGTGCAGCGCCGCCGGCTGGCGAGGCGTGGTCGGTCGCGCTCGGGCAGTACCGGCATAGCGAGGCTCACTACGGCGCGGAACTTGGGCGTCGGATCGTGCGCAAGCACCTCGGGTGGTATGCGGAACAGCTGGGTCTTGCGCGGGAAGATCGTGATGCGCTGGTCCGGACGAATGATGCGGGCCCGCTGCTTGCGCGGCTGGCGCGCGGGCTCAGCCTCGCGGAGGCAGCATGACCGGCCCCGACCCCGCGCCCGAGGCTTCGGGGACGGCGTTGCACGAGGCGCTGCTCAGCGCCTTTCCGCACCCGATTGTCTGCATCCGTCCGGATGCACGCGTGGCCTTTGCAAATCCTGCGGCCGAACTATTCTTCGATACCAGCGCGGCCATGCTCCAGCGACACAGGCTGGCGCGATTTCTCGTACCGGACAGTCCGCTGCTGCAGCTGGTCGAGCAGGCGCAGGCGCGCGGCATCCCGGCCAGCGTCCACGGCATTTCGATCATCCTGCCGCGACTGAGAGAGCGCGTTGTCGATGCTACCGTGACGCCGGTAACCGACATTCCCGATGCCGTGCTCGTGGTACTGCAGGAGCGCTCGATCGCCATGAAGATCGACCGGCACATGACGCAGAAGTCGCTTGGCAACTCGGTTGCCAGCATGGCTGCGATCCTGGCGCATGAGATCAAGAACCCGCTTGCCGGCATCAAGGGGGCGGCACAGCTCATCGAGCAGCATGCGGCGGAGGCGGATCGCTCGCTCACGAAGCTGATCTGCGACGAGACCGAGCGGATCCGCAACCTGGTGGACCGGACCGAGATCTTCACCGCCCAGCGGCACCTGCCGGCCCACCCGGTGAACCTCCACGAGGTGCTGGGCCACGTGCCGCGCCAGGAGGACCTGGCGGCCACGCGCCTGGGGCGCT
>DAISVV010000226.1:0-5065 GCA_036840015.1 Micropepsaceae bacterium
TCATGGCCTACCAGGAACGCGGTGGTGGTGGCGGGCGCAGGCCGGCGCAGTTGAATGTGCTGGGCGGGTTGCTTGAGCCCTGCAGCTACGAGCCACTGACTGGCTTCTTCCGTGACGGGTGCTGCAATACGGCGCCGGAAGATCGCGGGTCGCACACGGTGTGTGCCGTGATGACAGCAGAGTTTCTTGCCTTCTCGAAGGCGCGTGGCAACGACCTGTCGTCGCCGGTGCCGCAATTCGGGTTTCCGGGCCTCAAGCCGGGGGACAAATGGTGCCTCTGTGCACCGCGCTGGCAGGAGGCCTTCGTGGCCGGCATGGCGCCGAGGGGCGTGTTGCGGGCGACACAGGCGGGCGCGCTTGAGCATTGCGACCTTGCAGACCTGAAGCGGTTTGCCATCGACCTCAACTGATCCTGCGGCGTTGGCGCATTAACGACTTTCCCGAAAGCCTGTTGCGACATTCAGCCAGCGGTTTGACCCCGGCAGCGAAAATGACTAGCGTTGCCGGCTTCCAGTGATTGCAGAGAGACGCGGGTTTCGCGGCGGCTGAAACATGAGCCAGAACAACGGTTTAATGAAGGGCAAGCGCGGCCTCATCATGGGGGTTGCCAATGATCGTTCCATCGCATGGGGCATCGCCAAGGCGGTGCACGACCAGGGTGGTGAGCTTGCCTTCACCTATCAGGGCGATGCGCTGAAGAAGCGCGTGGTGCCGCTGGCCGACAGCGTGGGTTCCAAGCTGGTCATGCCGTGCGACGTGACGGACCATGGTTCGATCGACGCCGTGTTCAACGAGCTGAAGGCGACCTGGGGGTCGCTGGACTTCGTGGTCCACGCCATCGCCTATGCCAACAAGGACGAGCTCAAGGGCCGCTATGTCGACACGAGCTTCGACAACTTCCAGATGTCGATGAACATCTCGTGCTACTCGTTCACGGCGATCGCGCAGCGCGCGGAGAAGATGATGCCGAACGGCGGCTCGCTGCTGACGCTCAGCTATCTCGGCGCCGAGCGGGTCATGCCGCACTACAATGTCATGGGCGTGGCGAAGGCCGCGCTCGAGGCGAGCGTGCGCTACCTGGCCGAGGACCTGGGCAAGCAGGCGATCCGTGTGAACGCCATCTCGGCGGGTCCGCTGAAGACGCTGGCCGCCTCGGGCATCGGCGACTTCCGCTTTATCCTGAAGTGGAACGAACTCAATGCGCCGCTGCGGCGGAACGTGACGCTGGACGAAGTCGGCAATTCCGGCCTCTACCTGCTCTCCGACCTTGGCCGCGCGGTGACTGGCGAAGTCCACCACGTCGACTGCGGCTACCACATGGTGGGCCTGGCGGCGGTCGACAAGGTCCATGATACGGCGCAGCTGCTGACGACGCTTGCACCGCATGAATGCCGCGCGCCGCGGGCTTCCGGTGACCGCCCCGGCGCAGGAGACCCTCGCATGTCGCACAACAGCTTCGGCCATCTCTTCCGGGTGACGACATGGGGCGAGAGCCACGGGCCCGCGCTTGGCTGCATCGTTGACGGCACGCCGCCGGGCATCGGCCTGACCGAGGCCGACATCCAGCCCTGGCTCGACCGCCGGAGGCCGGGAACCTCGAAGTTCGTCACGCAGCGCCAGGAAAGCGACCAGGTGCGCATTCTTTCGGGTGTGTTTGCCGACGAACGCACGGCGGGCCAGGTGACCACCGGCACGCCGATCGCGCTGCATATCGACAATGTGGACGCCCGCTCGAAGGACTATGCCGAGATCCGCGATACGTTCCGCCCGGGGCATGCCGACTACAGCTATTTCATGAAATACGGTGTCCGCGACTATCGTGGCGGCGGACGGCAGTCGGCGCGCGAGACGGCAGCGCGCGTGGCGGCGGGCGCGATCGCGCGCAAGGTGCTGGACCACATCGTGCCGGGCGGCGTGCGCATCCGCGGCGCGCTCGTTCAGATGGGGCCGCACGGGATCGACCGGACGAAGTGGAACTGGGAGAGTATCGAGCAGAACCCGTTCTGGTGCCCGGACGCGGCGGCTGCGACCGCATGGGAGAGCTATCTCGACGGCGTGCGCAAGGCGGGCTCGTCGTGTGGCGCGGTGATCGAAGTCGTGGCACAAGGTGTCCCGGCAGGACTTGGCGCCCCGCTCTATGGCAAGCTCGATGCGGAACTTGCGGGTGCCATGATGTCGATCAACGCGGTCAAGGGCGTGGAGATCGGCGAGGGCTTTGCCGCGGCAGCCCTCTCGGGCGAGGCGAATGCCGACGAGATGCGCGTGGCTGACGGCCGGCCGCAATTCCTGTCGAACCATGCCGGCGGGATCCTGGGCGGCATATCGACAGGCCAGGACATCGTCGTGCGCCTTGCGGTGAAGCCGACCTCGTCCATCCTGTCCCCACGCCAGACGATCACGCGCGACGGGGTCGAAACCGACATCCAGACCAAGGGCCGCCACGACCCCTGCGTCGGCATCCGGGCGGTGCCTGTCGGCGAGGCCATGATGGCCTGCGTGCTTGCCGACCACCTGCTCAGGCACCGGGGGCAGTGCGGGTAAAACTGGCTCAAATGAGCCATTGACAGATCGTCTCCGGGTGTATATACACGTATATACTTCATTGGGAGTGGCCATGGGCATCTATCGGAGCAAGACATTCAGGACTGGCAACAGCCAGGCGGTGCGTCTGCCGAAGGAGATTGCGTTCGGCGATGACGTCGAACTGGTTGTCGTCCGCTCGGGAGATGTAGTGACACTTTACCCGGCGACGTGCTCGGTGAAGGACATGGTCGAGCGCCTCAATGCCCTTCCGCGCCCGCCTTCCATCGAGGAGCGGGACACTGAGGAATTGCCCGAGCGTCGCGGGCTCTAGACGTGGCCTTTCTCATCGACAGTGACGTGGCGATCCACCTTCGCGACGGGGATCCGGCGGTCACAAGCGCCATCGCGGCGCTTGATGATGCGGTGGTGATGTCTATCGTCACGCGCGTTGAACTGGAGGGCGGCGTCTATCGGGACCCGGCTCACGCCGCCACGCGCCGGGCACGTCTCGATGTCCTGCTGTCAGCCATTCCGACCCTGCCCTTCGACAGCAACGCGGCGGAAGCCTATAGCCGGATCGTGGCCCATGCAGGATATTCGCGACGCAAGCTGCTGGACCGGATGATTGCCGCGCAGGCGCTTGTGCACCATGCCGTGCTTCTGACGCGGAACGTTGCCGACTTCAGTGACATTCCTGAACTGCGCGTGCAGGCCGTATAGCGGCGCCTGGAATAGCTTGTGTCAGGCTACTTCCTGAACACCACCACCTTCGAGAGGAATGCGGGTGTCGAGGTCTCGGGCTTCAGTCCGGCCATCGCGAAGGCGTGGGGGATGTCCCAGGTGAGGTAGCTTTCGTAGTAGGGTTCGTGGAAGGCCTGGGGGAAGAATTCGGTCAGGGCTTCGAAGCCGGGCGTGTCGCCGGGCTGGATCGAATCCACCAGCACGAAGAGGCCGCCGGGCTTGAGCACCCGGGCGATTTCGCTGGCGACGCGCTGGCGGATTTCCGGTGGCAGTTCGTGGAACAGGTAGATGCAGGTGACGATGTCCTGGCTTGCATTCAGGACGGGCATGGCCTCGGCGTTGGCCTCGAGGAAGCGCACGTCGCGCCAGGCCTTGAGTTCCTTACGGGCCCGGGCGAGGTATTCCGGGGACAGGTCCAGCGCGGTCACGGCAAGGCGCGGCCAGTTGTCCTTGACGCCAGCCAGGAAGCGGCCCGTGCCCGTC
This sequence comes from Micropepsaceae bacterium, assembly GCA_036840015.1. Classification (GTDB taxonomy): domain Bacteria; phylum Pseudomonadota; class Alphaproteobacteria; order Micropepsales; family Micropepsaceae; genus SZUA-430. The sequence continues at coordinate 3,748 of DAISVV010000226.1, forward strand.
GCCACGTCGAGCAGGCTGAGCTTGCGCTGGTCCTTGCGCTTCAGGAAGGCGGCGATGGGCACAAGGGCCTGGCGGCGCATCGCGTCGGCGGTGCCGGCGAACAGGGTCTCGACCTGGAAGTCATAGCGGCGGGCTGATTCATCCGAGAGCCAGCCGCCGGTCTGGAAGTGGAAGTTCTGCATGTAATAGTCGGGAAAGCCCTGGCGCGGCTCTTCGGCCTTGACCTCGTCGTGGCCCTGGTCGCGCCGGCGGCGGGCCACTTCGGGCACATCGCGCAGGAAGTCGAGCGAGTCATAGATGGCCGTGAAGGCGTTGCGGTCGATGGCGGCCGGTGCTGCGTAGAGGCCGTCCTCGATGTTCTTCCAGTCGCGCTCGAACAGCTTCTGCATTTCTGCGAAGAACACCCGGCGGTCGGGATAGTCGCTCTCGACCTTCACGCCACCCTCGGCGAAGGCCGTGCCGCGGCCGAGCCGGTTGGCGACCACGTGGTGGCTGCCGAACCAGGCGACGCGGGCGGCCTGGCTGAAGCGGTAGAGGTTGCGGGTGAACTCGTTCGCCATGGTCCCTGTCAGTCGCGTTCGAACAGCGCCGTCAGCTCGACATGGGCCGACCAGAGGAACTGGTCGATGGGCCGCACCACGCGGAGCCGATAGCCACCATCGACGAGTATACGCGCGTCGCGGGCGAAAGTCCCGGGGTTGCAGGAGACGGCCGCAATGCGGGCGACCTTCGATTTTGCCAGGTGCTCGGCCTGCGCGCGGGCGCCGGCACGTGGGGGGTCGATGACGACGGCGTCGAAGGCGTCAAGTTCGTGCCTGAGCAGCGGCCTGCGGAACAGGTCGCGCCGCTCGGCGGTGGCCGGCTTGATGCCCTGCATGCCGCGCAGGGCCTGGGTGAGCGCTGCGATGGCGCCCTCTTCGCTGTCGAAGGCTGCGACCGCGTGCGCCTCGGCCAGCGGCAGGGTGAAGGCACCGCAGCCGCTGAAGAGGTCGGCGATCTTGCGCGCCTTTCCGACATCGGAAGCAATGTGGGCCTGCATGACGGCCTCGGCTTCACGCGTGGCCTGCAGGAAGCTTGCCGGCGGCAGCGCGACCTGACCCCTGCCCCACGCCATCATGGGTGGCGCGGACTGGTGGACCAGATCCTCGTTGACGGTCAGGCGGGCAAATCTCAGGCGGTCGGCGAGCATGGCGAGGCGCGCGCGCTGCTCGCGGTCGAGCTTGGCGCCCGGGATGCCGAAGGCTGCGTCGATGCCACTGTCGGTCAGCGTGAGGGCCAGCTCGGCCTGGCCGCGCTCGGGTAGCTCGGGCTCGAGCGC
>DAISVV010000227.1:0-2548 GCA_036840015.1 Micropepsaceae bacterium
GTGGTGGCCCTCGTCACCCGCATGGCCCCGCAGGGCGACGAGGCCTTCATGCGCGATCCACTGACCGACGACGCGCCCGAGTTCGACCCCAAGGCATTGCAGCGCCTGCGTGGCAGCGGCGGACGCGAGGAAAAATAGGAGCTAGGCCGGCGCGCTGGTCTGCAGCGCAAGGGCGTGCAGTTCTCCGCCCATGCGCCCCTGCAGCGCCGCATAGACCATCTGGTGCTGCTGCACGCGCGACTTTCCACGAAAGGCCTCCGAGACAACCTCGGCCGCATAGTGGTCGCCGTCTCCGGCGAGATCCTTGATGGTGACCTTCGCATCCGGCAGCGCCTCCTTGATGAGGCGCTCGATGTCGTTTGCATTCATCGGCATGGGTGTGAGTCCTTGGGCGCTAGCTGGCCATGAGCTTCGGCAGCCACGCCTCGTGCAAAGTCTTGAGCGCGGCGACGGACACCCCGGCCTCGGCATCGAACTGGAGCAGCGTACCGCCAGTCTCGCCAAGACGCTGCGCCGGAACGCCGGCAAGCTTTGCCTCGGAGAGCACACGCTCGGCTTCTCCGGGCGGAACAGCCAGCACATAGCGCGCCTGGTCTTCGCCAAACCAGAAGCCGGTCCGCGATCCCGTCCCCGGCATCGCCACACGCGCGCCGATGCCCGAGGACATCGCCATCTCCGTGATCGCCACCGCAAGGCCGCCATCCGAAACGTCATGCACGGTGGCCAGGCGACCGGCCTCGATCAGGCCGCGCACGAAATTACCATTGCGCCGCTCGACCTTGAGGTCGATCGCCGGCGCAGGGCCCTCCTCGCGGCCCAGCACCTCGCGCACATAGATCGACTGCCCGAGATGCCCCTTGCTGTCGCCGATCAGGAGGATGGCTTGACCTTCGCCCTTGAAGGGTACCGAGGCGTGCTTCGAGACATCCTTCATCAGCCCGACACCGCCGATGGCCGGCGTGGGAAGGATGGCCTGCCCGTTGGTCTCGTTATAAAGGGACACGTTGCCGGAAACGACCGGGAAGTCGAGTGCCCTGCAGGCATCGCCGATCCCGCGCACCGCGAGCACGAACTGTCCCATGATCTCGGGCCGCTGCGGGTTGCCGAAGTTCAGGTTGTCGGTGATCGCGAGCGGCGTCGCGCCAACCGCCGTCAGGTTGCGCCACGTCTCGGCTACGGCCTGCTGGCCGCCAGCGAACGGATCGGCCTGCACATAGCGCGGGGTGACGTCGCACTTCACCGCAATGGCTTTGTTGGTCCGGTGGATGCGCACGATCGCAGCATCGCCACCCGGCTTCTGCACCGTGTCGGCCATGACGGTGGAATCATACTGCTCGTAGATCCAGCGCCGGCTCGCAAGGTCCGGCGAGGCGACAAGCGCCTGCAAGGCAGCGCCCACGCTTGCGCACTCGGGCACTTCGCCAAGTGGCTTGGCGTGTTCAGGTTCGACCCATGGCCGCTCGTAAAGCGGCGCCTCATCGGCCAGCGCGGCCACGGGAATGTCGGCAACCGTCTCGCCCTGAAACTTCAGCACGAGCCGCTTGGTATCGGTGGTGACACCGATCACGGCAAAGTCGAGTTCCCACTTCGCAAAGATCTTCTGGGCCTCAGCCTCGCGGCCGGGCTTGAGCACCATGAGCATGCGCTCCTGGCTTTCCGAGAGCATCATTTCATAGGGCGTCATGCCCTTCTCGCGGCAGGGCACCTTGTCGAGGTTGAGCTCGATGCCCGACCCACCCTTGTCCGCCATCTCGCAGGACGACGACGTCAGTCCCGCCGCACCCATGTCCTGGATGCCGACGATCGCATCCGTCGCCATCAACTCGAGGCAGGCTTCAAGCAGCAGCTTCTCTGTGAACGGGTCGCCGACCTGCACCGTGGGCCGCTTTTCCTCCGAGGCATCGTCGAACTCGGCCGAGGCCATGGTCGCGCCATGGATGCCGTCGCGACCCGTCTTCGAGCCGACATAGACAACCGGATTGCCCGAGCCCTTGGCAGCCGACAGGAAGATCTTGTCGGTCTTGGCGAGGCCCACGCACATCGCATTGACCAGGATGTTGCCGTTATAGGCCTTGTGGAAGTTCACCTCGCCGGCAACCGTGGGTACGCCCATGCAGTTGCCATAGCCGCCGATGCCCGCCACCACGCCCGAGACGAGATGCTGCGTCTTCGGATGCTTCGGGTCGCCGAAGCGCAGCGCATTCAGCATTGCGATCGGTCGCGCGCCCATCGTGAAGACGTCGCGCATGATCCCGCCCACGCCCGTCGCCGCGCCCTGATAGGGCTCGATGAACGAGGGGTGGTTGTGGCTTTCCATCTTGAAGATGATCGCATCGCCATCGCCGATGTCGATGACGCCCGCATTCTCGCCAGGGCCCTGGATGACCCAGGGCGCGCTCGTCGGCAGCTTCTTCAGGTGCACGCGCGAGGACTTGTAGCTGCAGTGCTCGCTCCACATGACCGAGAAGATGCCAAGCTCGGTCAGGTTCGGCGCGCGGTTCATGACGCGCAGGATGTGCTTCCACTCGTCCTCGGAGAGGCCGTGGTC
>DAISVV010000227.1:2648-5060 GCA_036840015.1 Micropepsaceae bacterium
CCGGGCAGCACGATGAGGTCCAGCTGGTCGGGCAGGTTGGCCTCGCCATGCCAGGCCATCAGGGGCGCCTTGCCGGTCGCGCGTTCAAGCGCCATGGCAACGTCGCGGTCACAGTTCGAGGCAGGAAAGACGATGACGGCCGCTTTCACGGATTCCGATCTCCCTCAAGCGTTTTCAGGCCCCCTGATTAAAGCCTCTGTCCCGAAAAAGCGAGGTCGCAGACTGCGTTATTCAGCCCCAAGCAACGCGGCAGCCGGGCAGGGTGGCAGGCGATTCGCAGGGTTGGTCGGGGTGCCGTGCCGCGCAGGCTCAGCTGGTGAGCGGTGCGCTGCGCGTCGTGTCCTGATGCAGGCGCTGCTGGATGCGCTTGCCGATATCCTCGCCCCAGCTCCGCCCGATGTCGGACAACTCGCGCTGCAGGTCCTGCTGGTGCGTCCTCAGCTTCTGGCCTGCCGGCGAGCGGTGGAACGCCGCGATCTCGCGCATTTCGCGGGCTGTGAAGCGCTCGGCCCAGGCGCCGGCCATCTGCGTGAGCAGCCGGTTGACCCCACGTGACATCTCTTCGCGCATCGAGCGCTCGATGGTGCCGCGCATCTCGGCGGACATGTTGGGAAATTGCGACTTCAATTGCTGCATCTGGACCGGAACCACGCGGTCGATCTGGAACATCACCGCATCGCGCCCGCCCATGGCATCGATCAGGTCCATCGCCGCTGCCATGCGTGCATCAGCTTCGCTGGCAGTTGTCGGCGCCGCCAGCGCAGGCAGGCTGAGCATGGACGAAAACAGCAGCGACGCGCACACGACGCCCGCAGCCGAACACAGGTTCCTCATCGTCAACCCCTTGAACCAACCCCGGAAAATCCACCAGACATTTTCTGCAAGGCACGTTCAGCCGTGTCCGCCTTATTTGAACTCGATGGCGTAGTTTTCGATCACGGTATTGGCGAGCAGCTTCTCGCACATCTCCGACAGTTTCGCGTGGGCGCGAGACGTGTCGGTTTCATCCAGTTCGACCTCGATGACCTTCCCCTGACGGACATCGCCGACACCATGGAAGCCCAACCTGTTCAGCGCCTGTCCGATCGCCTTGCCCTGCGGATCGAGCACGCCCGATTTCAACATGACTGTAACGCGTGCTTTCATTTGACGAGAACCGGTCCCTTTCGTTCCGTGGTTTGAGGTTCGTTGAGGATGCCAAGACGGCGTGCCACTTCGCTGTAGGCTTCTGTCACGCCGCCGAGATCACGCCGGAACCGGTCCTTGTCGAGCGTCTCGCTTGTGCGGAGGTCCCACAGGCGCAGCGAGTCCGGGCTTATCTCGTCGGCCAGAATCACACGCATCATGTCATTTTCCCAGAGCCTTCCGAATTCAATTTTTATATCCACAAGCTTGATGCCTGCGCCGAGGAACAACCCTGACAAGAAGTCATTGATTCGGATCGCCAGCGCGACGATTTCGTCGATTTCATGCGGGCTGGCCCAGTTGAATGCGGTGATGTGCTCCTCGGTGACCATCGGGTTCTGCAACTTGTCGTTCTTGAGGTAGAACTCGATGATCGATCTGGGGAGAACAGCTCCCTCTTCCATCTCGAACCGCGTGGCGAACGATCCTGCGGCAACGTTGCGAACCACAACTTCGAGGGGAATGATTTCAACCTCCCGAACCAGTTGTTCGCGCATGTTCAGCCGGCGCATGAAGTGATTGGGCACGCCGATCTCGGTCAGGCGCGACATCAGGAACTCCGAGATGCGGTTGTTCAATACCCCCTTGCCCTCGAGAACGGCCTTCTTGCGGCCCTGCTGGGCCGTTGCGTCATCCTTGAAGTACTGGACGAGCGTGCCGGGTTCGGGACCCTCGTAGAGGTTCTTGTTCTTGCCTTCGTAAACAAGCTTGCGGGTCTTCATGGGCTGACGGGTCCTGCGGCGCCGCCCTGACCGGGCGCGCCTCAAATGCCAACGCCCGCGGAATGGCGAATATCAGCCATTCTCACGAGCGTGCCCGGACAGTCTAGCCCAAGCGCCACACCCGGCACAATGTGCTCCCACCGGCCCGCCTGTGAGCATTGCGCTCGGCGCCCGCGCACACTAGATGAAAGGCCACGCAATTGACCCCCGATCATGGAGTAGACCCGACCAATGTCCGGTTTTGACAAGCGCCGCGAAGGCTACGAGAGCAAGTTCGCCCACGACGAGGAACTCAAGTTCAAGGCCACTGCGCGCCGCAACAAGCTCCTCGGCCTCTGGGCCGCCGAAAAGCTGGGGATCAGCGCCGACCAGGCTGACGCCTACGCCAAGGAAGTGGTCAAGGCCGATTTCGAGGAAGCCGGTGACGACGACGTCTTCCGCAAGCTGCGGAAGGACTTCGACGCCAAGGGCGTGCAGGTCTCCGACCACCAGATCCGCCGCGAGA
>DAISVV010000228.1:0-4962 GCA_036840015.1 Micropepsaceae bacterium
CGACCATATCGGCTTTTTCGTGGTCAAGGATTTCGAGCCCGTCGATGGTCGCGCGCGCGTGCTCGAGATTGCAGAGGCGCGGTTCTTTGCTCCCGATGACCTGCCCAAGGGTACGACCGGGGGGACGCGACGGCGGCTCAATGAAGTGCTGGGCGGCAAGCCCCGGGATCCAGCCTGGTGATGATCACCAGGCGCTGTCGAGGATCTGCCGGACATCGGCGGGCGAGGTGATCGGGCGCGGGTTCGTGAGCACGACAGGGTGGCGGGCACATTCCTCGGCAATCGGCTGCAACTGGTCTTCGCGGATGCCGACATCCCGCAGGCGTGCGGGCAGGCCGAGGTCTGCAATCAGCTCAGCGACCGCATCGCCGGCCGCCATGCCTGGCCGGCCGAGGGCCTCGCTGATGCGTTTCTGGCGTTCGCCAGTGACGGGTTCATTCCAGCGCAGGACATGGGGGAGGATGGTGCAGCTGGCATGGCCGTGGTGCACGCCATACCTGCCGCCCAGCACATAGCCGATGCCGTGGCTTGCGCCGGATCCGGACATGAAGCTGCCCGTGCAGGCAAGGTGGGCGGCGACCTGGCTCTGCAGGCGCGCGTCCGGGTCACCGGGCACTGCCATGGTCCGGCGCAGCGAGCCTGCAAAGAGGACCAGCGCCTGAAGCAGGCTTGCGTCGGCATGCAGGTTGGCACGCCTTGCGATGAGGCCCTCGCAGCAATGGTCGATGCCGCGCAGGGCGCTCGACAGCCAGAGCCACGCGGGCGTCAGTGCGCCGATTGCCGGATCGTAGATCACGCTTACGGGCACGAGCATCGGGGTGCTGAAGCCCATCTTCACGCCGCGCGCCTCGTCCGTGCCGCCTCCGGCGGGTGTTGTTTCGGCGCCCGAGAGGGTCGTCGGGATCGCGACCTGGCGGGTCCAGGGGTTGGGTGGGGCACTGGTGGCTGCGGCCGCGGTGCGCAGGGCCTCGATCGATGTCGCGTTCCATCCAAGGCCCAGTTGAACGATCTTCAGGGCGTCTATGATCGAGCCGCCACCGCAGCTGACGAGAAGGTCGGCACGGGTACGCCTGGCCTCGTCGAGTGCAGCCATGACGCTTGCCATGCCTGCGTGTTCCGTGATGCCGTCGAAGATGGCGACACAGCGTGGGCCGAGGGCGCCGGCGATGAGGGAGATGGCGCCCGTCTCGCGTCGCAGCGTCCGTGATGCGGCGAGAAAGACCCGCCTTGCGCCGAGCCTGTCGACCTCGGCTCCGAGCGCGTCACGAACGGATGCACCAAAGTGCACCCGTTCCTGCGCCGTCGCGGCAAGGGTGAAGGGTCTGTTCAAACGGGGTCCCATCCGAAGACAGAGGTGGTCGCACCCGTGTCGTACATCATCGGCTTCATGGCGGGGAAGGCGTGGTTGCAGATCGTCTCGGGTGTCCAGCCTTCCATGCGCGTCATGCCGCGGACGGGCCTGGACTGGGACATGAGGAAGATCTCGTTGCCACGTGCAACGAAGACCTGGCCTGTCACATCCTTTGCCTGAGGTGCAATCAAGGCGATTGCGAGCCTTGCGACCTGGTCCGCGCGCATGTGGTTTCGCATGCGCTCGACGCGCTTGGCTGAGGCTTCATCCTTGACCGGGATGGTTGCAATCATGCGAGACCAGGCAAAGGGCGCGATGATGTTCGAGCGAACATTCTTCGGCGCGCCTTCCATGGCGATGATGCGTGACAGGCCGGCGACGCCCATCTTGGCGGCGGCGTAGTTGGCCTGGCCGATGGTGCCGATGATGCCGCTGGTCGAGGTGAAGAGGACATAGGCGCCTTCCTGCTGCTCGCGGAAGTGCTCGATCGAGGCACGGCAGACATTGTAGGCGCCATTCAGGTGGACATTGATCACCATGTCCCAGTCGTCGTCCGACATCTTGTGGAACATCGTGTCCCTGAGGATGCCGGCCGGGTTGATGACTGCGTGCAGGCCCTTGAAGGTGTCGCGGGCCTGCTCGATCATGCGGCGAACGCCCGACCGGTTGGTGATCGAGTCGGAGTTCGAGACGGCCTTGCCGCCAGCGGCGATGATCTCGCGGGCGACCAGTTCTGCCGGACCGGCCGAGCCTTCGTCGCCGCCGGCCACCCCACCACCGAGGTCGTTCACCACGACGCTTGCGCCTTCGCTCGCTGCCAGAAGCGCGCATTCCTTGCCAATGCCGTTGGCGCCGCCGGTGACAAGGACAACCTTGCCGTCAAGCATGCCCATACTGAATTCTCCCGCGATTGCTCTTGATGGTGAACACGTTAGCGAGCGTCCCTGGTTGATTCCAGCCCCCCTTTCGATTTGTTTTTTGGACCGGGCGGCGCTATTGCCTTTGCCGTATTCCTGAACCGGGAGCGGACGCCATGCAGATGCATGCCTGGGTAAAGCGCATCGAAGACATGCTGGGACTTGGCGGCGAAGCGCAGTCGGACAGCGAGCGCAAGGTCCTCAAGCACATGACGGAGCGCACCGTCGTCTCGCGGGACATGTCGAAGGACAGCCCGGTCGGTGAAACGTTCGGTGAGTGGCTTGCCGACCGCGTTGCCGAGTTCGGTGGCTCCTGGACGTTCATCAGCATCTTCGTCGTGGTACTGGTCGCGTGGGCCCTCATCAACACGGTCGTCCTGATCACGGGCGCGTTCGATCCTTATCCGTTCATCTTTCTCAACCTGCTGCTGTCGATGCTTGCGGCCCTGCAGGCGCCCATCATCATGATGGCGCAGAACCGGCAGTCGGCCAAGGACAGGGCTGCGGCGCTCCATGACTATGAGGTCAACCTCAAGGCTGAGCTCGAGATCATGGCGCTGCACGAGAAGATCGATCACCTGCAGTCGGAACTCCTGCTGCGGATGCTGGAGAAGCAGGAAGAACTTGCGAAGATCATCACCGAGCTGAAGAACGGAACCGGCAAATGAGCGCTGTAACCATCAGGCCCGAGACTGAGGGCGACGCTGTTGGCGTCGATGCACTGGTTGCGCAGAGCTTTGGCCCGGGCCGTCATGCCAAGAGCGCCTATCGCCTGCGCGAAGGGGTGGAGCCCGTGCGGGCGCTCAGCCTCGTGCTGGTGCTTGATGGCGTTGTGGCGGGCACGGTGCGCTACTGGCCGGTGGGCATCGGCGGTGTTGCCGCGCTGATGCTGGGACCGATTGCCGTGCGGCCGGACCTGCAGGGACAGGGTTATGCGCTGCAGCTCATGCAGGCGAGCCTTGCGCTGGCCCGCACGCTGGGTCACCGGATCGTGGTACTTGTGGGCGATGAAGCCTATTACGGACGGGCCGGCTTTGCCCGCATCCAGCCTTTTGGGCGCATCACGCTGCCGGGTCCGGTCGATCGTTCGCGGGTGCTGGGGCTTGAACTTGTGCCGGGCGCGCTCGAGGGCGTGTCGGGCGAAATCCGCAAGCTGGGTGTTTCGGCGAAGGTCTACGCCGCCGGGGCAGGGCTAACGACCCTCGCGCCGCCCGCCGGCCAGAAGGCCGCCCACGACCACCATTAGGGCCAACGCCGGGTGGAACAGCGGTGTCTGGCGCGTGGCGCTTACGGCGTAGGCGTTGTTTGCCTGCATGCCGATCCAGCCGCTTCCGGCGGCGTTGCGCCCCGGACGCGTGCGGCGAATGTCCGGGAGACCGTCCTGTTCAATCCAGCTCATGCCACCCCTGCTGGCCGTGATGAATGGCGCGAGCAGGTTTCTTGTTGCCCTTACGTCTGCAAGTTCCTTCGGGTTCAGCGGGCCTGCAGCAGCGACGGCGGAGAGGGTTGCGTCCTTCAGCCGGTAGAGACCCAGTTCCTCAGCCTTCAGCGTGCCGGTGAAGATGCCGCCTTCGGCCGGGGTGAGCGTCACATTCTCCTTGCGGCCCGAGGGGAAGGTGACTTCGACCTTTGATGTGCGTTCCGACATCGTCCGGCGCGTGATGGAAAGGCGGTTGCCGACGATCGCGCCGCGCAGGCGTTCTTCCTCGAGGTCGGGTTCCTGCATCAGCCAGTGTGCGAGGCGACGCAGGAGTTCGGCTTGCGGACCGCCACCCTCGAAGCCGCGTGTCCAGAGCCACGCATGGTCCGACAGCAGCAGCGCCACACGGCCCTGCTCGACACGGTTGAGCACAAGCAGGGGCTGGTCGGCCGCGCCGCTCATCAGTGTCTGGCCATTGATGACCGACGATTGCACGACGCGGAACCAGCGACCCCATGTCGGGGTGTTTCCAGAGCTGTTGGCTCCCGGCAGGCCTGACGAGACGGGGTGCTTGAGGCCTTCGTCGGTCAGGCGCGGCTTGAAGCCCTGTTCGATCACCTGCTCGAGCGGCTCGGCGGGAAGCACCGCGGAGACGGGTGACTGGTAGAGGCTCATCGGCGAGGCGTATTCCGGACCCGAGGTGACGAGAAGGGCGCCGCCGTTGCGGACATAGCGGGCGATATTCTCGTAATAGGCCAATGGCAGGATGCCCCGGCGCTGGTAGCGGTCGAAGATGATGAGGTTGAACTCGTTGAGCTTCTCGTCGAAGAGCTCGCGCGTGGGAAAGGCAATCAGCGACATCTCGCTGACGGGCGTGCCGTCCTGTTTCTCGGGCGGACGAAGAATCGTGAAGTGTACCAGCGAAACCGAGGGATCGGCCTTCAGCAGGTTGCGCAGCGTGCGTTCGCCGGCGTGCGGCTCGCCTGATACCAGGAGAACCTTGAGCTGGTCGCGTACGCCTGTTGTCATGATCGCGGCGCGGTTGTTGAGCAGCGTCAGCTCGCCGGGTCCCTTGTCGACGCCGAACTCGATGACGTTCTCGCCGCCGTGCGGGAGCCTTAGCTCGATCACGGTCTCCTCGCCTGCGCGGGCCGTCACCGTCTGTGCGACCTTGCCGTCGATCCGTACCTCCACGTTCGCGGGCGTCGGGTCGGAGGTGCCGAAGTCGTCGACGCGGATCGTGTATTTCATCGGCTCGCTGACGATCCCGAAGC
>DAISVV010000229.1:0-4940 GCA_036840015.1 Micropepsaceae bacterium
CCAACCACAACATCTGGGAGGTCCCCCACCGCAAAAACACTGACGAAACTGTATCTTCTGTAACAGCGGCCGGCGGCCGGAATTCCCCTCAGGGGAGAATTTGCCAGACTTTCGTGCGCCGCACCTCGCGGTCTTCGAGCTCGCGCGTTGTTTGAACGTCATAGACGGCAAGTTCGACAAGGTTGTTCGACGGAAGGTAGTTGCGCCCGGGATCGCCCATCAGCACCAGCGCACCACGTCCGGCCAGCGCGCGCAGCCAGGCAAACACCCGCGCGGCCATCTCGCGCTCATAGCAGACGTCCCCCGCCAGCACCGTGTCCCAGCCCTCGTCGCGCCCGATCATGTCCTCGAGCGTCGCCTCCACCGAAACACCGTTCACCGCGGCGTTGAGCCCGATGGCAACAATGGCGAAGGGATCGATCTCGGTAGCCAGCACATGCGCGGCACCGGCCTTCGCCGCCGCGATCGCCGACAGCCCCGAGCCCGAGGCAAAGTCGAGCACCCGTCGCCCGCGCACACTGTCCCCGTGATCGAGGACATGGCGCGCCAGCGCCTGCCCGCCGGCCCCCGCAAAGGCCCAGAAGGGCGGCGGCACGCCGATGGCGGCCAGCTCCTCCTCGGTCTTCTGCCAGATCGGCACAAGCTCGGTGGCGAGGTGCAGCCGGATCTCCGGCGTATGCGGCGGCGCAAGAAGCTGCGTGTTGGCGCGGATGAATTCGTCCGGCGTCACGACGCGAGGCTGAAGCCGGCAGCACTCAGGCACAGGCCTGCGATGCCCAGCATGCTCAAGACCTGCACGACGTAGAAGCTGAACCGCACGAGCACCATGGCAAAGGCCGTCGACGTCAGGTGCGTCAGCGTCTGCCCCACGCGGGCCAGCACCACGACATTGGTCAGGGTCTGGAACAGCGGGTCGGCCAGCTGCAGGTGAAGCCCCGCCAGCACCAGCACGCCGAAGATCGGAAGGTTCTCGACCGTGTTGAGATGCGCCCGGTTGAGCCGCCAGTACCCATCGCTGCCATGGGGCGTGCCCGCCGGGAACCCGCCCGCCGGCATCTGCCCGGTGGACCCGAGCGCAAGGCGCCACAGCCCGATGCACAGGACCAGCAGCAGCGGCCACACGGCAAAGAGAACAAGGGACACGATAGGGGAAAAGAGGGCAAGCTCGGGCATGGCGTCAGGCCTTTCCGGTCGAAGGTGCCTCAGGCTAGCAGCCGCAGCCGTGCGGGGGAAGCCCTCAGTCCGCCCGCGATGTGGCAAGCCCCAGTACCGGCAGGTATCCGGGCTGCAGTTCCATCCTGTCCCCATAGCCCTTGGCCATCAGCAGCCGGTGGAAGCGCGCCAGCCGGTAGCAGGGGATATACATGATGAGGTGGTGCTCCACGTGATAGTTGACCCAGTAAGGCGCCACCAGCGCACGCCAGAGAAGGTTCGCGTGCGTGGTCCGCGCGTTGCGGAACGGGTCGTCATTGTCGGGCACCATGGCGTGCTCGGCGATGTTCCGGATCCGCGTGACCATCGGGAACCACGTGAAGTAGGGCACGACCCAGAGCAGGAAGAACAGGTGCCACTGGCCAGCCATCGTCAGTACAAGGAGGAAGCCGAGGTTGAACCCGATGGCGCCGCGAAGCCGCCAGACCCCGTGGCGGAACTGCGCCAGCCGCTGCTTGAGCATCGTCTGCCCCGTGAGGTCACGCAGGAGCTTGCGCCGGAAGCTCGTCCGCGTGATGGGGAAGGGCGCCGACAGCGACAGGTCCGGATCCGCGGCCTGTTGCGTGTGCCGGTGATGCTTCAGGTGATAGGCGCGATAGGCATGCATGTCGGCAAAGAGTGGCCACGAGCAGGCATATTGGCCAAGCCACTCGTTGAGCCAGCGCCGTTCGGTCAGCACGCCATGCGCCGCGTCATGCATGAGGATGGCAAGCCCCAGCTGCCGCGCGCCCACGATCATCACGCCGGCCAGCCACACAAGCGGATGCGGGAACACCGCGAGCGCCACCATGCACCCAAGGATCACCAGCCACGCATGCGCCACGCACCAGAGCCCGCGCAGATCCGAGCGTCGCCGCAGGCCCTCAAGCTCGGCAGGGGTCAGGAGATCGGCAGCCTTCAGACCACGTCCCGGTGCGCTCGCATCCATCATGTCACCGTGACAGAAATGAGGCCGGCACAGATCGCCACGAATACGACAAGACCCAGCTCCCGATTCGAGCGGAAGACCGCAAGGCAATTGGCCGGATCATCGATGTCGAGTCGCCTGACCTGCCAGGCAAAAGCCCCGCCCACGACGGACATCGCGCCGAGGAAGACGCCCCCGAGCCCCGCGACCATACCCGCCGCCAGAATCAGCATGAAGGCCAGTGCATAGAAGGCGCCGACCCAGCGCTTCGTCGCCGCCCCGAACAGCCGCGCCGTCGAGCGAACGCCGATCAGCGCATCATCATCCTTGTCCTGATGCGCATAGATCGGGTCATAGCCCAGCGTCCAGAACTGGCTGCCCGCGAACAGGAGCTGCGGTGCAAGCGCGAGCTCGCCCGTCACCGCCGACCAGCCCAGCAGCGCGCCCCAGTTGAACGTGAAACCGAGGAACGCCTGCGGCCAGTCCGTGATCCGCTTCATGAAGGGATAGATCGCAACCGGCACCAGCGAAGCCGCGCCCAGCCAGATCGAGAAGCTGTTGAGGCTGAGCAGCACGGCAAGGCCTGCAAGCAGCAGCACGATGAGGAACACGACCGCCTCGCGCACGCTGACCTGCCCCGAGGGCAGAGGCCGCCCCGCCGTGCGCGCGACCTTGGCGTCGATGTCCCGGTCCACGATGTCGTTGTAGGTGCAGCCCGCCCCGCGCATCACGATCGAGCCGACGGCAAACAGCACCATCAGGTACACGATGAAGAGCGCAAAGCCCGTCTCACCCTGCAGCGTCTCGGTGGCGCCGTGCGGTACTGCCATCAGGATCGACCACCAGCACGGCCACAGCAGCAGCCACACGCCGATGGGCCGGTCGGCCCGCATCAGCCTGAGATAGGGCCGCATGCCTGCGGGCGCGAACCGGTCGACCCAGGTCGCAGGCACGGCATCGGCAGGGCGGGCGGCTTCGTTTGCGCTCATGGCTCCATGTGTTAAGTCGATTGGAGGAAATGGACAAGGCGCAGCGATGCAGCAGGACAGGCAGGACGTGACTTACCCCGGCGGCGTGGCGCGGCTCTACGTCGAGGCCCCGCTGGCACCCGGCGCGTCCCTGATGCTCGACGAGGGCCAGTCCCACTATCTCGCCCATGTCCTGCGGGCAAAGCCCGGCCAGCGCGTCCGCCTGTTCAACGGCGCCGACGGCGAGTGGAGCGCCACCATCGAGGCCATCGCCAAGAAGGGCGTGACACTCGAGGTCGAGGGCCTGACCCGCCCGCAGGCCGGCGTGCCCGACCTCTGGCTCCTGCTCGCGCCCGTCAAGAAGACGCCGCTCGACTACATCGTCCAGAAGGCGACAGAGCTGGGCGTCGCGCGCATCCAGCCGGTCATCACCCGCCGCACCATCGTCGAGCGCGTCAATACGGACCGTATGAAAGCCAATGCCATCGAGGCCGCCGAGCAGTCAGGCAGGCTCGGCGTGCCCGCCATCGCCGAACCGGCGCCGCTCGAGCGCGTGCTCGCAGGCTGGGACACCGGCCGCACGATCGTCTTCTGCGACGAGGCTGGCGACGCACGGCCGCTGGCCGAGGCCGTCCACGATCGCCCCGCTGCATCCTGGGCCCTGCTCACCGGGCCCGAGGGCGGCTTCGATCCGGCCGAGCGCGCGCACCTGCGCAGCCTGCCATGTGTCATTCCCGTGACCCTCGGCCCGCGCATCATGCGCGCCGACACGGCAGCCCTTGCCGCCATCGCCGTATGGCAGTCGGTCAGGGGAGACTGGCGTTAATGGCCCCCTTGCGTTGACCTGCGGCCGTCTAGATGATGGGTTCCGTGCCGGCAAACCTCTTGCTGGCGACCACCAGTCCCGAGGCCTGAATGTCAGTACCCCAATCCGGCGGCGGCCCGATCACCTCGAAGGCCGACCTCGTGGCCTCGCTCGCCGAAGGCTGCAAGCCCCGCGCTGCCTGGCGCATCGGCACAGAGCATGAGAAATTCGGCTTCGACCTGAAGACGCTGGCCCCGCTGCCTTACGAGGGCAAACCCGGCGTGCGCGCCATGCTCGAGGGCCTGAAGCGGTTCGGCTGGGAAGCCGTGAACGAGGGGCCGAACATCATTGGCCTCAAACAGAAGGGCGCGGCCATCAGCCTCGAGCCGGGCGGGCAGCTCGAACTCTCCGGCGCCCCCCTGCGCAGCCTGCACGAGACCTGCGCCGAGACGAACGAGCACCTCGACCAGGTCAAGCAGGTCGCGACCGAAATCGGCGCCGGCTACATCGGCCTCGGCTATCACCCGACGGCACGGCTTGAAGATGTCCCCGTGATGCCCAAGGGCCGCTACGGGATCATGCGCCGCTACATGCCGCGGGTCGGGGGCCTCGGCCTCGAGATGATGTTCCGCACCTGCACCATCCAGGTGAACCTCGACTTCGCGTCGGAAGCCGACATGGTGAAGAAGTTCCGCGTCGGCCTCGCACTGCAGCCGGTGGCAACCGCGATCTTCGCCGCCTCGCCCTTCCGCGAGGGCCGCCCGAATGGCTTCCTGTCCTACCGCAGCCATGTGTGGACCGATGTCGACAACGCGCGTGCCGGCATGCTGCCCTGGGTCTTCGAGGACGGCATGGGCTTCGAACGTTATGTCGACTACGCCCTCGACGTGCCGATGTACTTTGCCTACCGCGACGGCATCTATCACGACGTTGCCGGCAAGTCCTTCCGCGACTTCATGGCCCGCAAGCTCCCCGGCCTCGAGCACGTCGAGCCGACCATGTCCGACTGGGCCGATCACCTGACGACGATCTTCCCCGAGGTCCGCCT
>DAISVV010000230.1:0-4902 GCA_036840015.1 Micropepsaceae bacterium
GACGCCATCGCGCTCGAACCGCTGGTCAGCCACTTCACGATCCATGAGCAGGCGACCGGCAACACGGCGCGCTGCACCCTCAACCTGCCGGGCCGGCACAATGTGGCCAACGCTGTTGCAGCAGTGGCCGCCGCCGTCGCCGCCGGGATCCCCCTCGCGCAGGCATGCGCAGCCCTTGCCGGCTTCGCCGGCATCAAACGCCGCTTCGAGATCGTGGGTACGACGCGGGGCATCACCGTCATCGACGACTTCGCCCACAACCCGGACAAGATAACGGCAACCCTTGAAACGCTCCACGCCTTCCCCGGGCGCGTGATTGTCCTGTTCCAGCCCCACGGCTACGGCCCGCTGCGCCTGATGGGCCGGGAACTCGTCGAGACCTTTGCCACGCGCATGCGTTCGCAGGACATCCTTGTGATGCCGGATCCCGCCTATTACGGCGGCACGACGAACCGCGAAGTCTCGAGCAGTGATATCGTGGACGCCATTCTCGCCCGCGGTCGCAAGGCGATCTACCACGAACTCAGGAAGGACTGCATCCCCGTCATCCGGCACGAGGCACGTCCGGGCGACCGGATCATCATCATGGGCGCGCGTGACGACACATTGTCCGAGTTCGCCGCCGAGGTCCTCGCCGCCCTCTCATGAATCCGGCGCCCCGCCAATAAGTCGCTCGAAGCGCGCGCGCACCTGCGCCTCACGTACCCGGAGCATCGCCTCCACCTCCTCGAGCGACGAAAGCCCCACCGTCTCGGCGATGAGGCTGCGCAGCGACGCAGACATCTCGACGCTTGCCAGCGCCTCACCCACCGTCAGGCGCAGGATCTGGATCAGGTTCTGGAAGGCGATGAGGCTGTCCGCGAGGACACGCGCATCCTCAGTCGAAAGGGCCTGGGCACGCTCCAGCGCCGCCAGCGCATCAAGCGTGTTCGTCTGCAACACACGGTCCGACTGCGGTGCCGAAACGAGCTGCAGCCCCTGCGCAATGAATTCGATATCGAACAGACCGCCCTTGGCCTCCTTGAGGTCCCATGGACTTCGCGCGGGGCGCTCCCGGTCCAGCCGGTGCCGCATGTCGGCGACGTCGGCGAGGATCTTTGCGCGGTCATGCCCGGCCGTAAGGCACTCGGCAATCACCCCGGCCACCCGCGCGCCCAGCGCCGAGGGCGCCGTCAGGATGCGGGCGCGCGTCATGGCCAGTCGTTCCCACGTCCACGCCTCGTTCATCTGGTAATTCCTGAACGTCTCGAAGCTGACGGCCACCGGCCCCTTGTTGCCCGAGGGGCGCAGGCGCATGTCGACCTCATAGAGCCCGCCTTCAGCCGTCATGGCGGTAAGAGCCGTGATCAGCCGCTGGGAGAGGCGCGAGAAATAGACACTCGCACTAAGGGGACGCTCCCCGTCCGACGCCGTGACCTCAGGCGGGCTTTCATAGACAAAGATCAGGTCAAGGTCTGACGTTGCCGTCATCTCGCGTCCGCCCAGGCGCCCCATGCCGATCACACACATCTCAGCACCAGGCACGCGGCCATGCGCCACGACCAGTTCGCTGAGGCAGGCCGCAAACAGCGCAAGGATCGCAGCCTGCGCCACATCCGCAAAGGCATGCCCGGCGCCGAGGCCGTCGATCTGCTTGCGCAGCAGCTGCAGGCCGATCCGGAACTGCTGGTCCTTCGTCCAGCGCCTCACGGTATCAAGTGTGTCTTCCAGTCGCCGGCTCGAACGCACGAGTGCATCAAGGCTGTCCTTCAGCTCGCGAAGGTCAGGCGTATGACGAAGGAACTCCGAGTCGATCAGCACGTCCAGAAGACCGGGCCGGGCGGCCAGATGGTCTGCCAGGCGCGGCGCCGTGCCCACGATCTCGGCGATCAGACGCAGCAGTTCCGGGTTCGACAACAGCAGTGCGAACACCTGGACCCCGGACGGCAGGCCCGAGAGGAACCGGTCGAAACGCGTAAAAGCAATGTCGGGATTTGCCGTCTTCGCGAGGGCATCCAGCAGCAACGGCATCAGCGCGGTCAGCTTCTCCCGCGCCCGCTCGCTCCGCGTGGCGCGCACGCGACCATGATGCCAGCCCCGGATGGTCGCAGAGACCGCCTCGGGCTGGCTGAAGCCCATGTTCCTTAACGTCGCAATGGTTTCCGGGTCATCATCAACCCCGGTGAACACAAGGCTGCCCGCCTGCTCCGACAAGGTGGGCTGGCTTTCGAACAGGCGCACATAGTGGCCCTGGACGATCGCCAGTTGTGCACTGAGGCGCTCCGACAGCGCGGCGGTGTCCGGCAGGCCCATGAAATGCGCGACATTCTCGAGGCCATCGGCGGTGCGGGGCATCGAATGCGTCTGCTCGTCCTCGATCATCTGCAGCCGATGTTCAAGCGTGCGCAGGAACACATAGGCGCGCTTCAGGTCCTCGCAGGTCTGCGCCGCGATCACGTTGCGCGCCGTCAGCGCATCAAGCGCATCCGTCGTTCTCTGGTTGCGCAGCGTCGGAATGCGACCACCGAGGATCAATTGCTGGGTCTGGGCAAAGAACTCGATCTCGCGGATACCCCCGCGCCCGAGCTTGATGTTGTGCCCGGCAACGGCAATGTCGCCAAAGCCGCCATGCGCATGGATCTGCCGCTTGATCGAGTGGATGTCCTCGATGGCCGCATAGTCGAGATATTTGCGCCAGATGAAGGGCTGCAGGTTCCGGAGGAAGCTATCCCCCTCGCCGGCATCGCCGGCACACACGCGCGCCTTGATCATGGCTGCGCGCTCCCAGTTCTGCCCCATGCTCTCGTAGTAGGTCTCCGCCGCCGTCGTCGAGACGGCGATCTGCGTCGACCCGGCATCGGGCCTCAGCCTGAGGTCACACCTGAAGACATAGCCATCCTGTGTCTGCTCCTGCATCAGTGACACGGTTGCCTGCGTGATCCGCACGGCCACTTCCTGCGGCGAATAGCGGCTGGTGACCGGCAAACGCTCGGGGTTGAAGTAGCAGCTGAAATCGATGTCACTCGAGTAGTTGAGCTCGAACGCGCCGTACTTCCCCATCGCCAGGAAGAAAAGGCCGCAACTCCCGGGCGTCGCGCCCGCCCCGGCCTCAAGCCGTCCCCGCTCGACGGCGTCCCGGACGGCATGGGCCAGCGCCGCCTTCAGCGTTTCATCGGCTAGCTGGGTCAGGCTGCTCGTCACCTCGTCAAGCGACCAGACCCCGCCGAGGTCAGCCAGCGCAATGATCAGCGCGCAGTGATGCTTGACCTCCCGCAGCACTCGCATCGCATCCTGACGTGGCAGCTCGACCACCCCGGCAAGGCGCTCAATCTGCCCGGCCAAGGCCTCTTCAGGCACCGCGTCACGCAAGCCCATGACCCAGGCCGGGTCACGTTCGAGGGCGCGGCTGAGATAGGGACTGTTGGAGGCTGTGGCGCGCACGAGCTGCGTCCAGCCATCCGGCGGCACGCCCGCGCCAAGCGCCTCCAGCACCCGCGCGGCACGAGAGTGATCATGCATCACGGGACAGGCCCGCAGCCGGGACAGAAAAACGTTACTCATGTACCGTGTTGTGGCGCGATCGGAGGCTGAATGCAAACCGCGTCATCAGGGGCGGAACATCAGCCCCTGTACTCGCTCCCGGCCTGCACGAAACAGAGCGAATTGAACCAGGGATCGTCGACATAGAACGACCTCTCCCCCCAGGGACGCACATGGATCGCCCCGCCTGGTTTGTCCTGCACGAGCTCGATGGACAGGCACTTCAGCTTGCGGGCTCGCTTGTGCACGGCGTCGATCCCCGGCACCGAGATGCAGATCGACTTGGCACAGGGATGCGACGGCCCCGAGGACGAAACGTCGCTGATCTCGAGCACGCAGCCCCCAAGGTCGAAATGCAGGCGCTGGCCGGGAAGCTTCTTTCCCTTCTGCGCAAGCAGTTCCTCGTAGAACGTTCTTGCGCGCTCGAGATGATTGACTTCGAGCGTCACGCGAAACAGCCGGGGTCCGGTAACGTCAGGCGCAGCCTTCGCTGCGGCCTTCTTCACCGACTTGCCACTGGTCTTTGTCTTTGCTGCCATGTCCCGACCCTGTTTCAGCGTTTGCCCGTCGAACCAACGCACGCGACATTACTACTACGCCCGTTAAGGCAATTGCAAAATCCGGACGCCTCGACAAGGTAAAGTTCCTCTTTTGTTCGTGACAGTGGTCCGCGCCGACGGGTCCCATGGCAATTTGCAGCGCTACTGGCTATTCATGGCAACGATTTCAACCGCCAGCCAAGCCAGGCAGGTCCACATGGCCTCTTCACCAAAAGCCGACCTCGACAACGGACACTTCACCTGGGAAGACCCGCTCCTGCTCGCAGGGGAACTGACTGAAGAAGAGCGCATGATCACGCGTTCCGCGCACGACTACGCGCAGGGCCGCCTGATGCCCCGCGTCCTGGAGGCCAACCGCAAGGAAATGTTTCACACCGAGATCATGCGCGAGATGGGCGAAATGGGCCTGCTCGGCATCACGATCCCCGAAGCCTATGGCGGCGCAGGCCTTGGCTATGTGGCCTACGGCCTTGTTGCCCGCGAGGTGGAACGCGTCGACTCCGGCTACCGCTCGGCGATGAGCGTCCAGTCGAGCCTCGTGATGCACCCGATCCACGCCTTCGGCTCGGAAGACCAGCGCAAGCGCTTCCTGCCGCAGCTGGCCACCGGCAAGATGGTCGGCTGCTTCGGCCTGACGGAGCCCGACCACGGCAGCGATCCCGGCAGCATGATCACGCGCGCACGCGCGGTACCCGGCGGCTTCATGCTCAACGGCGCCAAGAACTGGATCACGAATTCACCGATTGCCGACATTGCGGGCGTCTGGGCAAAGACCGAGGACGACCAGATCCGCGGATTCATCGTGGAACGCAGCTTCAAGGGC
>DAISVV010000231.1:0-4890 GCA_036840015.1 Micropepsaceae bacterium
GCCTTGTTCACCTCATCGAAGTTCCAGCGATAATGCATCGCCGGACGCAACAGGCCTTCGCCGCCGAACAGCTCGAAGATCTGCCCGATGAGCGCGTGCAGCGGCGTCGAGGGATAGGCGGGATAGCGCGTGCCACCCTTCGCCTCGAAATGCGCGATGATGTCCGACCCGTCCTGCACCAGCGTGCCATCGGCGCCCTCGAGCACCGGGATGATCCAGCGCCCGAGCTTCGGCGCGATCTCCTCGCGGAACCGGTGCTCGCCCGCGGCGCGGTTCTCGAAAGGGATGCGTTGCTTGACAAGATAGCTGCGCGCCTTGCCGGTATAGAGCGAGCCCGGCGTGCCATGCAGGCGATACGTCATCGCCCGCCGGCTCCGGCCTGCATGGACAAGAGCAATCCGCGGCTTGGCGGCACCTTGTTGTTGACCAGCTCCACGAAGGCCTTCTCGACGGCTGCAGGCCCGTCGGTGCGCGTGATCGAAAACGTGCCGGCGATCGAAGCCGTGATCTGCGCACCGGCCATCATGGCCTTGCCGATCAGCACGCCCGGCCCCCATTCCTTGTTGCGCCGCCCGATATGCGCAGGCGCAAAGAAGAACGTGGGCTTCGCGCCGGGTAATTCGCCCCGCGTCCGGTCCTCTTCCCAGTGCGTCGCGCCCACGATGCAGCTCTCGACCACGTTGGCACCCACATGCTGGTGCACCGCGCTCACGACGGGCCCCGAGCCCGACATGTCGACGAAGATCGTGGGCAACGAGGCATCGATGGCGCTGATCCTGTCATAGCTTTCGACCTGGTCGCACACCTTCAGCGCCTGCACGAAGCCGATATTGCCGGGCGAGGTAAGCCCGACGACGCGCTGCCCGGCCGCCTTGTCGTGGTGCACAAGCCAGGCGAGCCCGAACCCTGTCTTCGATGAGGCCGAGGCAATGACGACCTGCTTTGCCCCGAAGAATTCGTTGGCCACGAAATAGTCGTAGAGCACATAGGACGTGGCAAAGAGCGGGAACAGCACGCAGCGCGCGTCCTCCGCCTGTTTGACCGGCGCCGGATCACCCTTCGTGCGCATGAAGTCGTTGTAGAGGCCCGGCAGCGGCTGGCGATGCGCCGCCATGTCCGTGAACTGACGCGCATTCACCTTGCCCGGCTGCAGCACCGCATGGGTCGCCATGGGCAGGAAGCCCCAGATCCGCTCGCCGACCGGGATCTCGTTGCAGCGTGACTCCACCACATCGGCAAAGCCCCAGACAGGCACCTTCCCCCAGTCGCCCTCGGCCGGATAGTACTTCCAGTACCCGATCATGTCGCCCGAGACGGCATAGCTCACATTGTTCGCGGTCAGTCCGAACTTGTCGATCTTCACCAGCACCTCACCCTCCGCCAGCGGCGCCAGCTGCCGCTCAACGACCTTCGTGTTCCGAAGGTTGCCGCGTTCGACCCAGAGTTCGGTGGTGTGCATGAGGGAGCGTTCCTGTCGCGATGATGGTTGCTTCGTGCCTGTATAAAGTAGTGGCACAGCGAGTGCCACTTTACAAGCGCCCCTTCATGCCCCCGCGTGCCGCAGCGCTGCCAGCGGACACACTGGGTGGCCGGTTCGCGGCTCACCGCGCGACGCGGCCATGACGAAGGGATGACTTGAATTCCCCACCCCAAGGGGCCAGATAAGCGGGCCCTTTCACAGCCGCCCGCCAACCCCGAAAGCCTGCCCGCGTGACCGACACTACCCACCAACTCGCCCGCCTCATCGACGACGCCCGCCGCATCGTGGTCTTCACGGGCGCGGGCATCTCGACCGAGTCCGGCATCCCCGACTTCCGCAGCCCGAACGGCATCTGGAGCCAGCAGAGCATCATCTACTTCGACGAGTTCGTCAGCTCGCGCGAGGCCCGCATCGAGTCCTGGACGCGCCTCTTTGAAGGTCGCCCCCGGCTGATGGCAGCCACACCCAATGCCGGCCACCGCGCGATCGCACGCCTCACGGAGGTGGGCAAGGTCACCGATGTCATCACCCAGAACATCGACGGCCTGCACCAGGCCTCCGGCGTACCCGCCGACCGCGTGATCGAGATCCACGGCAACGCGACCTACGCCAAGTGCCTCGCCTGCGGCCAGCGCCACGAGTTCGACGAGATCGAACCCGTCTTCCGCCAGACGAAGGAGCCGCCCACGTGCCGGCGCTGCAACGGCATCGTGAAGTCGGCGACCATCTCCTTTGGCCAGGCCATGCCCGAGGAAGAGATGGCCCGCGCCGCCGCCGCCGCGCGCGCCTGCGACCTGTTCCTGGCGATCGGATCCTCGCTCGTGGTCTACCCGGCCGCCGGCTTGCCAGCAGCAGCAAAACGCAGCGGTGCGAAACTCGTGATCCTCAACCGTGACCGCACCAGCCTCGACGACCACGCAGACCTGGTCCTGAACGCGGAAATCGGCCCCACGCTGGGCCGGATCGTGGGAGTAAATTAACCGGG
This sequence comes from Micropepsaceae bacterium, assembly GCA_036840015.1. Classification (GTDB taxonomy): domain Bacteria; phylum Pseudomonadota; class Alphaproteobacteria; order Micropepsales; family Micropepsaceae; genus SZUA-430. The sequence goes on from DAISVV010000231.1 coordinate 2,466, forward strand.
ATTTGCGACACTCGGGTCCTCGTGCTACTTCCCCTTTCGACTTGTCGTTAACCCAAGGAAGAATGGCCTATGGCTTCGCTTTTGACGCTGAACAAGGAAGAAGAAAACAAGCCGGCGGAGCCCACGCCCTTCACGGCCATTCCCCAGGCGCTGTTCAAGTCGCGCACCGTCCTCATCTTTGGCGAGGTCGACATGAAGATGGCCGAGAGGGTGACCGCGAACCTTCTGGCGCTTGCCGCCGACGACCCGAACAAGGACATCAAGGTCATCCTGCACTCGCCGGGCGGCCACGTCGAATCCGGTGACACGATCCATGACATGGTCAGGGCCCTGCGCCCGCGCATCAAGATGATCGGCACGGGCTGGGTCGCCTCGGCCGGCACGCACATCTACCTCGGCGCCGACAAGGCAAACCGCTTCTGCCTGCCGAACACCCGCTTCATGGTCCACCAGCCCGCCGGCGGCATCCGTGGCACGGCCTCCGACATCGAGATCGAGGCCGAGGAGATCCTGAAGATGCAGGAGCGCATCAACCGCACCATCGCCGACGAGACCGGTCAGCCGATCGCCAAGGTCCGCGAGGACACCGACCGGAACTACTGGATGTCGGCTGACGAGGCCAAGGCCTATGGCATCGTGGGCCGCGTGATCGAGCGGATCGACCAAGCGTGACAAAAGCGGCGCCGCGCCCTGCGCCCTGGTGGCAGGGCGCCGTCGTCTACCAGATCTACCCGCGCTCCTTCTGCGATTCAGATGGCGACGGCGTCGGCGACCTCAAGGGCATTGCCTCGAAGTTCGACTACATCTCGTCGCTGGGCGTCGAGGCGATCTGGCTTTCGCCCATCCATCCCTCGCCCAACCGCGACTTCGGCTACGACGTCGCCGACTTCGACGCGATTGCCCCGGAGATGGGCACGCTCGAGACCTTCGATGCCCTGATCGCCGAGGCCCACCGCCGCGGCCTCAAGGTGATCATGGATGAGGTTCTCTCGCACACGAGCGACCTGCACCCCTGGTTCCAGGAAAGCCTGAAGTCCCGTGAAGGCGACAAGGCCGACTGGTACGTCTGGGCCGACCCGCGCGAGGACGGCACGCCGCCCAACAACTGGCTCAGCGTCTTCGGCGGACCCGCCTGGTCCTATCACCCGGCGCGCCGGCAGTACTACTTCCACAAGTTCCTGAAGCAGCAGCCCAAGCTGAACCTCTACAACCCCGACGCCCGCAAGGCCGCGCTCGACGTGCTCAGGTTCTGGCTTGATCGCGGTGTCGACGGCTTCCGCCTCGATGTCGCCAACTCCTATCTCCATGACGCGGCCCTGCGCGACAACCCGGCCGTGCCAATGGCAGAGCGCACCGCCCATCACTGGGGACACGCGCCCAACCTGCAGCGCCGCACGCGCGACTCCAACCTGCCCGAGAACCGCGAGGTGCTCGACGAGATCCGTGCACTGGTCGACCGATACGGGGACAGGTTCGTCTTCGGCGAGTTCTCGGAAGAGCCGGGATTGCTCGGTCACTTCGCCGGACGCGACCATGGCCTGCACACGGGCTATACCTTCACCTTCCTCGAGGACCGCAGCTTCCGCCCGCGCGTCTTTGCCGACCACTACGCGTTCCTTGGTGCCATCGACGGGCTGTGGCCCTGCGTGACCATGTCGAACCACGACGTGCCACGCACGGTGACGCGCTATGGCCGCTCGCTCGAGGCCAACCCCGCGCTGGCCCGCCTTGCGCTCGCGCTGCTCATGACGCTGAAGGGCACGGTCCTGCTCTACCAGGGCGAGGAGCTCGGCCTGCCCGATGGCCCCATCGAGCGCCACCAGATCCGCGATCCGGTAGGCGAGCTCTACTTCCCCTTCAGCAAGGGGCGCGACCCCTGTCGTACGCCCATGCCCTGGGTTTCAGGCAAGCCCAATCTCGGCTTCAGCTATGGCGAGCCCTGGCTGCCGATGGCGCCCGCCCATGGGCCGCTGGCGGCCGCAAGCCAGGAGCGCGCCCAGGCCTCGACGCTGCAATTCACGCGCAGCCTCGTGACCCTGCGAAAGGCCCACCCCGTGCTGCGCATGGGCGAGATCTCCATGCTTGAAGCCAGCGACCAGGTCCTGGCCTTCGAGCGTGTGTCCGCGCCCTCGCGCGCGCTGTGCGTCTTCAACCTGTCGCGCAGCCCCGCCACAACCACCTGCGCCCCCGACGGCCTCGCGACCATCCTCGAGATCGGCTCCGTGGTGCGGGCAGGGAGCCAGTTGAACCTGGGCCCGCTCTCTGCAATCATTCTGGAGGGCAGGGCTTAGGGGGCTTGAAGGCGATGGGGCTGCAGGATCGGGCAAGAAGCCTCGCGCTCGCCCTTGTCGGCCTCGCCATGGTGCTTCCCGCCAGCGCCGGCCCGGCCCGCATCCGCTTCCTCGAGGGGCCAGCCGCTCTTGAG
>DAISVV010000232.1:0-1314 GCA_036840015.1 Micropepsaceae bacterium
AGACCTCATAGCGAGCAAGAGGGAGATTCTCGCAACCTATCGCGCTCGGCTGTCACCCCACCAGGGCCTCGGTCTGAACCCAGAACCCAACGGAACCGTGAACGGCAGCTGGATGCCCACGGTCGTCTTCGACCCCGCCATCGGCATCACGCGCGCGGACCTGCAGGCTGCATTCAAGGCGGTAGATATCGACGCACGGGTGTTCTTCCACCCGCTCTCGTCGCTGCCGATGTTCAAGCCTGTGCCCGAGAATGTAAGCGCATGGGACATCCCGACCCGGGCGATCAATCTGCCTAGTTTTCATGACATTACCACGTCCGAGATCGAGCGCGTCGTGGCGGTCCTCGTCGGGCTGCTCAGCCGGTGACAGGCAGGCCTTTGCGGGCAAGGAAATCCCGCCACGGAATCGTGCTACGGCTCAAGTGGTTCCGGCGAAGCTCCGGCTCCACATTGGCAATCAGATCAAGGCTGGTCACAAATTGTGAAAACTCCCCGTGCCTCTGGGGCCAGGGGGCGATGGAGTAATCCATGTATTCGACTGCGACTCCGTCCGCTTCGAAAGCAAAGTGATCAAGGTAGTTCGCGGCCCCGTGGCCGGTCACATAGCGCGTGCCTCCCACCGCATGGACAAGTTCGAGAACACGTCGCCAACTCGAACCGGATACGTTCATGTCTGACGCGCGGCGGGTTTCGGGGTAGGGGACTTGGCAGGCTGTCAGGCAAAGTTCGGCGCTGGCGATCAAGGTCTCGCAAAGAGACTCGCGCGCTGCAGCCTGCTCCAAGATCGTCAGAGCTTCGCGCAGGTAGGGCGCGCGCTGCAGCGCTTGGCGGATGAGGTCGCCGTGACTTCGGGGCCAGTCGGGCTGGGCGGCAACGAGGTCTCGGATGGGCATTGCGAACCCTTTTCCGACCAGCGGAACACTCAGCCATTTCGAACCGTCCGCCGTCCGTATCTGGATGCGGTTTGTAAAGGATCCCCGCGAAAACTGCGCATCGTCCAGCCAGATCAGGACATCCGCCAAGGCAAGATGGGAAAGGAAGCCCGGCCAGGGCAGATACATCGGTTGGCTGATGACAACCGTCGTCATCTCTCGGCGCGCTTCTTCCTGATGTAGCCGCCGGGCGACGAAGACAGGACCAGCTTGCCGTTCAGCACCTCGTCGGTTTCAAAGGTAGAGTCCTCTGCAAGGAACATGCGGAGCGCCGTCAGCGGCTCGTCTCCCTTGAACCAAAGCTTGGACCGCATCCGCGCCGCAAGGATTTCATCGACAAGGCCGAAAATCGTGACGGACCCAACCATAAAGCATCACACCG
>DAISVV010000232.1:1324-4839 GCA_036840015.1 Micropepsaceae bacterium
CCTTTTAACCAATTCTTTTAGCGCGTTCGTGGTTTTTTTATTTAATGATTTTGGCTTTTATCCTGTGTGCCCACGACCATATAGCATCCCTCCGAGACGATCGGTCCGTAGGCACGGCACTCGTCAAGGACATGATCGCGACTGTGGTCACTATCCAGGATGACCATGACCCGGGAACCGTCGGGAATGAGTGCACGTACAGCAGCCAGCGTCTCCGGTGCGGTTGAACCGCCCTCAACAAGCGTGACGCGACGCGAGAGCACGTGGTTCTCGATTGTGTCGCGGTTATGCGCCCTTATGTCGATGTCCACCCCGATCACCTGCCCCTTGCCAAGCAGTTCCAGCAGCGACGCCATAAACAAGACCGACCCGCCGCGCGCGACACCCGTCTCGATGATGATATCGGGCTTCGTGGACCAGATAACCTCTTGGGTGGCCATGATATCGGCCGGCATCTGGATGATCGGCACACCCATCCATGTCCACAGATAGGAATAGTCGTAGGGGTCGAGTTTGAGCATGAACTCGGTGGATGCATCGAATACACTCTGGTCCTTGCCGAGTGCGAGAGACTGTTCGCGGCTGTGCTGTGCGAACGCGGCGCGGTCATCTTGTGTTGTCATCTAAACTAACTGCCCCTTATGCCGGTTCAAATCTGTCGAGCGTATGCGCCGCTGCGCGCGATGGCCGTTTTCCACGCTTCTGCGTGGCTGGTGGCCCCAGTAAGAACAAGCGCCATGTCATTACCCAGGAAGACATCGCACATCCTTGCTGCGGTTAGGATTGTGTTCTCTCCGCGTTCCGTCGCTGAAAGTCGGATGCTGTCCTTCTTTCGAAGCTTTCCAACCGCGTTGGACAACCTTTTGAAGAGGGTGGGCCAGTCCATGCCACGACTGGATCGTGCCGCATCCAAATGATGCATCGTTCCAAATTGCCGGGAATGTGCCGTCAGTGACTCGTTGATCGCCTGCGCGACGTCAGGTTCCTTTCGGCGCATGTCCCTGAGCGCGGCACGATACCAGTTCTTGTATTCCGGGTTGAATGCCATCGACGGGTTGACGGCTGCCGCCGTTTGGGCAGTCCCGAGAAACGCGAGTGCCATGGACAGGGTGATTGGCACAATATCTTCGATGGGGTCCGATTCCGCTTCGGTAAGGAAACGCCGGTCGGCTGGTCCTCCCTTCCGGCGTTCGCGCACGGCGATCTTAGATCCCCCGGTTCTCGCGGGGCTGTGGCCATTTATTGAAAAAGGGTGGGCGTAGTAGTCGAAGACCCCACCCACCAAAACGGCACGGAAACTGGCATAGATGTCGGGGCTTCGGGCGCGGAACAGAATCCCGTCGCTGTCTTTGATCCTGTCAAGGAACTTGCGCGACATCGCGCCGTGATAAATCCGGGGAAGACGAAAGAACCTGTTCAGATGCCCGGATTGAAGAAGCTCGACCGCCGTCCGTTCTGTCACGCGTTCCGGTTCGCCGAAGCAGTCCTGTGCCATGAACCGGATGCCACCAACCTTGGTTCCATAGCCGTCCACCGGCCAGCCGTATGTCGGCAGAGCCCAGCTTGCACCATCCGGCTGGCGCGTTTCCAGCAGCTTTCGCAAGAGGGGAAACTGGCCCGGAACGATTCCATCATCGTCGCCAAAACTGATGAGGTATTCGCCTGAGGCATGCTGGAACGCGAACTCGAAGTTCGTGCGCATCGAAACCCGGCGGCCTGTGTGGAGGTACCTGATCCGCCGGTCATCGAAGGACGCGACGACATCCTTCGTTTCATCGGTCGACGCGTTGTCGCTGACGATGATTTCGATCTGGTCGTCTTGGATCGCAAGCGCCGTTGCGAGCGATTGCCGAAGGTATCTTGCCCTTTCGCGCGTTGGGATAATGATGCTGATCAGCAAGCGGCGCCCTCCGATGCACGGTGCATAGCCGAAGCGTGGTGTCCTACGCAACCGGATGAGCCGAAAGCTGCGCGGAGTGCTGCCTCTGTCTTGAGGATGGTGCGTATTGAGGCAATGCCCCTTGGACTGGCCCGGTCGGTTGACTAGAGTGCGCCCGCACGGCCCGGCTGGTCCGTGGGCGACCCAAGCGAGCCAAACGCGGAGAGAATGATGATCAACGAGGCGGACCGGAAGTTCTTTGATGAGCAAGGCTATCTGCTGATCAAGGGGTTCTATGATTTCGACGCCGATATCCTGCCCATCTTGCAGGACATCTACCGGATCATCGGACTCGTCGCCGAGAGGCATAGGATTCTGCTGTCGCGCCCGCCCTTCACGCCGGACGCCTTCGACGCTGGCTATGCCACGCTTCTCAGTGCAAACCGCCGTTATGCGGGAGAAGTCTACGATCTGGTGAAGCAGATCCCCTCCTTCCTGCGTCTGATCGCCCATCCAAGGGCCGAAGCCTTGTTCCGCGACATCCGTGGCACCGACCATGCGGGGATCGGGGCCGGGTCCTACGGTATCCGCATCGATAACCCGAACGAGGAGAAGTTCCGCTCTCATTGGCATCAGGAGTTCGTCTTCCAGCCGCAGAGCATCGACGGGATGGTGTTCTGGACCCCGCTTCTTCCGATCCGCCCCGAACTCGGGCCCGTCGTCATTCTGCCTCGGTCCAATCAGGATGGACTGTGCACCTACGTGCGCGGCACCACCTATGCCGAGAAGACGGGCGCCTACCAGATCGGCATCCATGACGAGGATGCCATCGTCGCGAGATACGAGCATATCGCACCACTGACGGACCCCACGGACCTCATCATCATGGATTTCCTGACGATCCATGGCTCCGGCTACAACGTCTCGGATCGCTCTCGCTGGTCCGTCCAAAGTCGGTTCTTCAACTTCCGCGACCCGATCGGAATGAAGGTCGGCTGGCGTGCGTCGATCACCGCAGGAACCGAAGTCGAGGCCATCTTCCCCGAGAACTTCGTGAGCGCGCAATGACCGACATCTGCAATGTCTGCGGAAACGGCCTTGGTGCACCCGTATTCACCGGCGAGGAAGCTTTTTCGATCACGACGATGAACGCGCTGATCGCCGGGCAGACTTCGGTGCACCTCTGCGGGCAATGTGGTCATCTGCAGACCCGCGCGCTGCCGGACCTCGAACGCTACTATGCCGAAGAATACAGCATCAACGCGGACGGGGTGGACGACGACCAACTCTACGAAATCCGTGACGGGCGCGAGATCTACCGATCCGAGCATCAGGCTGCTGTCCTCCTGAGCAAGTTGGATCTTTCCGGCGAAGTCAAGGTTCTGGACTATGGTTGTGCAAAGGGCGCAACTCTGCGCCGCGTCGTCGAGGCCTGCCCGAACGTGCAGCCCTATCTCTTCGATGTGACCGAACGCTACCTCGACTATTGGAAGTCATTTCCCGGCGCCCCCCGTTTCGCGGCCTACAAGGTGGACAGGGATTGGGCCGGGACGCTGGATGTCGTGCTCTCCTTTTATGCGCGCGAACATATCCCCGATCTTACCTCCGCACTCGGAGATTTCCGCGACCTGCTCAA
>DAISVV010000233.1:0-4788 GCA_036840015.1 Micropepsaceae bacterium
ACGGAAGCCACGGGGTCGATGGTGGTCGACATCGGCGGCGGTACCACCGAGGTTGCCGTCCTGTCGCTTGGCGGCATTGTCTATGCCCGCTCGGTGCGCGTGGGTGGCGACAAGATGGATGAGGCGATCATCTCTTATATCCGGCGGCACCATAATCTTCTTGTGGGTGAGGCTTCGGCCGAGCGCATCAAGAAGGAAGTCGGCTGTGCCAAGGCGCCGGACAACGCCAATGAGGTTCGCATCGACATCAAGGGGCGCGACCTTTTGAACGGGGTGCCGAAGGAGATCACCATCAGCCAGGCGCAGCTCGCCGATGCGCTGCAGGAGCCGGTCAGCCAGATCGTGGAGGCGGTCAAGGTCGCCCTCGAGGCAACCCCGCCGGAACTGGCTGCCGACATCGTGGAGAAGGGCATCGTCATGACCGGCGGTGGGTCGCTGCTGACCAATCTCGACCAGGTGCTGCGCGAGCGGACGGGACTTCCGGTTTCAATCGCCGACGAGCCTCTATCCTGCGTTGCGCTGGGCACGGGAAAGGTGCTTGAGCATCTGAACTCGCACAGGCAAGTATTGTCCTCCGTCTATTACTGATCCGAAGGGTCCCTGCCGATGGCATGGAACTCCAGGCGAAACAGGTCTTCCGGGCTCTGGGCCTTCGTGGTCGAGAACCGCCTGTTCGCGCTGTTGTGCGTTGCTGCCATCCTCCTGCTGTTCCTCAGCCGGGGCCAGGGGGAACTGACACAGCTTGTGCGCGGTGTTGGTGACGACCTTGCGGCTTCGGCGATGGAGCTGGTCGCGGGGCCTGCTGCGGAAGCCAACCGCTGGATCGAGGGTGCCGGCACGTTCCTTTCGGTCTATGAAGAAAACCAGCGGCTGCGCGACGAGAATGCACGGCTGCGCATGGCGCAAGGCGAGCTTGGCGAACTGCAGCGAAAGGTCCGACGCTACGAGGAACTGCTGAAGGTTCCGACGGAAGCGCCCGTGGCCGGTGTTGCCGGCCGGGTCATCGCTGACATGTCGGGACCTTTCGTGCGGTCGGTGCTTGTCAGCGTCGGCCGTGACCAGGGTGTCGCCCACGGGCAGGCGGTCGTCGATGACCGCGGCATGCTGGGACGCATCATCGGCACGGGCAAACGGTCGTCGCGCGTGCTGCTGCTGACCGATCTCAGCAGCCGGATTCCCGTGATCATCGAGGGCGCCAACCTGAAGGCGATCCTGGCGGGTGACAATTCGGACCAGCCGACACTTGAGTATCTTCCGCCTGGCTCTCGGCTGACGGCCGGCGCGCGGGTCCTGACGACCGCCGATGGGGGCGTGCTGCCGCCGGGCATCGTGGTTGGCGCCGTGGTCCGGGGTACGTCGTCGCCGCGTGTGTCGCTGTTCACCAGCGAACGACGAGCTGATTTCGTGCGCGTCCTCAAGTACGAGGCGCCCGTTGACGTCGATGCCGAACCCCCGTCGCCCGCTGAAGGTGCCCCGGATGCCCGGTCCGTTCCGTCGCCTGCCAGCAGCGGGCCCGGAACCGCGGCGCCGGTGAGGCCTGTCGCGCCCGTCGTCATGCAGATCCCTGGAGGGGCTGCGCGATGATCGACATGATCCACGCGACATACGTGCAGGTGGCCCATGTCGTCTGGCGGGCACTGCCCCTCCTGTTCACCGTATTGCTGATGCTGGCCATGTGCGTGCCTGTCTACCTGCTCGAGGGACGGGTGCCGCTTCCCAACATTGCGCTGGCGAGCCTGTTCTTCTGGGCGATGAACGGACCCTCGTTCATGCCGCCCTGGGCTGTGTTCATCGTCGGGCTGGTGCAGGACCTGCTATCAGGCACACCGCTCGGCTTCTGGGTCGTGATCTACCTGCTGGCCCATGGTTTCACGCTGACGCAACGCGTTTTCTTCCGCGGCAGGACCGGGATCGGTGCCTGGCTGGGGTTTGCGCTGGTCACGGCACTGGTTGCCTTTGCGGCATGGCTGATGGGCATGGTGATGTTCGAGCGGTGGCTCGATCCGACGTCGCTTGCCGTGCAGGCGCTGGTGACGCTGGTGTGCTATCCGTTGTTCGCGCGTGCGTTCATGCTGCTTCGCCGCATGCTGACCACCGCACCCGAGAGCCTCTAGGGGAGCGCACCTGCAGATGATGGATGGTCGGGACAGTGTACGGTTCAGGACATTCACGCGCCGGACTGCAATCCTGTCGGCGGGCACCCTTGGGCTGTTCGGCCTCCTGACGGGCCGCATGTTCCAGCTTTCGGTCCTCGCGCGCGAGCGCTTCGCGACGATGGCTGAAGACAATCGCATCAACCTGCAGCTGCTCGCGCACCGACGCGGGCGCATCTACGACAGGTTCGGCGTCGAGCTTGCGCGCACGGCCCAGAACTTCAGGCTGCTGCTGACCCCCGAGCGCACGCCTGATCCCAAGGCAGCACTGGCGCGGGTCGCCTCGCTGATCGAGCTGCCCGAGAGCCGCATCAACCGCGTGCTGCGCGAGATCGCGCGCGCGAAGCCCTTCAACCCGGTCCTCGTCGCCGAGGGGCTGACATGGGACGAGTTCGCGCGGATCAACCTGCATGCGCCCGACCTGATGGGCATTGCACCGGATGTCGGCGAGTTGCGGTCCTATCCGTTCGGGCCGTGGCTCAGCCATGTGCTGGGCTATGTTGCAGGTCCGACAGACAAGGACATCGAGGAAGATCCCGAGTTGCTGTCGCTGCCCGGGTTCCGCATCGGGCGTTCGGGCGTGGAGAAGGCGGCCGACCGCGCGCTCAGGGGCAAGCCCGATGCCTCGCACAAGGAGGTCAACGCGCATGGCCGTGTGATCCGCGAACTCGCGCGGACGCCGGGCAAGCCCGGCGAGGACGTCGTGCTTTCGCTGGACATGGAGGTGCAGAAGCTGGCGCAGGAGCGCATGGCGGGCCTCAGCGGTTCGGTCGTGGTGATGGATGTCCACTCGGGCGAGCTCATCTCGATCGTGTCTGCGCCTGGGTTCGACCCGAATGACTTCACGACCACGGTGACCCCCAAGGTCTGGCGTGCACTCAACGAGGATCCACTCAAGCCCCTGCTGAACAAGGCCATCACAGGCATGTATCCGCCGGGTTCGACCTACAAGCCGATCGTCGCCCTTGCCGCCCTGGCCACGGGTGCCATGTCGCCGCAAGCGCGGGTGTTCTGTTCCGGTGCAACCTCGCTCGGGCGGCACGTGTTCCACTGCTGGAAACGGGGCGGGCATGGCAGCATGGACATGACGCTGGCGATGAAGCACTCGTGCGACGTCTATTTCTACGAGTGTGCCCGGCGTACCGGCATCGAGGCCATTGCCGCCATGTCGCGCAAGTTCGGCATCGGGCAGGCCTATGGCCTCGAGATTCCGGGCGAGAAGAAGGGCCTGATGCCAGATCCTGCATGGAAGAAGCGTGCCCGGCATGACATCTGGCGCGATGGCGATACCTACAATGTGGGGATCGGGCAGGGTGCAGTCCTGACGACACCGCTGCAGCTATGCGTGATGACGGCGCGCCTTGCCAATGGGGGAAAGGCTGTCGTGCCCCACCTCATCAAGTCATATGACGGCGTACCCTTTGTCAGGCCATCGGTCGAGGATATCGGCCTCGATCCGGGTCATGTCGCCATCGTCCACGAGGGGATGGACGCCGTCACCAACCAGGGCGGCACGGCAGCGCGTTCGCGCCTGGACGTCGAGGGTTTCGACATGGCCGGCAAGACGGGTACGGCGCAGGTGCGGCGCCTGACGGCGGCCTTGCGCGGACGCGACCCGAGCACCATCCCCTATCATCTCAGGGACCATGCGCTTTTCATCGCCTTCGCGCCCGTGGTGCAGCCGCGCTATGCCATCGCCGTGGTCGTGGAGCATGGCGGTGGCGGCTCGCGCATTGCCGCGCCGATCGCAAAGGATGTGATGACGCTCGTGGCCCAGCGTGATCCGTCGCACAAGAAGCTGTTCGTGCCACCTTCGCGTTCTGCCGAGGCCGTGCCCAATCCGGAAGGCAAGCCCAATGGCGCTTGAGGGCACGATTGCCTCTGCCGCGCGGGAGCTGCGGCTTGCCGGCAAGCTGCGGACGCTGAACTGGTCGATCGTGCTGCTTGTGACGCTCATCGCCTCGATCGGGTTTGCGCTTCTCTATTCGGTGGCGGGCGGCAGCCTTGAACCGTGGGCTGGCCGGCAGATCACCCGCTTCGGTGCCGGGCTGGTCCTGCTGCTTGTGGTCGCGCTGATCCATGTTCGCACGTGGTACAGGCTTGCCTATCCTCTCTATGGTGGCTCGCTGCTGCTGCTTGTCGCGACGGAGTTCGCGGGGCGCATGGGCAAGGGGGCGGAACGCTGGATCGACATCGGTCCGCTCCAGCTGCAGCCCTCGGAGCTGATGAAGCTCGCGTTGATCCTCGCCCTGTCGCGCTTCCTGCACGGGGTGCTGCTTGATGACGTGTCGCGCCCCTCGCGGCTGTTGCCGGCGCTGCTGCTGATCCTTGTGCCGGCGGGACTGGTCCTGATGCAGCCAAACCTCGGCACGGCCACGATCCTGATTGCCGGTGGATGCGGGCTGATTTTCCTTGCGGGGCTCTCGTGGAAGATCATCGTGCCCGTCATTGCCATCGGGCTCGCCATCATTCCCGTTGGCTGGGAGTTTGCGCTGAAGGACTACCAGAAGCAGCGCGTGCAGACATTCCTGGACCCGGACAGTGATCCCCTGGGGGCCGGCTACAACATCACGCACTCGACGATTGCGCTGGGCTCGGGGGGGCTGTTCGGCAAGGGGTTCGGGCAAGGCACGCA